>JAHEEG010000033.1:20598-27506 GCA_024640825.1 Gammaproteobacteria bacterium
GGTCCGAAATCCAGCACTTCCACGTCATCGGCAAAGCATGAGCGGTAAAGGTCAAAATCCCGCTCATCGACGCCGGCCGCGTACTTCAGCATGACGTCCATGAGTGCGATACGATCGGTAGCCCATTGGTCAGACATATCCATCTCCCCCTTAATGAAATGAGTGCTCAGTTAACCAGAAGAAGCCACCGACGTCGACGCGCAGCGGTCGATCAGCCGTTGCCGAACAGAAACGCCTTGGTTTCCTCCCGGGCGGCGCCAACATCCACCGCACGCAAGCGGTCGATGTCCCCCACCTCCTCTGGCACGTACCAGTGAATCACGTCGCTGGCATGGTAGGCGTTCCACACCGCCTCTGCGATCGCCGTGACCGGCATGACCCGGTAGGCGCCTTCCTTCGGCAGGCGCTCGAACATGCTTTCGTCGAACGGCTGCCCTGAGGGCGCCGCCAGCGAATCCCGCAGCATGGGCGTGTCGATGCAGCCGGGCAGAACGTCGGCCGTGCGCACGCCGAATCTTTCGAACTCCAGACTCAGCGCCTCAGTAAGACCCTTCACCGCGTACTTGGACGCGGAATAGACCGCCCGCATGGCGTGGCCGTAGGTGGCCACGGACGATGAGGTACTCATGCACAGCGATCCTGGCGTCCGCTTCAGCAGCGGCAGCGCCGCCCGAGTGCCAATGATCACGCCCATCACGTTGATGTCGATGACCCGTCGGATGGTTTCCAGCGGCATGTCTTCGAACCAGGCGCCCGGTGCAATACCTGCGTTGTTGAACATGACATCCAGGCGGCCGCCGGTGCGCTGCGAGAAAACGTCCATGGCGCCGGCGAAGTCCGCATCGTCCGTAACATCCAGGCGACGATACATGACACGGTCCGGATCAAACCCGGCGGCCGCCTCGGCCAGACGGCTCTCGTCGAGATCAAACAGGCCGACGAACCAACCCCGTTCGGCAAAATAGCGCCCGGTTGCCAGGCCCATGCCGCCGGCCGCCCCGGTAATGAAAATCGTTTGTTGTTCGCTGGCCATGACTGGGGCCCTCCCTCCGCTTGGTGTATCGGCTACCCTTCAGGAACCGGTTCCCGTTATGTGGCCAAGGTCGATGGTGCTGGCTACCGGCAGCTCGCCCGGCCCCAGCACCTCGTTCTTGACCCGTTTGAAATTTTCGTAATCGCCGATGGTCAGCTGCCAGACGTGCACCCGCTGCTCGCCGTCAGCCTCATAAAGATACGGGCTGAAACCCATGGGAGCCACCGCGAAAGCGCCGTCGTGGGTACCAAACAGGTGCCGCTCGGCAAACGCCAGGTAGTCGTTCAGTCGGTCAGCGGACACCGTGTCGAAAGAGGCCACGGCATCGGTACGCCCCAGATTCAGGCGCCGGGCCATTTCCGCAGGCAGCAGGCCCCCTGTCCAGCGCGCGTTGATCTCGATCACTTGAATATCATCGCTGCTGACAAAAAAGTCGATGCCGCAGTTCAGCCCCTGCGGCGCGCTGTAGCCGAGGCTTCTCACGTACTCGCCCACCCGGATCAGCGTCCGCACCTGAATATCGGTCAAGGTCACAACCTCACTGATGTAGTTACCCACCCACAGGCCGTCGCTGAAGAGTATCCGCCGCGCGTTGGCGACCCGAACCTCGTCATCGGAAACCATGAGATCAACGGTCATTTCCGTGTAACGATCCGCAGGCAGCTTCTGCTGCAGCACCAGTTCCATGTCGCCGCCGTATTCGGAAAGATATTCCAGACCCGCTTCGACGCTGCTGATGACCGTGACGTTTCTCGCGCCGGCCAGTCCCATGACCTTCAGCATTACCTCGCCACCGTGCGTGTCGAGGAAGCCTCGTGCCGCCGCATCGGTGAGGGTCGCCTTAGTGCAGACGAGCGTGTCCGGCACCGGAATGCCCTGCTCGGCCGCGTTCCGCGCGAGATGCATTTTTGAGTTCACCGTGCGACTCACAGCCAGCACCTCGGGGCTTGGGTGCAGGGCCTCGTTGGACCCGCTCAGCAGATAGACGGTCACGAGATCGGCGTCCGGCGGAGACTCCGCCAGCGGCCGGTAGAAATCTTCCCGCGGATGAAAATGCAGATCGCCGAAGCCCACTGGCGACAAGCCCAGCTGCTGGAAACCGGCGTGGTAGCGGGCCAGCGTGGTTCTCCAGGGCTCGCGTTCGAAATCCTCATACACGGCGACATGGTCGCCCGGTTTAGCAACGAACATGGAACCCACCTGCAGCAGAGCGATGAGATCCTTGTTCGCCGTGTCGTCCGCCAGCTGCTTTTCAGTGAGTGCCTCCCGGCGGAAGTGCAGCAGGCAGTCGTCGGCCGAGATGGCGAAGAAAACCGCCGCTTGCTGATGGGGAAAGTACGGGGCTACCTTCACGTTCGCGCCTGTTAGCTGGAGTTCAAGAACGGACATTACCACGCAGCCGGGACAACGTTGTTATTTTTCGAGGCACGCAACGACCCTAAGAGCCGGCCGCTGTTGGCCACAAGCGCAATCGTGATTTAATAGCTCACGGAGACACTGGGGAGGGTCGATCATGGGTTCTGCAGCACTTCAGCCGAACTGGCAGGACATGCTCACGGACGATGTCCTGACCGAGTACGTAACGAACGGCGTAATCTTTCTGCCCCAGGCCCTGCATCCGGAATGGCTCATGCTCATAGAGCTGGGCATGATCCGGGTGATGGACAATACCGCCCAGACCAAGCACAGGTTCTTCCAGGGTCAGCCAGGTGAGTTCATCGAAACCGTGCGTAATTTCGACGTCACTCCGGAAATTCAGCGTCTGCTGTATGACTCTCCCATCGCCGATATGCTCGGTGCCGTCATCGGCTCGGACAACGTCTGGCTGTATTCGGAGGAGTTCTTCATCAAGGAGGGCGGCAACTGCGCCCGCACCCCCTGGCATCAGGACATGCCTTACTGGCCGCTGGAAGGCAGCCAGCTCGGGTCCATGTGGATTACCCTGGACAAGCTGCCCAAAGCGGAGACCCTGGAGTTCGTCCGCGGCTCCCATCGCCAGACCCGCTACGACGGGTTTGATCCCGGTGCGGTAAACGAAGACCCGACCCGGCCTTTCTACGGCGTCGACATGCCACCGCTGCCGGATATCGAAGCCGAGCGTGACAAGTGGGACATCGTATCCTGGGACATCACGCCCGGAGACGTAGTGATCTTTCATCCCGGCCTGCTGCACGGCGGCGGGCCAACTTCGGAAGGTCGGCGGCGGCGAACCATCACCGTACGCTGCTACGGCGACGATGTGGTCTACGCGGAACGGCCGCCATCCCGGCCGACAGTGCCCCTGACCCCGGGCCTGTCTCTGGCGCTGAAACCCGGAGACCCTCTGCGACACCCGTACTATCCCCGACTGCGCCCGCTGCCCGAGAACCAGCGCGCCATCTAGACAGGAGGACCATCCAATGGCGCGTCGAACCGGCTTCGTCTGGCATGAACTCTACGCCTGGCACAGCACCCCCAACTTTGCCGGCGTGATGCCCTTCGGCAATCCGGTGCAGCCGGGCGAACATGCGGAAAATCCAGAAACCAAACGCCGGCTGCGCAACCTGCTGGATGTCAGCGGCCTACTGAAATCTCTCGTTCCCATCGAGCCCCGCCCGGCTACCCAGGAGGAACTGCTGCGTTTCCACACTGTCGGGCACATCGCCCACATCCAGGCTCAGAGCGAACAGGTGAACGCCGAAGGCGGGCTGAGCGCGCCGCTGGGATATGGCAGCTACGAGATTGCCCTGCTGGCGGCCGGGGGCGTCATCGAAGCGGTGGACGCGGTGCTGGATGGCCGCGTTGACAACGCCTACGCCCTGGTTCGCCCACCCGGCCATCACGCGGTAGCGGACAGGGCCATGGGGTTCTGCCTGTTCAACAACGCGGTTCTGGCCGGGTTGCACGCCCTCACCGTGCGGGGTCTGGAGCGGATCGCCTACGTCGACTGGGACGTTCACCATGGCAACGGCACTCAGGAGGCATTCTGGGAAGACCCGCGGGCGCTGACCATTTCCATCCATCAGGATCGCAACTTTCCCGTAGATTCCGGCCTGCTGACCGAAACCGGCGCCGGCGATGGCGAGGGCTATAACATCAACATCCCCCTGCCACCGGGCTCCGGCGTGGGCGCCTACGAGGCGGCATTCGATCGCGTGGTGCGACCGGCGCTGGATCTGTACCGGCCCCAGCTGATCATCGTTCCCAGCGGGTTTGATGCCGGCGCCGAGGACCCCCTGGGACGGCAGATGCTCACCAGCGAGGGTTATCGCGTGCTCACCCGGCGGATGCTGCAGGCGGCCGACCGGCTTTGTGAGGGTAAGCTGGTCATGAGCCACGAGGGCGGGTATAGCGCCAGTACCGTGCCGTTCTTCGGGCTGGCGGTCATCGAACAACTTTCGGGCGTCCGCACCGAAGTGGAAGATCCGTTTCTGCCTTTCCTGGCGCCCATGGGGCAGCAGGAACTCCAGCCCCACCAGGACGCCCTCATCAGCGCAGCGGAAAAGCTACTGGCGCGGCTGCAATGAAAGTTCTCATCATTGGCGCAGGCATCGGGGGCTCCGCGCTGGCGCTCTCGCTGCAGAAATTGGGTATCGACCATCTGCTGCTGGAGCAGGCGTCCGCCTTCGGCGAGGTCGGCGCGGGCATTCAGCTGAGCCCGAACGGGGTTCGCGTGCTGGAAACGCTGGGTCTCGAGCAGGCGCTGGAAAGTTTCTGCACCGAGCCGGATTTCCACAAGTACAGCGTGTGGGACACCGGCGAAACCATACTGCGAACCGCGCTCATGCCACGCGTGCGGGACGTGTACGGCTACGCCTACTACCACGCGCACCGACCAGACCTGATCGAGGCGCTGACCAGCGCGCTGGATCCCGGCCACCTTCAACTGACGACCAAGATCGTTGCCGTGGGTCAGGATGCCGACATTGCGTGGGCGCAAGCAGAAGACGGAGCCCGGTTCGAAGGCGACCTGCTGATAGGCGCGGACGGCATTCACTCTCTGGTCCGCGAACAGGTATTCAAGCCCGACCCGCCGCGACCTTCCGGCTACGTCACCTGGCGCGGCGTGGTCGACAGCGATGCGATCGCCGACCTGCAGATACCGGTTTCCGCGTACGTGGACATGGGCCCGAGGCTTTCATTCGTCTACTACTACGTTTCCGGCGGCCGACGCCTGAACTGGCTGGCGCTGGGTCAGACCGGCGACCGCAAGCGCGAATCCTGGTCGCAGACTGCAAGCAAAGAAGAGGTGATCGCCGCATTCGACGGCTGGTACGACCGCCCCAAACGCCTGATCGAGGCGACCGAGCAGCCCTTCGTCACCGCGCTGTACGACCGCAACCCACTGGACGGCTGGGTCTCCGGACGTATCGCACTGATGGGTGACGCTGCCCACGCCATGCTGCCCTACCACGCACAAGGGGCGGTGCAATCCATCGAGGACGCGTGGGTGCTGGCACGAACGCTCGAGTTGAGCGCCAACGACCTGCCTGCGGCTCTGGAACGGTTCGAGTCTCTGCGCTACGCCCGGGCCAACCTCATGGTTCAGCAGTCACGCAGCGCAGAGCGCTGGTACCATCTGGACAATCCCGACGACGTCGCCACGCGCAACGAGCGTTTCCGACGCAACAACGATCGCTTCGGCGGAGACTTCTCCCCGCAGCAGCACTGGCTGTACAGCTACGACGCCGACAAGGCCGCGCTGGGAACCGATGACGAGTGGCGCGCGCTGCCAGCCTGGTCTTAGCGACCCCGTGTCATTCATAGTCACGACAGCCACCCAACGTTCACTGAGGTCGCTCGATGAAAAAGGTTATCCGCTACCTGACCCTCCTACCCGGCGTGCTGTTCATCGGCATCAGCCTGCGCTGGCTGATTGATCCTGAAGCCGCCGCGGCGACCATCGGCATGCCGCTGCTGGACGGCATTGCCCGCAGCAGCCAGATCGGCGATCTTGGCGCGTTCTTTTTTGCCGCCGGCAGCATGCTGCTGTTTGGTGTGATAACGCTGCAGAAGGCCTGGTTCTACGGCGCGGCGCTGCTGCTCGGCGGGGCGGCCATATTCCGAGTGCTCGCGTGGGTAATCCAGGATGCAGCGCTCGCGGTGCCGCTGATCGCGGTGGAAGTGATCGTAACGGCCCTGGCCCTGGCGACTGCCGCCAGCAGCGGAAAGCGTGATCCAGCTGGCGACGCCTAGTCGCGCTTGACCAGATACAGGCTCACCAGCCGGGCGATGACGATGGCAACGTACAGCTGACCGATGACCGCTTCCAGATAGTTGAGCGTCGCAACCCACGTCTCGGTGGGCGTAATGTCGCCATAACCAAGAGTAGTCAGCGTGACGAAGCTGAAGTAGATGAATCCCATGAGCTGATTACGGTGTATGGCTTCCATGAAGTTGCCGGAAAAGAGCCCCGGCATGAACAAAGCTAACGCGGCATACCAGAACGCAAAAATCAGGCCGATCAGGATATAAATGTTAACGGCGCCCCAGAGCGTTTCGGAATCGACCTCGGTGCTTTGAACCAGAAACTCGCGAATCAGCAGGCCAACCAGAAAGCTGAAAAACAGAATGCCGGCGACCAGGGAGTATCGGTAGGAGGCCTCGAAGTCGCCCACAGCAGATGCCAGCCCTGGCAGCAGTACCAGGAGGGCAAGGGCAACCGTTGCAATCAGCTGACCTCGCGTGCGCGCCACCGCCAGGGGTCCTGTGATGAACACCAATGTGAGCACGCCAAAAGTCAGAAGCCGCGACCCCTCGAACTTATCATGCACAAATGGGGACAGGAGCAGGAACGCCAGCAAAGACAGCGCCAGATAGCGCTGGTGTCCCAGTACCTGCACCAGTTTCCAGCTCGTTAAAGGTTGTGCCGCCAACGCTTCGCTTCTCCCTGGAT
>JAHEEG010000034.1 GCA_024640825.1 Gammaproteobacteria bacterium
TCCGACTGGCCTCCCTGGGCGCGAAATCGGACGCCTTCGAAATCCTCCTTCATGACAAAGTTCACTACGCCGCTGACCCCATCGGCGCCGTAGATGGCCGACGCCCCTCCGGTCATTATCTCCACACGCTCGATCAGATCGATAGGGATGGTATCAACGTCCACGGCCGCGGTGCCGGCAAGACCGGATACGTGTCGACGTCCGTCCACCAGAACCAGAGTGCGGTCATAGCCCAGGTTACGGAGGTCGAGCAGACTCAACCCGGCGCCACCGATAAAGGCATTCGACCCCGCACCATCATTGCTATCCAGAGACCCCGTCAACGCGGGCAGCGTTTTCAGGTAGCTGCCAATGTCGGTCGTGCCCGATGCTTGAATAGCCTGGGCGTCCAGCGAAACAACCGGATTGGAATAGGCGTAGTCGGGCTTCTGGATGCGCGAGCCCACAACAACTACCTCTTCGATCATGAGCTCCTCGGCTGCGGCGCTTTGCTGCGCCTGGGCGGAGAAGATCGGCATTCCCAACACGAACACGAACGCCAACGCGCCGAGCGCACAACTTGCCAGTTTGCGAATTCTCACTGGGTTAACCCCTTGTGTTGTTATTTGGATGACGCAGACCCCGATCATAGTGATCTTGCAACAGCTCAGCAATGATGAGGCAGGGAGGGGCGACTCACCTCAGATACCCGGCACCTCGCAGACCTGACCTGTTTCCACTTTGACGCTCACCGGCGAGTTGCGGTGTTTGCCGGCGCACCAGGACGGCATGACCATGGAATAGAGGCCTGTTCCGCCGGCCATAAGTACCAGAATCTGCTCCGGCCCGCGAAAGCAGGACAAAACCTCTGCGCTGGCGGAGCCTGCGAAGTCGGGCGCGAAGCGCTCGACGTCTGCCCGTGTATGGCACGCATACTCGCAGATCTTTTCCGCTACCTGCTGACGGCTCATCCCCGCAGCCGCGAGCATGCCCGCATGCTCGGGATTCAGCACCACCACCGCCGAGCCGTTACGTAAAACGGCGTTGTTGGTGGCCAGGTTCGCCAACCCGAACGCCAGCATCTGCAGCAGGCGCAGGTGGTTCTCAGGATCATCGCCGTCGCCGCTGTAGAGAACGGAATGCGGAGCTTCAGCACCGATCACGGTCACCACGCTGTCTTCCGGCTCGAATCCCAGATGCACGTGCAGCGGCGGAAACGGGCTGTTCTCCTCGTCTTCGGCAAGGCAGTAGGTGAACTTGCCCGGGTGCCCCAGCAAGGCCATATCGGAAACCCCCGGTCTGCCGCCGCCTACGTTGATCATGGCCAGCCGCAGCGCCCGGCCGATGCTGGCATTGGCGCGGTGGCCGGGACCGAGGGCGCCAAAGCCGCTCGCCACGGGCCCGCACCAGTGCCGGGCCGGGCCGTTGACTATGATCAGCGGTGCGGTGCAGTGGGTGGTCGCCTGCATCTCTGTGAGGTCGAAGACGGGGTCGATAACCGCAGTGGCCGCCGCCACAACCAAAGGCATGTAATCCGGCAGGCAGCCGGCCATCACCGCAGCCGTTGCAATATTCTCGATGGTAGCAACCCCGCGCCCCGGACCCATCTCCCCCAAAACGAGCTCCGGCGCCTGGCCGGAGGCCAGCACCATCCTGGAGACCCGTTCGGCAGTTGGAACAATCACCGGCAAGCCGTCGGTACATTCCAGAGCATGCAGTTGCTCCACCGCGGCCGCTTCGTCTGCTGCATTCAGCCAATCAGACATTGGTCGTCTCTTCGCCATCTGCCGGCCGCTGCGCAGCCAGGGCTTCGAACACCGCCGGCGCTATCTGCTCTGCCACTTTGCGCAAATTGGCCCTGCCCGTGCCCGCTACCGGATGCGGTAGGCGCACCCGGGGAACGCCTTCCATGCCCAGCGACCGGGCGATGAATTCCCCCTGGGCCCAGAACTCTTCTGTAACCAGGGCTATCGCAGGCACGCCCAGGCGGGCGATGTTGATGCCGTCACGCACGGTGCCGGTGGTACAGCTGCCTCAATGCCCGTAAGCGGCTACGGCCGCCACGCAGCCAGACTCGATCTCCTGCAGCATGGGTTCGGGCGCCGCTATGGAGGCATCCCCCTTGTTGAAGTGCTCGGCGCGCATGCTTGGCAACTGCTCGGTCATGACCTCGGCAAGCTGCCGCAGGAAATTTTCAGAATCGGGAAAGCCATTGGCCAGAAATGCGATGCGCGGGTCGTTGCTGCCTTGCAGATCAACATGCAGCCGGTAGGGTTCCTGGGGCGCGGCACTGCGCCCGCGAGGATCATGGAATTCAATCATGTGGATTTCTCCGAGTTAAGCTCCGGCTCGATTAAATCCAATGTGGCCCGCGAAAACCAGCACCGCCATTGCCAGCACTCCGGCGGCGGCGAGGTACATGCCACCATAACCGAACGCATCCGCGGCAAGACCAAGCACGGGCCCGGCCACGAGCACCGCACCTTCATCGATCGTCGCGAAGATGGCGATCGCGGTCCCCCGCTCCCCGGGCCGCGAGCGCTCCGTCACCAGACTCATCAGCACGGGAAACCCGAAGCCGTGCCCTACACCGCAGAGTATGGCGGCGAGCAAAAGGTGCCACAGCTGGCTGGCCGCGGCGAGTGTGGCCACGCCCGCCGCGAAGCAGAGCAGCGACGGCCCGACCATGCTCAGCGCGCCTACCCGATCAGGTACCCAGCCCAGCAGCAGGCGCAGCAGCACCGCTGTCCCCGTGTAGATGGCGAAGAAGCCGCCCAGAGACCCCAACCCCGTCGTCAGAACCCAGGTTTTGAAGAAGACGAATACGCCGGCCATGGCGAAGAAAAATGCACCGCTCACCAGCCACAGGCTGAGCAGATCACGCTGCCCCAGCACATCGCGCCAGCGTCGCGGCGGCTCCGCGGCGCCATCAGCGGATACCCGCGTTTCCGCCAGCGTCCACGACAGCGCCAGAGCCACGAGCGCGGCAAGCAGCGCCCCGCCGAAAACGCCCGGGTATCCACCGACAAGAGCCGCCACGTCGCCAAGATAGCCGCCTACCGCGATGGCCAACATGGACGACGCGCCAAAAAGCGCCAGTCCCTGAGTTCTGCGGCTGGTCGGCAGGATATCCGCCGCGCAGGTGGAGAAGGCCGCATACAGCAGCGCTTCGGCCAGACCGTGCAGCAGTTGCAGCCCCCACAGCCAGAGGTGAATGGCATCCACCCCGAGATAGAGGGTCACGGCGCAGCAGTTCAGAAAGTTACCCCAGAGGATGACGGGGCGTCGACCGCGCCGGTCCATCACCCGCCCGATCAGCGGGCCAAAAGCCACGGCGGAAAGCGCGGTCAGCGAAACCAGCACCCCGATCAGCGTCGCGCGGGCCCCCAGCGCCTGGAGGAAGCCCGGAAGCTGCAGAAACATGCTGAAGGAAACGGCCTGCGCAAAATTGGCCGCCATGCACAGCAGGAATCGTGGCGAGAAGACGCCTATGGGTTCATCCGCGCTGGTCGCACTCAGTCCGGCGCCCGCTTTGCCGTCTGTTTCGTCTGCTCTTTCGTCACCTCGTTCATCACCTTTTTCATGGCATCCTGCAGAACCTGGCCCATCTCCAGGATCAGGCTGCCGCGGGTAGAGCTTGCGCGCCAGCACAGGCCGATATCGCGATGCGGATGCTCACCCCGGAACGGCAGATAGCGTACCGGACCTCGGCGTGTTGTGATGGCCAGCTCGGGCATGAGCGTTATGCCCACATCCGCAGCCACCATCTGCCGCAGGGTTTCGATGCTGGTGGCCCGGAAGTTGGTGTTCTCCACCGCGTTGTGCGATTTGCAGATGTCCAGCGCCTGATCACGCAGACAATGGCCATCCTCCAGCAGCAGTACCTGCTCTTCGTCCAGGTCGGCCAGGGTCACGGATTTGCGTCCCGCTTTCGGATGGTGCTTGGAGACGGCAAAATAAAAGTCCTCCGAATACAACGGCACATGCCGGAGGTTCTCTTCCTCCAGCGGCAGCGCAAGAATTACCGCATCCAGTTCTCCTTCCCGCAGCAGTCGGGAGATCACCGCCGTCTGCCCTTCGGTGAGCTGTATCTTCAGCTTAGGAAAAGACTTCTGGATGGGACCGAGAATCCTGGGCAGCAGGTAAGGGGCGACGGTGGGAATGATGCCCAGCCTGAATTCGCCACCGTAAGGATCCCGATGCTCTTCAGCAATATGGACCATCTGGGAGACTTCGCGTAGCACCCGCTGGGCCTGCGAGACGATGCGCTCGCCCACCGGGGTCAGCATGACCTGGCGATTGGTGCGCTCGAGGAGGACTACCCCCAGCTCCTCTTCCAGCTTTTTAATCTGGGTGGACAGCGTCGGCTGGCTGACGAAGCAGGCTTCGGCAGCCCGACCGAAATGCTGATGCTCGGCCACTGCCACCAGATAGCGTAGATCTCTTAGGTTCATTCGTGCCAGGGCTCTACAAGTATTTTCGCATGCGCTTCCGGACTTTTCAGGTCGGTGAAAGCCCGAGCCACACCCGACACCCCTACCCGACCTGTGATCAGGGGATCAACGTCGATCTCACCTTCGGCAATATGCTGCAGCGTCCGGGCGAACTCATCCGCCGTGTAGGCAAGGACGAACTGCAGGTTGAGCTCCTTGCCGATGGCAAGCAGAGGCCGGATGTGGTCCTGCTCCATGCACACCCCCACGATGACAAAGCGGCAACCGGGCTGCGCGCCGACCATCATCTGATCGATGACCCCGGGCACCCCGACACACTCGAAGAAAACCCCGGGTGGCAACCGCTGCTCGCCGGTAAGCGGGTTAACGGGCGCCCATGCGCCCTGCTCGCTGGCCCGAGCCGCGTCCTCCCAGGAGCTGTAAGGGGACCGTGCAGCCGGATCTATGACGATATCGGCGCCCATCACTTCCGCCAGCCTGCGACGCTCTGGAGAAAAGTCTGCGGCGACGATGGGATGCACGCCCTTCAACTTGAGCGCGCTGATCACCGCAAGACCCACCGGGCCGCAGCCGACGACCAGGGTAACCTCGTCGCCGGAAAGCCGGGCCATCTCCACCGCGTGCACGCCCACGGCCATGGGTTCGGTGAGCGCGGCTCTGTCCGTGGACAGCCCGTTCGCTACCGGTAACAGGCTGGGCTCCATCAGCACCATCTGCTCCGCATATCCGCCCGGAACGTCATGGGAATAGCCAATTCCGACGATCTGCTGCTGGCGGACAATATTCGGCACGGAGCACACGCGGGTGCCGACAGGGAAACGTTGCCCGGTACCAGGGCCGTAATCGAGCACTTCGGCGCAGAACTCATGACCCATCACCATATCGCGTCGAGGATCCACCGCCGTGCCGAGCGCCACCTCAGGGTTGCGGGCAAGGGCCCCCGCGTGCTGCAGCACGTGCAGATCTGAACCACAGATTCCGCAGGCCAGGGTCTTCACCAGAACCTCTCCCGACTGCGGCACAGGCGCTGGAACGTCGTCGACGACTATTGCCCCATTTCTCATTACCGCCGCACGCATGATCCGTCCCCCCAATGTGATCCTTCACTATGGTACTTTGCCGGCCTGCAGCGAAACCACCGCTGCGACAGGACATTCGAAATGCCAGCCATACTTCACCGAGAGCCCGGCCTAGCGGTGATCAACAAACCGGCGAACGTTTCTCTGCTAGCTGACAGGAGCGGCGAAGCAAGCCTCTGGGATCAGCTGCCGGAGATTCTGGGCGCGCGCCCCTATCAGGTACATCGTCTGGACAAAGGCACCAGCGGCGTCCTGCTGGTGGCATTGACGGTCGACGTCCAGAAGCGCCTTACCCGGCTTTTTCAGCAACGCAGGGTACGGAAGTTCTACCTGGCCCGGGTTGTCGGCACGCTCAGTTCCCACAGCAGCTTACGTATCGATATGCCGCTCAGAAAAGGCCGGAAGAGCCGCTATCGAGTGGCAGGCCAACGGGCCGACATTGTGCAGGGGGTCAAAGGCTGGACGCTGAATGCGAGTACCGGAGATGGCCACCCCAGCCTAACCCGACTGCGGAGTCTGGCCAGCGTGAACGATACGACCCTGCTGCTGCTGTCACCATTGACGGGACGCACCCACCAGTTGCGGGTTCACTTGAGCTGGATCGGTCACCCGATTCTCGGAGATCACATTTACGGCCGCCCGGATTCCGCGGAACAGCAGGCATCCCGGCTGCTTCTGCACTGCCATCGACTGGTGGTACCCGGCTTCGGGACTTTTACCGCCAGCGTCCCAGACGACGACCTATTCTTCGGCCCAGCACATAGCCGGCTGCTGTCGCCCCTGGATGCCGGGTCAGCGCGAACGTGAGGGTTGCAACGCCGACTCCGGTGATCCAGCTGCGGAGCTGGGGGCTTTCCGGCGCGCCGTGGGTGACCCGGGATACCGTGTGCTCACAGTTGTTGGTAAACAGGTTATAACGCTTTGACGACTCCGGCGCGGCACTATAGACCCTGCTCAGATGATCGTTGGTACGCGGCTGCGAGACGTAAAGGCGCTGGCCCGAACGAAACTCCGCCGGAGAGCAAACGTGCTCTCCACGAAACGGCGTGTTGTGCAGGATATTGCCATCAGGCAGCACCACGCCCTTATGCATGACCAGACCTTTACGCCGGGAGACGACGTCGCCGGGTCGGTAATGACTCATGATACGGTTCCTCTCTGCCCTCTCACCTTCGTGAGAGGGCCGTCAACTATCTGGCACTACTACCGGCACTATCCGTTAGCACTATCCGTTAGCACTATCCGTTAGCACTATCCGCGCCAATGTTTAATGCGCTGATTTTCAGGCCTTTTCCCAGCCACGTGACGAATTTTCTGCGACGCTGGCCAGAAACTGGCGAAAAAGGCTACTGGCTGCGCAGGACCATGAAGTCGATGGCCTCCGCGAGCTGGTCATCCGAGCACGAGGTGCAAAGCCCCCGCGCCGGCATGCCAGGGGCAATACCGGCGATCGTCGACTGGAGCAGCGCAGCCGGACCTTTGGCAATGCGCGGTGCCCAGGATTCCGCATCGCCAACTTTGGGTGCCCCGGCAACGCCGGCCGCGTGACACGAGAAGCAGTAGCGGTTGTAGGTCTGCTCACCCGAATGCGGTGCGGACTCTGCCGCCTGCCCGGCACCGCCGCCGGACTCGCTGCTACCGCAACCGGCCAGTGCCAGGCTTATAACCACGCCGACCAGCGAAACGTACCGCCCAACCATATTTTTACTCCTTGAGCTCAAATTCGTCTGCATCCTGCCAGGCGGGAAACCCATCCCGGTAGGTGCTCAATGCCTCGCCGTCGAGCGTCGCGGTGAAGACGCCCGAACCTGATGCCGCGTCCAGTAGCTGCTGACCCTCGGGGCCGTATACCCCGCTGTCGCCGCTGTAGACCACGCCGTTGCCATCCGTGCCTACGACATTGACACCGGCGGCATAGCAGAGATTTTCTATGGCCCGGGCCCGCAGCAGCGTCTGCCACGCGATTTGCCGCGACGCAGGCCAGTTGGCTACGCACAGCAGCAGATCGTAGTCCAGATCTTGGTCATTGTCGTATTTTCGGGCTTCACCCTGCCGGCGGTTGCGCAGCCAGACGGGGAACCGAAGGTCATAACAGACCAGGGGTAGGATGCGCCAGCCGTTGCACTCCACGATCACCCGCCGGGACCCTGCAGCATAGTGCAGGTGCTCGCCGGCCATGCGAAAACGGTGGCGCTTGTCGTAGAAGACACTGGACCCGCAGGGCGGCATCCAGACAAAGCGGTTGAAATACCGGCCTTCTTCCGCCACCACGAGGCTGCCGCAGAGGGTCTTCTCGTGCAGCCGGGCCTGCTCACCAAGCCAGGCGAGGGTGGGGCCCGCCGTCTCCTCGGCCACGTCCGCAGAGGCCATGGTAAATCCCGTGCTGAACATTTCCGGCAACACCACCAGATCGGTATCCGCCGGCACCTGCGCCAGCCAGGCCTCGAACAGCCGCCGATTGGCAGCCGGATCGTGCCAGCGGGTCGCCGTCTGTATCAGGGTCAGGGTCAGAGGCTGCACAATATCTCCGCACCGCGGCGCAGCGTTGCGTCGTCCTTGGCGAAGCAGAATCTCAACATCCGATGATCCGGCGGCTGGGCATAGAAAACCGACACCGGTATGGAGGCAATTCGCGATTCACGCGTCAGGCGCATGGCGAGATCCATGTCGTTCTCATCCGAGAAGGCCGAATAGTCCAGCAGCTGAAAGTAGGTGCCGGCGCTGGGAACGGCGCGGAAACCAGACCCTTCCAGCAGCTGACAGAACAGATCCCGCTTGGGCTGATAGAAGTTTCCGAGCGTCAGGTGATGCTCGGGATGCGCGCTCAGAAAATCCGCCAGGCCCAGCTGCACCGGAGTGTTCGACGTGAACGTGACGAACTGGTGGATGCGCCTGAATTCCGCGGTCAACGCCGGCGGCGCCACGCAGTAGCCGATCTTCCAGCCGGTAGTGTGGTAGGTCTTACCAAAGGACGAAACCACGAACGCCCGGGCATAGAGTTCCGGATACCGACACAGGCTCTGGTGCTCCTGACCGTCAAAGATGATGTGCTCGTAGACCTCATCCGCCAGCACGAACATGCGCCGATCTGCGACCACCTGCGCCAGGGCATCCACATCGCCGGCCTGCCAGACCGTCCCGGTGGGGTTGTGCGGGGTATTGGTGATGATGAGCCGGGTACGCTCGCTAAGCAGGTCGGCTACCTGGTCCCAGTCCACCCGGTAGTCGGGGGGATGCAGAGGCACGTGCCGGGTTATGCCCCCCTGCAGGGTCACTACCGGCTCGTAGCTGTCGTAGGCGGGGTCGAAGACGATGACTTCATCGCCGGGCGACACCACCGCCGCGATGGCGCAGAACAGGGCTTCGGTGGCCCCGGAGGTAATGGTAACTTCCGCATCCGGATCCGCCGTCAACCCGTAGAGGGCTGACACCTTCGCCGCCACCGCTTCTCGCAGCGCCGGGACGCCCATCATCGGCGCGTACTGATTGAACCCATGGGTGAGATAGTGCTGAACCCGCTCGAGCAGTTGGGGCGGACCGTCGAAATCCGGAAATCCCTGGGACAGATTCAGGGCGCCATGTTCCTGAGCAAGCTCGGACATGACCGTGAAGATGGTGGTCTCTACGCCGGGCAGCTTGCTGGTAATCTCCGGAAGATCGGTGCGCATAGGCGCATTCTGACACAGCCGCCCAGCGGGCGTGGAGCGCCCTCGACGAGTCACGCCGGGCGATGCCGGACGGTGCCAGATCAGCCTACAGATTGCACAAGAATCTATATCAATATTTTTTGATATGGCGGCGCCGGCCTGTTAGGATCCGCCCCCGAACAGGCAATCCGGCAGACGTTTGGCCAGCCCCGCACAACAGCATCAGCCCGATACGGCTGGGACCAGCGATTCTCTCGACCAACTGGTGATCCAGATCAAGGCCGTGGGCGACCGTCTGCGCTGCCTCGTGCTGCGAGTGCTGCGGGAAGAGTCCTACGGCGTGCTGGAGCTTTGCCAGATTCTGGATACCGGCCAGCCAGCCCTGAGCCATCATCTGAAGATCCTGCACGGTGCGGGTTTCCTGGCCCGGCGCCGCGAGGGCAACCGTATTTTCTATCGCCGCGCGTCCGACATCGGCGATCTGGCCAGAGCTGTACTGGTGGAAATCGACGACATCGCCCTGCCGACAGACCTGAACCGGCGGATCGAGCAGGTTCATGACGAGCGCCGCGAGCGCAGTGAGACTTTTTTCATCGAGCATGCCAGCGAGTTCCGGGTCAATCAGGCGCGCATCAGCGAAGCCAGCGTTTACGCTGCAGGGATACTCGAGCTCATCGAGCGCGATGATCTGAATCGAGGTGCCGCACTGGAAATCGGCCCCGGTGAGGGTGAGCTGCTGAGCGCGCTTGCCGCCCGGTTCCGCCACGTCGTCGGCATCGACAGCGCCAGCAACATGCTTGAGCGCGCTGCGGAAAAAACCGCCGGGCTCACCAACGTACGCCTGCTCAACCGGGACTTCACCGATCTGCCCGGCGAAGACCAGTTTGAGCTCATCGTCGCTGCCATGGTGGTACACCACCTGGCTTCTCCCCAGGGATTTTTCCGCCAGGCGGCTCGTCTGCTGGCCCCCGGCGGCATGCTGGTGGTGGCGGAGCTGTGCAGCCACGATCATGAGTGGGCGCGGGAAGCCTGCGGCGACCAGTGGCTGGGGTTCGAACCTCAGGAACTCAAGGCCTGGGCGGCGAACTCGGGGCTGACCCTCGCGGATTCGCAGTTTCACGCGCAACAGAACGGTTTTCAGATTCAGATCCAGAGCTACCGTCAATCATCAAAACTTCAAACTGACTAGGAGCTAACCATGCCCGACTACAAGGTCGCCGATATCAGCCAAGCCGAATTCGGCCGCAGAGAGATCATACTGGCCGAGGCGGAGATGCCCGCCCTCATGGCGCTGCGCCGCAAATATGCGGAAGAGCAACCGCTGAAGGGCGCAAAGATCATTGGCTGTATTCACATGACCGTGCAGACCGCCGTGCTCATCGAGACCCTCATGGAACTCGGTGCGGAAGTCCGCTGGTCGTCGTGCAACATATTTTCCACCCAGGATCACGCCGCAGCCGCGGTTGCGGCAAACGGTGTTCCCGTGTTCGCCTGGAAGGGCGAGACCGAGGAAGAGTACGTCTGGTGCATCGAGCAGACCATCCTCAAGGACGGTAAGCCCTGGGACGCCAATCTGCTGCTGGACGACGGCGGCGATCTCACCGAGATCATTCATAACCGGTATCCGCAGATGCTCGACGGCATCCACGGCATCAGCGAAGAAACCACCACCGGCGTGCATCGCCTCTACGAGATGATTCAGCGCAACGAGCTCAAGGTTCCGGCCATCAACGTCAACGACTCGGTAACCAAATCGAAGAACGACAACAAGTACGGTTGCCGCCACAGCCTCAACGATGCCATCAAGCGCGGCACTGACATGCTCATGGCCGGCAAGCGCGCCCTGGTCATCGGCTACGGCGATGTGGGCAAGGGTTCGGCCCAGAGCCTTCGGCAGGAAGGCATGATCGTGCGGGTCACCGAAATAGACCCCATCTGCGCCATGCAGGCCTGCATGGACGGCTTCGAGGTGGTTTCACCCTACATGCACGGCATCAATACGGGCGAGCTGGACAACATCAACACCCTGCTGATGCAGGACACCGACCTGCTGGTCACGTGCACCGGCAACATGAACGTCTGCGACAGCAACGTGCTGCGCTCGCTGAAGCGTGGCGCCGTCGTCTGCAACATCGGCCACTTCGACAACGAGATCGATACGGCCTACATGCGGGAGCACTGGCGCTGGGAAAAGGTCAAGGATCAGGTACACCAGGTGTTCCGCAGCGACGACCATCACGATTATCTGATCCTGCTGTCCGAAGGTCGCCTGGTAAATCTGGGGAACGCCATGGGCCACCCGTCACGGATCATGGACGGCTCCTTCGCCAACCAGGTGCTGGCGCAGATGCACCTCTACGAGCAGCGCTACGCCGACCAGCCGCCCAATCAACGGGCCCCCGTCAGCGTGGAGGTGCTGCCTAAAAAGCTGGATGAAGAAGTCGCCCAGCTGATGGTGGAAGGCTTCGGCGGCGTGATTACCACCTTGACGCAGAAACAGGCCAGCTATATCGGAGTGGACCAGATCGGGCCCTATAAGCCAGAATCCTACCGGTACTGATCCAGCACGCGCAGCCGGATCGAGTCACTGACGAGAGGAAAAGGGAGAGAACATGACCACACCGATGGTCTGCCTGCTGATCACGCTGCTGCTGCCACTGGTGCTTGCCGGGGTGGGCGGTTACTTCCGCAGCCGGGAACCGGGCGGCATGGACAACAACGACCCGCGCGGGCAGGTGAACAAACTGACCGGCCCTGGCGCCCGGGCCTACGCGGCCCAGCAGAACGCCTGGGAGGCCATTGCCCTGTTCACACCGGCGGTTCTGGTGGCCCACGTGCTGGGGGCAGACCCGGCAACGTCGGCCGCCCTGGCCATCACCTTCGTCGGACTACGCGTGATTCACGGCATCTGCTATCTGGCGGATCTGGCGACGCTTCGCTCGCTTGCCTTCGTGGCTTCTCTGGTATGCGTAATTTGGCTGTTCACGCTGGGGAGCTGAGTCGGCAGACCTGGGCCAACCGGTCCCAGGGGCAGCCAGGTAGCGGTTGATCGGCTCAGGCAGATGCCGTGGACGGCGGCGAGGCGCCCCGGACCGGGTCGGCCTCTTCCCGCAGCCGGATCGGCCCCTGCATTTCCGGATGTCTTCCGATGATGCCGTCATAGAAGGCCCGCAGGTGATCCATATCCCCCTCGAGATTGCCGGTCATCATCGCCTCTGGCCCGAAGCCGCCGCACTTCCTGGCATAATCGAGAAATCCGAGCACAACGGGAACCTGGGCCTGGCGCGCCACGTGGTAGAAGCCCGACTTCCAGTGCGGTACACGGCCCCGGGTGCCTTCTGCGGGAAATACCAGAACCACGGGGTCCGGTGTGCAGAACAACTCGGCAATCTGCGCCACGTAGCCTTGCTGCGAGCTGCGCTCTATGGGCAGCCCACCCAGTGCGCGCATGAGGTAACCCAGCGGCCCCCTGAAGAGCGAGTGCTTGCCCAGCCAGCGCACGGGAACGTCCTTCACCAGCGCCATGGCGATGAACCAGATAAAATCCCAATTGGAAGTGTGCGGGGCAGCGATGAGCACATAGCTGGAAGCCGCGGGGCGGTCGCCTTCGACACGCCAGCCACCGATTTTCAGCACCACCCGGGCAAGGCCGCGGCCAAAGGCGCTCAAAAAGCTTTCGCCTGGCTCAGGCCTATACTTTCCCGGCTCCCGGTCATGGTCTTCCTCCCCCGATGCCCCGGGATTCTCCCCGCCCTGACGGGCGACTACAATAGCGGCCCCGCAACCGGAAGCATTTATGCCTCAAGAATCGACTCCCCAGAAGGCTGAGCAGACAGGTGACAAGAAAGTCCAGACCGCGCCATCCAATGGGGCGCCCGTCAGCGATCTGATCGCGCTGCTCGATCTCGAAGAGATCGAGAGAAACCACTACCGCGCCACCAGTCCAAATGAGGGGTGGCAGCGGGTATACGGTGGTCAGGTCATCGGCCAGGCTCTGGTGGCGGCATCCCGGACCGTACCCGAAGCACGCACGGCTCACTCGCTGCACGGCTACTTTCTCCGCGCGGGGGACACCACGGTGCCCATTCTCTACAAGGTTGATCGGATTCGCGATGGACGCAGCTTCACCACCCGACGGGTGGTAGCCATTCAGCACGGGCGCCCCATCTTCAACATGTCGATTTCTTTTCAGGTACCCGAGGAGGGTTTCTCTCACCAGTTCGACATGCCCAACGCGCCTGCGCCGGAAACTTTGCCAGACGAGCAGGCGCTGCGGGAAGAATGGGCCGCGCAGCTGCCAGAAGAGTACGCGGAATCATTCAATCGGGAGCGCCCCATCGAGATCCGGCCCGTGGATCCTGTCAATATGTTTCACCCGGAGAAACGCCCGCCACGGCAGATGTGCTGGATGAAATCGCGGGGGCCGTTACCGGACGACCCCCGGCTGCATCAGTGCGTGCTGGCCTACCTCTCCGACTGGTCACTGCTGGATACCGCCACCCTGCCCCATGCCGTGAGCTTTCTCCAGGACAACATGCAGATGGCGAGCCTGGATCACGCCATGTGGTTTCACCGACCGTTCCGCGCTGACCAGTGGCTGCTTTACGTGCAGGACAGCCCCAGCGCCAGCAGTTCCAGAGGGCTGAATCGCGGGCTCGTCTATGACCTTAGCGGGTCGCTGGTCGCCTCGACGGCGCAGGAAGGCCTGATGCGTCAGCACGGGTAAAGTATTGTCAAAGGCGGGGGTGAGAAAGCAATCCCCGGGGCGTTAACCAACTGTCTCCTCCGCCCCGGGGATTTCTTTGTCGGCCCTGTCCTCAAACCAAAATTCAAGTACAGACGATCATCAACGTCCAGCAACGCGGACGTTATTCCCAGACGTATACATGCCACCGACTCACTGGGATAATGCGCGATTTTATTGACGGGAACTTCGGCCGCAGCCGCCCCGCCTGAGTCAGCAATCACAGGGTAGTAACCACAAACATGGCAGATGCTGCACCGGACCTGCAAAAGATCACCGAATCCGTCGAGAACCTGAAAACAGAGCTGGAAGCACACCGCTACATTTGCAGCGACCAGATCGCCACGGCCGTTTACCTCGCCTACCACCTGCGCAAGCCCATCCTCATCGAGGGGCCGCCCGGCGTGGGCAAGACCGAGCTGGCCAAGACCACGGCTGATATGTTCGCGCTGCCGCTGATCCGCCTGCAGTGCTACGAAGGTCTCGACGAAGCCAAGGCGATCTACGAATGGAAATACGGCAAGCAGCTGCTGTACACCCAGGTGCTGAAGGAAACCCTTGATGAAGTGCTGCAGGGTGCCAAGGGGTTCGCGGAATCGGTGAGTCGGCTGCACGAGTTCGGCGACATCTTCTTTTCCGAGGAGTTTCTCGAGCCGCGTCCGCTCATGAAAGCGCTGCAGGCCGAAGCCGGATGCATTCTGCTGATCGACGAGGTCGACAAATCCGATCACGAATTCGAATCGCTGCTGCTGGAAATGCTCTCGGACTATCAGCTGTCAATTCCGGAAATCGGCACGCTGAAAGCCGTCAACGAACCACCGCTGGTGTTCCTGACCAGCAACAACACCCGGGAGATATCGGACGCGTTAAAGCGCCGCTGCCTGCATCTGTACATTCCGTTCCCGGACCTGGAGCTGGAGCAGCGCATCATTCACGCACGGGTTCCCGAGATCCCGCCGGAGCTGCGTCGGCAGCTGGTGAAGTTCATCCACGAGCTGCGGGGGCTGGATCTGAAGAAAGTGCCCGCCATCAGCGAGACCATCGACTGGGCCAGGACGCTGCTGCTGCTGCACACCGAAACCCTAGAGCCGCAGCTGGTGCGCGACACGTTGAACGTCATCCTCAAATTCCAGGAAGACATCGAGAACGTCAACAGCGAGCTCACCACCCTCACCAGTCAGGCACTGAAGTGACGACGTGGAACGTACGCTGACCAACTTCATCCATGCGCTGCGCAGCAGCGACGTGCGCGTTTCCACGGCGGAGACGCTGGATGCATTCAACGCCGTGGAGCTGGTCGGCTACGAAGACCGTGGCGCGCTGAAGCGCTCCCTCGCGCTGGTGCTGCCGAAGACGGCGGACGAGAAGGAAACCTTCGACCTGTGCTTCGACCAGTTCTTTAAGTTCACCGATATTCGCGGCGACCGCGACGGGGGTGACGCCGAAGAGGCGGCAAACGAATCCTCTGAGGACGCCGCGGACGGGCAGGATGGCGAGGGCGGCGCTGGCGGCGATAACCCGCCAACTCGGGGTACAGCCGACGCAACAGGCAAACGCAAATCCAAATCCAAATCCAAAGGCAAAAAGGCGCAGACCACGGCGCCAGAAGATGCAGACCCAGAGGAGGAAGATCTCGGTCCGGGCAAAATGAGCAAGCCGAGCTCCGAACTGGCCAAGCTGCTGATGAACGACTCAAAGGTCGAGTTGTCGATCGCCACCGCTCAGGCCGGCGAGGCCGTGGGCGTCAGGGACATCCAGGTGTTTACCCAGAAAGGGCTCTACACCCGAAGAATCATGGAGCAGATGGGCCTGGCAGATCTCAACCGGGAGATCTCGGATCTGCGCGGCAGCCGCAGAATTCCGCAAAGACGCCTGGGCCAGAACCTGCGCCAGCGTCGTGAATGGCTACGCGAGCAGGTCCGCGACTACGTGGAACGACAGTTTCTGCTGCACGCGGACGCCGACGGCAGGCGGCTGCGCGAAGAGCTGCTGCGCAAGGTGAAGCTGTCCAACGTCGAGCAGCGAAACTTCCGCCTCATCCAGGACGTGGTGTTCAAGATGGCGAAGCGCCTGGCGGCCCTGCACTCGCGGCGCAAGAAGGTCTTCAAGCGCGGTCAGCTCAACCTGCCGCGAACCCTTCGCCACAACATGAGCTACGACGGTGCCATCTTCGATCTGCACTGGAAATCAGTGAAGATCGACCGGCCCAAGGTTTTCGCCATCTGCGACGTATCGGGGTCCGTCGCCAACTACGCCCGCTTCATGCTGATGTTCCTGTACAGCCTCGAAGAGGTCATGCCCAAGGTGCGATCGTTCGCGTTCTCCTCAGATCTGGCAGAGGTGACAGAGCTGTTCGAGCGCAACAAGATCGAAGACGCCATCGCGAAAACCCTGCGCGATTACGCAGGCGGATCCACCGACTACGGCCAGGCATTCGTCGACTTCAAAAAACACTGTCTGGACGACGTGGACAATCGGACAACCATCATCATCCTGGGGGATGCCCGCAACAATTACGGCGACCCGCGAACGGATATCCTCAAAGAGATGTACGACCGCTGCAAACGGCTCATCTGGCTGAACCCGGAACCCCGCAATTCCTGGTACGTGGGCGATGCGGAGATGCGCAAATACACCGCCTACAGCCATCAGGTCGAAGAGTGCAACAGCCTCATGCATTTGGAGCGCATTGTCGGTAACCTGCTGAAGACGGTGCAGTAGGTGCGGTACGCAGCAGTGAGTTCGTATTGAGCGAAGTCATACCCAGCAACGACAACTTCACCACTAGCGCCGGCAGGCAGCTGCTGCTGTTCGGCCTTCTCGCAGTTGCGGGCATCGCGCTGCTGATGATCGCGCTGTCCTGGGCGACAAGCCTGACCAGCTCAACCAGCGGCGCAGTCGAGGGGATAGACCCGGCAACCAAGACCATCACCCTGGTGCTCGCAGAAGAGCCACCACAGCTGAACAGCACTCTGGCCACCGACCAGGTGAGCGGAATGATCCTCGGCCATCTGATGGAAGGCCTGCTGCGCTACGACGAGCATAGTCAGCTGACGCCCGGGGTCGCCGAGCGGTGGACCATCGGCGAGCAGGAAGCTACCTTCTGGTTGCGCGATGACGCCCGCTGGAGCGACGGCCAGGCGGTCACCGCCCACGACTTCGTTTTCGCCTGGCGAACGGCGCTGGATCAGGCCAATGCGTCGGAGTACGCGTTCATCCTTTTCCCGGTGAAGAACGCCGAGGCTATCAACAACGGCAAGCTGCCGGTGGAAGCCCTGGGCGTGACCGCCTTGGACGACCGCACGCTGCGCGTCAGCCTGGAGCGACCTGTCGCCTACTTCGACAAGCTGGTGGCTTTCACGACCTACTTTCCCATCCGTGAAGACTTCTATACCGCCACCGCAGGTCGTTACGGGGCCGATGCCGACACCATGATCTACAACGGACCATTCGCCCTGACCCGCTGGGTACACGGCGCGCACGTGCGCATGGAAAAGAATCCCTACTACTGGAATAGCGAGCGGGTCATGATCGAGGTGATCGACTTTCCCTACGTCACCACAGATCCCAACGCGTCACTCAACCTGTTCAAAGATCAGAAGATCGCCTACACCGGCCTGATCGAAGAGAACCTCAACGAAGCGCTGGTCCAGCGCTGGCATCTGCACCGCTTCATCGACGGCTCAATCTTTTTCATGGAGTTCAATCATCGGGAGGGCCACCCAACGGCCAACTACCACCTGCGTAAAGCCATGCAGCTGGCGCTGGACCCGGCAGAACTGGTGTACAAAGTGGTGAAACTGCCGGGATACCTGCCGGCGGAATCCCTGTTCCCGATATGGCTCAAGGGCGTTGAACACAACCTCCGCCAGGAGTATCCACCACCGCAAGTGGCGCTGGATCTGCAGGCGGCACAGCGACATCTGGCGCTGGCCAAGGAACAGCTGGGCGTCACCGAGCTGCAGCCCCTGGTGCTGCTGTCCGGCGACAACCCCCTGTCGAACAAGCAGTCCGAGTACTATCAGGCGACGCTGAAAAAACGCCTGGGTCTGGACATCCGCATCGACAAGCAGATCTTCAAGCAGCGCCTGGCGAAGATGACCGCCGGCGATTTCGACATGGTGCTGGCGGGCTGGGGGCCCGATTTCGATGACCCCCTGACCTTTGGCGACCTGTTCGCCTCCTGGAACCTGAACAACCGGGGCCGCTACGCGAACCCCGAGTTGGACGCCCAGGTGCGCATCGCCCAGAACAGCATGGACCCGAGAACCCGGATGGACGCCTTCGGCGAGATCCAGCGCATCCTCATCGAGGACGCGGTGGTGCTGATGAACTACGAGCGCGGCGTTGTCTACGTCACGGATCCCCGACTGAAGGGCCTGGTGCGGCGGGCCGTGGGGCCGGACCCGGACTTCACCCACGTGCACATCCAGGAAGGTTAGCGGAACAACGCAAAACGGCATGTGGCGATATACCCTCAGACGGCTGATACAGGGCGTGATTACGGTGTGGTTCATCGCCACCGCGACTTTCATCGCCATGCACAATGTGCCCGGCGACCCGCTGTCCAGCGACAAGGCGGTTTCCGAGGAGATTCGCGCTAACCTCGAGGCCAAGTACGGCCTCGACCGTCCGGTGACCCAGCAGTACCTGATCTACGTGAAAAACCTGCTGCGCGGCGATTTCGGCATCTCCTTCACCCAGAAGAACCGCGAGGTCAACGACATCATCCGCGAGCATTTCCCGGTATCCGCGACCCTGGGCATCCTGGCCATTGTCTTTGCCGGTCTGGGCGGCGTGCTCTGGGGCGCCCTGACGGCCCTGTACCGCAATCGCCTGCCGGACATCGTCATCATGTTTCTGGTGATCCTGGGCATCTCCGTGCCCAGCTTCGTGTTCGCCGCCCTGGGACAGCTGGCGCTGGTAAACCTGAACGACCTGCTCGGTATCTCCCTGCTGCCGGTGGCCGGCTGGGGAACCGTCTGGCACATGCTGGTGCCTTCTCTGGTGCTGGGCCTGGGCACTATGGCCTACCTGACACGGCTCATGCGCTCCAGCATGCTGGAAATCATCAGCTCCGACTTTGTGCGCACAGCGCGGGCCAAGGGCCTGCCTGCCACCCAGATCTTCACGCGGCATCAGCTGCGCAACGCCATTCTGCCCGTGGTGACCGTGCTGGGGCCGTCCATTGCCGCCATAACCACCGGCGGCTTCGTGGTGGAAATGGTCTTCGCCATCCCTGGCCTGGGCCGCTACTTCGTGCAGGCGGTTCAGCAGCTGGACTACACCGTGATCATGGGCACCACCGTGTTTTACGGCGCCTTCCTGGTCTTCATGGTCATCGTGGTGGATCTGCTGTACGGCTGGATCGACCCTCGGGTGAGGCTGGAGTAAGCCATGGCAGAGGCCTCTCAGAACGACAGCCCGCTGAGTCCCGACGCCTTCGATCTCCTGCATGTGGAGCGCCGGGTACAGTCGCTTTCGCGGCCGTCCCTGTCATACTGGCAGGACGCCTGGATCCGGCTCAGGGCCAACCGCCGGGCCCTGATCTCCCTCTACATAGTGCTCGGCCTGCTGGTATTCACCCTGTTCGGTCCGCTGCTGTGGCCGGTGGATCCCTCCGCCCAGGATCTGGACCAGATCAGCCGTCCACCCGGGGCAAGCCGCGCCGCGGTTATCGTCGACCCCTACCAGCCGTGGGACGGTAAGTCCTTCTCACCCATGCAGGCGCCCGTGCAGACGGGACTGAGGCTGGCCGAGCCCGCCAATGCCCAGGCCGTCCGCTTGCTGTGGGACCCTATGCCCGGTGCCGCCGGTTATCGCATCTATCGCAATATCTTCCCCATGAACCCGGGCGACGCCCTGGGCCTGCCCCTGGCGGAAACCCTGACGGGGGCCGACACCACCTTTGAAGACCGGATGGACCTGCGACCGCGCCGTTACTACTACACGATCGTAGCGCTGGACGGGCTGGGCGAAGAAACGAAAGCAATGGAGATGCTGCCGGTTGAAGTAACCCGGGTCATTACTCTGGAAGAAGCTAAAGAGCGTGGGCTGGTTGGCGCGGACGCGCAGCTGGTGCCCGGCAACGCGGTGCAGCTGGCCCTGCACCCTCTGGGAACCGACTATCTGGGCCGGGACATGCTGGCGCGGCTGATGTACGGAGCGCGGGTGTCGCTGTTCATCGGCATCTGCGCCCCGTTCCTGTTCGTGCTGTTCGGCGTGGTCTACGGCAGCGCCTCCGGCTTTCTCGGCGGTCGCTGGGATCATCTGTTCATGCGCTTTGCCGACTTCGTGATCGCCCTGCCGTTTCTGCTGTTCATGATCCTCTTCAAGATCGCCTTCGGCATCGGCCCCGGCGAGAGCGGCATCATGCCCATGGTAGTGGCCATGGTGATGCTGTCCTGGCCGGCAACCGCGCGCCTGGTGCGCGGCCAGATCCTGCAGATCCGCGAGGAAGGCTACATCAGCGCCTCGCGCCTGCTGGGTGCCCGAACCGGCTACCTGGTGCTCCGTCATATGATCCCGAACACCATGGGCGTCATTCTTGTCACCGTGACGTTCGCCGTTCCCAGCGCCATCTTCACCGAGGCATTTCTGTCTTTCATCGGCATGGGCGTTGCGCCACCCACCCCTTCCTGGGGCAGCATGTGCAACGAAGGCATCAAGACCATGCTGACCTACCCCCACGAGCTGATCTTTCCCGCAGTCTTCATCAGCATCACCGTGCTGGCTTTCAACCTGCTGGGCGACGGCTTGCGCGACGCCCTGGACGCCCGCATGAGATCCAGGGAATGAGTGAGGCTGCGACATCGGCTAGCGCCTCGGCCCCGCTGCTGCAGGTGGAGAACCTGCAGGTCGAATTCGACACCTACGGCGGCACCGTGCAGGCGGTTCGTGGCATCAGCTTTTCCGTGGAGGCCGGCAAAACCCTGGCCATAGTCGGCGAGTCGGGCTGCGGCAAGAGCGTCTCGGTGCAGAGCATCATGGGCCTGATCCCCATGCCGCCAGGACGCATAACCGGCGGCAGCGCGAAGCTGCGCGGCGCCGACATCCTGGGCCGAACCGAGATCGACGGCCGGGAGATCCGCGGCCGGGAAGTCGGCATGATCTTTCAGGATCCCATGAGCTCGCTCAACCCCACCATGACCATCGGCGCCCAGATCGCCGAACCCCTGGAGGTGCACCGCGGCTACAGTCGCAAGCGCGCGTTCAGCCGCGCCATCGAGCTGCTGGAGATGAGCCGCATTCCGGAGGCCGCCAAACGGGCGAGGCAGTATCCCTTTGAGTTCTCCGGTGGCATGCTGCAGCGGGCAGGGATAGCCATGGCCATCGCCTGCGAGCCCGCCATCCTCATCGCAGACGAGCCAACTACCGCCCTGGACGTCACCATACAGGCGCAGATCCTCGACCTGATGCAGGATCTGCAGCGGGACACCGGCATGGCCATCATCCTCATCACCCACGATCTGGGGGTGGTGGCGCGCATGGCCGACGAGGTGGTCGTGATGTACGCGGGCCAGGTGGCGGAGAAGGGCTCGGTAGATGACGTATTTTACCGCTCTTCTCACCCTTACACCCTGGGGCTGCGCGCGGCCATGCCGTCGAACGACCCCGAGGGCGACCACAGGCTGATGCCCATCGAAGGCAGCCCGCCGGATCTGTTCGATCCGCCCAAGGGTTGCGGCTACGCGGCGCGATGCCCGTACGCCATGCACCTGTGCGCCGAGCAGGACCCGGAGCCTTTCGTTCAGGGCAACGGCCACTACACGCGCTGCTGGCTGCACCATGCGTCGATGCCCCGACGCATTCCGGGCATCTACTACCGGGCCGAAGAGGAAAACCCATCGTGAGTGCCAGAGATCCGCTGGTGGTCAGCGACAACCTCACCAAGCACTTTCCCATGGCCGGTGGTCACCAGGTGCACGCCCTGGACGGCGTTTCGCTGCAGATTCACGAGCAGGAGATCGTCGGCCTGGTGGGGGAGAGCGGCTCCGGGAAGTCCACCTACGGCAAGACGCTCATCGGGCTACATCACAAGACTGCGGGTACGGTGACTTACCGCGGCGAGCAGCTGCCACAACGCTATCGCGCCGCCGACTTCCAGCACTACGCGCGTCGCATGCAGATGATTTTTCAGGACCCCTACTCGTCACTGAACCCACGTATGACCGTGGGCGAGATCGTCGGTGAGGGGCTGAAGCTGCACAGCAAGCTGAGTAACCAGCAGATCCGCGATAGGGTCGGCGACTGGTTGCAACGCGTGGGCCTGGAGCCGGACCACATGTCCCGTTACCCCCACGAGTTTTCCGGTGGCCAGCGCCAGCGCATCGGTGTCGCCCGGGCGCTGATCCTGGAGCCGGAGTTCGTCGTTTGCGACGAGCCCATCTCCGCGCTGGACGTCTCAGTGCAGGCCCAGGTGGTGAACCTGCTGGACGAGCTCAAGAAGTCCATGGGGTTGACGCTGCTGTTCATCGCCCACGATCTGTCCATGGTGCGCTACGTCAGCGATCGCATGGCCGTGATGTACCTGGGCACTGTGGTAGAGGTCGGGCCCGCGAATCAGGTGTTCTTCGAGCCCAGGCACCCCTACACCGAGGTGCTGGTGGGCTCCAACCCGGAGCCGGACCCGGAAGCCGAGCGGCACCGGGCTTCTACCACCATCACCGGCGAGATCCCCTCGCCCGTGGACGTGCCCGCAGGCTGCCGGTTCGCAAACCGCTGCCCGAAGGTCATGGACGTCTGCCGCAGCGAGACGCCGGCCCTGATTCCCCTGGTGGACGCAGCGGATCGGGACGTGGCCTGTCATCTGTATCAGCAGGCCTAGGCTTTGTAACAACGCCAAGCTGCCAGCCGCTTGGATACATAGAAACACCGGATAAAAAAAGGCCCGCCAGAGGCGGGCCTTGAAATCGGTTCCTCAAGGAACTTCTGATTAGAAATTCGCGCGAATGGACCCACCCCAGACACGCTGATCGTTCAGGAAGGTAGCCCGGCTGCTGCTGGCGAATACCTGATTGTAGATCACCCGGTCGTACTCTTCGTCCGCGCAGTTGTTGCAGTAGACCTTGAATTCCCAGCGGTTGTCGGCCGTGGTGACGCCCGCCTGCAGGTTCCACATGGTGATCCCACCCTGAATCTTGTCGAGCTCTAGCCCCGAGCCGGTGTTGACGCTGTCACGCCAGCTCCAGCTCGCCGTGCCGAAACCACGCAGATCCCAGATGCCGAGCCCCTGCTCCACGGAAACGGAGGCGCTCGCCTGGTTGTAGGGCGATTGCGTCAGGATTCGACCCTCGATGCTCTCGTTACCCGGCGCCAGGTTGTCATCATAGCGGGCGTCGGCGTAGGTGTAGCCGGCGGTGAGGTACAGCCAGTCGTTGGCCGCCCAGCTGGACTCGATCTCGATCCCCTTGGATTCGACATCACCCGGGTTGCCGACTACAAAGCCCAGGCCGGTGAAGGTGTTCAGCTGGAAGTCCTCGAACTTGGTGTAGAACAGCGCCGTGTTGACCGTCAGCGCGCCGTCGAGATACTGCGCTTTGTGGCCAATCTCGTAGGCGTCCACGGTCTCGTTCTCGAACTCGACCCCGTCTACCGGCGCCGTTGCCGCGCCGGTGAACATGCCGGTGGTATCCAACGCCTCCTGGTCATTGTTCAAACCGCCGGCCTTGAAGCCGCGGGAGTAGCTGACGTAAACGTTCTGAGAATCCGTGAATGCGTATCCCAGCGCAAACGTGCCGGTCCACGCATCATCCCCTCGATTGCGCTTGTAGCTTGCGTTGTCGCAGAAACTGCCGACAAACGTGCGGAAAATGGCATTGTCGCACTGCGCCTCATTACCCGCCGCGGTGGCGTCAAAAATGTCCTGCGGATCCGCGTTATTGGGCAGCGGCGCCACGCCGTTCAGCACGCCCTTGCCGTCCTTGTTTTCCGACGTGTAGCGCAGGCCCACCGTCATGTTGAACTGCGGCGTGAAGTTGATCACATTGTGCGTAAACAGTGCGTAACCCGAGGTTTCCGTCGACCAGTCTGCGCTGTAGCCGTTGTTCAGAAAATCGGCGTTGATCAGCGAGTCGAAAACCGCGCCGGGCGCGCCGCCGGTGAACAGGTGGGCCACGTACCGGTTGGAATCGGTGCCGAGCGCAAGCCGTTCATCGGTGTCCAGCTGCTCGTTATAGATATACCCGCCTACCAGCCAGTCAATATTTCCCGCCGTGCCCTGCAGCCGCAGCTCCTGAGACCAGTTCTCGAAGCTTTCGCCGATGTCCTGCCCCGGAAATGCCGCGATGTCGACGTTGGTGAAATCCCAATCCTGGGTGCGGTCGGTTTGATAGTCGCGATAACCGGTCACCGAGGTCAGGGTCGCTTCCAGCGCGTCTATATCGTAGTTGATCTCCAAGGAAACACCCTTATCCGTGGTGTCTTCAAAGGGCGCGTAGTTAATGCCCATCTTCCGGGTGTCCGTGGTCAGAAACGCGTCTGGATTAGCGAACAGGTAGGACGCTGTGCTGCCCGCGGAAACTTCCTTCCAAGCCGACGGACAGCAGTCCTCTTTCTTTTTTGTGTAGTCGACTATCAATCTGGCATCAAAATCGTCGCTGGGCTCCCACAGAAGTTGCCCTTTGACCATCCAACGGTCACGGGTGTCGTACCAGTCACCGGTTGCGAAATCCTGGTAATTGCCTTCATCCCGCTGGTGGTACGTGCCCGCCAGACGGTAGGCCAGGGTATCGGTGATGGGCCCCGTGATGGAACCATTGGTTTTGAAAGTCTCGAGATCCCCAGCACCCACTTCCAGATGCCCGCCGGTTTCAAATTCAGGCTTCTTGGTGATGATGTTCAGAGCGCCCGCCGACGTGTTCTTGCCGAACAGGGTCCCCTGAGGACCACGCAGCACCTCGACGCGCTCCACATCGACGAAATCGTTGAACGCGATGCCCGAGCGGCTGCGGTAGATGCCGTCGACAAAAGTTCCCACAGCGGATTCCAGCCCCGGGTTATTACCCGTGGTGCCGATTCCGCGAATGCGAACGGTACCCCCGTTGCCCGTGCTGTTGGAGTTGTAGACAGCGATGCTGGGAGATACCTGCTGCAGACCGTAGAGGTCCTGCACGCCGCGGGCTTCCAGATCTTCGCCGCTGAACGCACTCACCGCGATGGGTACGTCCTGGACGGACGCCTCACGCCGCGTGGCGGTTACGATGACTTCCTCTATCTGCCGCGACCCCTGCGCCGCCTGGGCGGGGATAGCCGTCGATAGACTGACCAGACCCAACGCACAAGCGCTGAATGCTGCGACTGTTAATCGCTTGATATTCATAAGTTACCCCTCTAGGACCTTGCCTCTCACCCCTCGAAATCTGCTTACGCATTGTTTTACAGAGATTTACAACGCGCCCATCACACGACCAAAGCGATGTTAGGAGAAACTAACAGAGGGAGAATTGTATTTCAAAGTGTTTCGAAAGTGTGAAACACGCTCCATTTAGGGGCGTTCGGGGAGGGTTTAGAGCGCGATTCGAGAGCAGCGGGAGGCACCCACGTTGGGGAGGCAGCGGGAATTGCGGGCATGAAAAAGGGCGCCGAAGCGCCCTTTTCACTCAACTCGCGGACCTTAGATTTCGCCGAAGTTGTACCGCACCGACGCACCGTAGATACGCGGTTCCGTCAGGAAGTAGTTCCTGAAGAAGCCCGCCGTGTCCGAGGCAAGATAATGTCCGGTAATGTTGTCGTCGTCAGCGATATTGCGGATGAAAGCGCGGGCGTTCCAGCGTCCATCGGCGCTGTCGTAAATGATTGACGCATTGTGCTGATCCCAGCTGTCGATCTCATCGCCCTTGGTATTGAACTCACGGGCGTATGAGTCGTCCTGCCAGTAATAATCGTAGCGGAAGGTAACGGAACCCCTCAGCGCCTGCACGTCGAATGTGTAGGCCGCACCGAGGTGGATAGTATTCTCCGGCGAGTTGGGCAGCGAGTTGCCATCAAGATCGGTGTTCAGCCCGTCGGAAGTTCTCACACCAATCGAATCGAGGTACGGGCGATTCCAGTAGGCTGGAAGACCGTCCGGGTAGATGGTTCCCGGAACCGGGATCGTCCCACCAACCGCTGCCGCATCCGCAATAATCTCAGGAGTAATGTCATCGCGAACCGCGACGAAGTTGACCCCTGTCGTCGCGCCGATGGCGATGTTCTCAAGGGTGACCCAATCGGAATTACCTGCAGTCCGGTTCGTCGGATCGGTAGAAAGCGCGCCGTCCACGTCCGTGTTCAGATAGGAGTAGGCCGCGTCAAGGGCCAGCCCCGGGACCGCTTCCGGATTCCACGACGTTTCGAGTTCAATACCCCAGATGTTCGCATCGATGTTGTCATTGATGGAGCTGTTGTTCGCGATACGGGTGATCTGCAGGCCTTCGTATTTGTAGTAGAACAGAGAACCGTTAACCACCAGGCGCCCATCATCGAAGGTGTTCTTGGTACCGAGCTCGTAGGCATCCACCTTCTCTTCGTCGAAAGAGAACGACGTCTCGCCCTGGAAGGCCTCGGAAACCGGAGGATTGAAACCACCGGGCTTATAGCCCCGGCTGAAGAAACCGTAAACCATGCTGTTGTCGTTGATGGCCCAGTCGAGACCGATACGACCCGTGGTCTGATCAAACTTGAACTTATTCGGGCTGCCGGTGAGCGCACGGCGCTCGCCGGGCTGCGATACCAGCGGTATCAGCCGCACGGCATCCAACCGCGCCTGACTCAACGGCGCCGTGCCGAGCGCTGCTTCGAACGCATCGGTTGCACCATAAAGCGCCGCTCGTTCCACATTGTAGGTATCCGTCCCGGCCGCGAAGCCGGGTTCCCGGCTCAACTCACCCCCGCCGCCGGGAATAAAGTTTGCATCGAGGTATGGATTGGCGTCGGCCGTCTTCTTATTGTCCTCGTTATACCGCAGACCCACAGTCAGCTTCAGGGCATCCGTGAGGTCGACGTACATTTCCCCAAAGACCGCATAGCCATCGGATTTGTAGCCGTTGTAGTTGGGGGCATTGGTAGAGTTGAAGGTCCCCGGGTAGGCACCGGTCACAGTACCCAGAAGGTCCAAGGTGTTGGCACCAACCAAATAGTCCGTACTGCTTTTGCCATTGTAGGCGTTAGCCCCGATAAGAAAGTTGAACCGCCCGTCGAAGCTGGTGGACACCTTGCCTTCCACCGTCCAGTACTTGCTGATGGCATCGGCCTGATCGTAGGCAAAAACCCGCGTCTGATCCACGGGCATTACGCAACCACCCAGAAGACCGGCAGTG
>JAHEEG010000035.1 GCA_024640825.1 Gammaproteobacteria bacterium
GACTCTTCCTCCGCTTCCTGCATGGCCACGGCCAGCGGATCTGGATTGCCATCGCTGTGCCCACCCAGCTGCAACCAGCGGCCCAGCTTTCTGTGGTGAGTCAGCAACACGTGGGTGCCCGGTTGGTTAACCAGCCAGGCAGACCCGGTGACGTGGCCGACCCAGAGTTTCCGCTCGAAGCACCGCTCGTTAGCCAGCACAAACCCCAGGAAACGGTCAACGGTGTCCCGTTCTTCAGGGTGTCTGCGACCATAGTCCGTCAGCAGTCGGACGAGTTTGCTTCGATGCATGGGGTTGCTATGCTGCCAGGCCTTCGACAACCATACCAAAGGGCGCGGGGCGCCTGATCAAAGAGGGGGAAATTCATGTCCATAGCAGTCATCGCCAAACTCAACGTCGCCAAAGGTAAAGAGGCCGAGTTCGAGAAAGTCATGCTGGAGCTGGCCGCCCAGGTGCGAGCCAACGAGAAGGGTAACCAGCTCTACACCCTGTGCAAGGACGACGACGGCAACTACCTGATGATGGAGCTCTACGACAACGCCGAAGATCTGGCCGCCCACGGCCAGTCCGCGCACTTCAAAGCGTCCGGACCCAAGTTCGCCGGCCTGATGGCCGGTGCCCCGGAAATCCAGCGCATGCAAGTCATCGGCTGACAAAAAGAGCGTCTTTACGCCTGGATTTCAAAGAGCTCGGCGAGCTGGTCGGTCATGGCCCCGCCGAGCTGCTCGGCGTCGGTGATGGTGACAGCTCGACGATAGTGATGCGTCACGTCGTGGCCAATGCCGATGGCGATCAGCTCCACCGGCGAGTGATTCTCGATGGTATCGATGGCGTACTTCAGATGCTGCTCGAGATAGTTGCTCGGGTTGACCAGCAGCGTGGAGTTATCCACCGGCAATCCGTCTGAAATAACCATGAGCACTTTACGCTGCTCGTGACGGGTGACGATGCGGTTGTGCGCCCAGATCAGCGCCTCGCCGTCGATGTTCTCCTTCAACAGCTCCTCGCGCATCATCAGACCCAGGTTGCGCTTGGTGCGCTGCCAGGGGTCATCGGCGGCCTTGTAGATGATGTGGCGCAGATCGTTGAGCCGTCCCGGGTTGGAAGGCTTGCCGTCGGCAATCCACTGCTCCCGCGACTGACCGCCGCGCCAGGCCCGGGTGGTGAAGCCGAGAATCTCCACCCGCACCGAGCAGCGTTCCAGCGTCCTGCCCAGGATGTCCGCGCACATGGCCGCGATGGTGATGGAGCGGCCGCGCATGGAGCCGGAGCTGTCGATGAGCATGGTTACCACGGTATCGCGGAACTGCATCTCCTTTTCCTGCTTGTACGCCAGCGGATTCATGGGGTCGACGATCACCTGGGCGAGCCTGGCGGCATCCAGAACCCCCTCCTCCAGATCGAATTCCCAGGTTCGGTTCTGCTTTGCCATCAGCCGCCGCTGCAGCCGGTTGGCGAGTTTGGAGGTCGCATGCTGCAGCGACACCAGCTGCTGATCCAGCAGCGCCCGCAAGCGGATCAGCTCGTCGGGCTCGCAGAGCTCCTCCGCGCGGACAATTTCGTCGAACGCTTCGGTGTAGGCGTCGTAGTTGACGTTGACCCGAATCCGCCCGGCATCGTCTGGCAGCTGATCCGGCGCCTCGTCCGGGTCCGCCTCTGCGCCCAGCTCGTCCATGTCCAGATCGGCGTCCATCTCCATCATGGTGGACTCGCCTTCGGCGTTCTCGTCCATGGCGGCGTCGTCGTCCAGCACCACGTCTTCGGGGCTGATATCGGACTCCGACTCGTCGTTCTCGTCCACGGTCTCGATGTCTTCAGGGTTCTCATCCAGATCCGGCGGCTCGTCCAGCTCTACCGCCAGGCCTAAATCAGAAATAATGCGCCGGCAAACCTCGCTGAACTTCTTCTGGTCCAGCAGGTATTCCTGCAGTTGGGCAATATCGTCGCCGGCATTCTGCTCGACATATTCGCGCCAGAACTGGACGACGTTCTCGGCAGACGGCGGCAGAGGTCGCCCGGTGAGGTGCTGACGCACCAGCAGCCCCACAGCCACGGACAGGGGTGCTTCAGATTCCACCGTGATAGTGTCGAAGGCCGCCTGCTGGCATTGAACCTCCAGCGAGGCGTCCAGGTTCTGTGCCACGCCTTCCATACGGTTGGAGCCGATGGAGGCCACCCGGGCATCTTCAATCCACTGAAACATTTCCTGGGCAGGACCGCCCAGCGGCGCTCTTTCGTTATGCAGCTTCTCGTCGTGATAGCGCAACTTCAGGGCAAACTCGTCGCCCATGCCGCGCACCGCGTTGATCTCTTCTTCGGACGAGCCGAGATGGGGCAGTGGCACCCGGATCTTGTTGCCACGAGCCACCGGCGGACCCTGACCAAAGGTCACCTCGAGCTCGTGGTCCTCGGCGATCGCCCGGATGGTTGCCGTGGTAGCCCGCTTGAACGGCTCGATGGGGTTATCGTTTTCGCTCATTTTCGCTTCGGGCGCCATCGGTTGCTCAGGCGCTCTTGAGGGTGATCCCCGCCGTGGCATCGCCCAGGTCCTGCCCCATGCAGCGCTGGTAGTACTCGGCCACGATTGGCCGCTCCAGCTCGTCGCACTTGTTGAGGAAGGTTACCCGGAAGGCGAAGCCCACGTCGCCGAAGATCTCGGCGTTCTGCGCCCAGGTGAGCACTGTCCGGGGTGACATGACCACCGAAAGATCGCCGTTGATGAACCCTTGGCGCGTGAGATCCGCCAGGGCCACCATGTTCGACACGGAACGCCGCCCCTGGTCCGTCTCGGCGTAGTGCTTGGCCTTGCCCAGCACGATCTCGACTTCCTCATCGTGTTCCAGATAGTTCAACGTGGCGACGATGCTCCAGCGGTCCATCTGCGCCTGATTGATCTGCTGGGTGCCGTGATAGAGCCCGGTGGTGTCCCCCAGACCGATGGTATTGGTTGTCGCGAACAGGCGGAAATAGGGATGCGGTGTAATCACCTTGGCCTGATCCAGCAGCGTCAGCTTGCCCTCCACTTCGAGGATGCGCTGAATGACGAACATGACATCCGGCCGACCGGCATCGTACTCATCGAACACCAGCGCTACCGCGTGCTGGAGCGCCCAGGGCAACATGCCTTCTTTGAACTCGGTGACCTGCTGACCGTTCTTGATGACGATGGCATCTTTGCCAATCAGGTCGATGCGACTTATGTGGCTGTCGAGGTTGATCCGCAGGCAGGGCCAGTTGAGACGCGCGGCCACCTGTTCGATGTGGGTGGATTTGCCGGTGCCATGATAGCCCTGAATCATGACCCGTCGGTTGTGCGCGAAGCCGGCGAGTATAGCCATGGTGGTGTCGTGATCGAATCTGTAGTCGTCATCCACCGGCGGCACGTAGTCCGAACGCGTGCTGAATGCAGGCACGTCAAGATCCTGGTCGATGCCGAACACTTCCCGCACGTTGACGGTAGTGTCTGGAATCATTTCGGGGGACAAACCGGATTGATCATGTATCACTGACATTCCCTAACTGCAGGCCAGCGCGGTATTGTAGGGAACCCACGGTAAAAGAGCAGCAGATGGGCAAAATTTATATGGTGCGGCACGGCAAAGCCGCATCCGGCTTCGACGGCCACCTGGATCCGGGTCTCGATGACCTCGGCAGAAGCCAGGCGCTGACCACGGCCCAGGAACTGGCGCCCCTGGGGCCCCTGCCGGTGCTTTCTTCCCCGCTCGCCCGGGCACAACAGACCGCCAAACCGCTGGCTGAACTGTGGCAGGCCGAAGTCCTCATCGAGCCCCGGGTCGCAGAACTTCCCTCACCTACCCAGGATCTGGCGGCACGCACCGTCTGGATTCGCCAGGCGATGGCAGGGCGCTGGCCGGATCTGGGCACCGACCTCATGCAATGGCGCCAGGCGCTGATCGACTGTCTGCTGGATCTTCCCCAGGACAGCGTCGTGTTCTGCCACTACATCGCCATCAACGTGGCCGTGGGCGCCGCTCAGAACGACGACCGACTGGTGATCTTCGCCCCAGACAACGGCTCGGTGACGGTGTTCAGCAGTGATTCGGGAGGGTTGGAGCTGCTGGAGCTGGGTAGGACGGCGGATACGCACGTCAACTGATTGTTGCTGGCGGCCGTTTTACCTGGGCCGAGTTTGAGGGACCGCGCGGCGGCCCTCCGGGCGCCCCTCGTCGGTCTTGTTGCCCCTACGGGACAAACCGACCTCCTCGGCGCCGCTTAAATGTCCCTCAAACTCGGCCCAGGTAAAACGACTTCTGGCACGCTCAGGTTGTCTGGGTTTCGCGCTGCAAACGCCACAGCACTGATTTCATGCGCGCCGCTCCGGCAGAATCCACTCTCAAGCTTCGTAACCAATGATAGGCGAAACACACCCCACCAGAACGCAGCCCGAGGCGCCGGCTGGGAAATGCGTTTCTGCAGACCATTTCCGCGCTGCCGAGGAGGTCGAGTTGACCCGCAGGGGCAATCCGGCCGACGAGGGAAGCCCGGAGGGCCAGCGCGGGGTCCGCAGAAACGCATTTCCCAGCCGGCACCCCGAGACAGCCAAAATGAAGTCAGCGCCGCGGATCCAACCCCGTTGCAGGCGGAAACCCCTCGAGCCCACTCAGGCCCAGCAGCAGCTTTTCCAGGCTCAGCCAGGCATCGCCCACCAGCTGTCCCTTGCCCTGCGCATCAACCAGGGCGCACTCCGCCAATACCCGCTGGATACCGGTTTCGGGCCCCAACCGGCGCAGCAGGGACGAAACCAGGCGCTGACGTTGAGGCGGCAGGCGGTCGCCGCTGGCAACCCGGCGAAGCTGGGAAGTCAGGGCACCGAGAATCGCGAACAGGGCCACCCCCTCCTCACGCAAACTGACGAGAATACGGCTGACCCGCGCAGGGTCGCCGGCCATGGTGCTGTCGATGAGTTCGAACGCGTTGTAGTGAGCAGCATCTTCCAGCACCGTTAGCAGATCCTCCGCCGAAATCGGTTCCGGCAGGCCAGCCAGCTTAAGCTTCTCAATTTCCTGCACCGCCGCGAGAAGATTGCCTTCGACTCGCTCAGCCAGGCAGGCCAGCGCGTTTCGGTCGAGATCCAGACCTGCAGCACGCAGCCGGCCGGCCAGCCAGCGCGGCAACTCGCCTACGCCGATGGGCCAGACGAGCACGACCACGCCCAGGCTATCAAGGGCCTTGAACCAGGCACTCTGACGCTGACGCGGATCGAGCCGAACCGTGCGGATGAGCAGCAGCGTGTCCTCCGCGGGATGCCCGGCATAGGCTCGAAGCACTTCCGAAGCCCCGCGGTCAAACTTCCCCGAAGGCACGCGCACGTCCACTACCCGACGCTCCGCGAACAGGGACATGCTGGAAGCGTCCTGGACGACGTCATTCCAGTTGAACCCCTGTTCCGCATGAATGATGGAACGTTCTGTGTATCCCTGTGCCCGGGCTGCCGCCAGCACCGCGTCGCAGGCCTCTTGTACCAGCAAAGTTTCATCGCCGGACACCAGATAGACCGGCGCCAGACCGGCACCCAGACGGCGGGGCAGATCAGCCGGCTTAACCTGCACTTTCTGACCGCGGCGCGACGGCGGTCAACGTTCGCAGAATCTGCTGCAGAATGTCGTCGCGCATCTCCCGTTGCAGCAGGGACTGCTCTTCGCTGCTGCCGACGATGTTGTTGCGGTCGACGCTGAAAACTTCCTGCCGTTCGATCCACTGGGCGGGTACCAGTTCGGTACCGTCGCCGGCAATCACCCGATAGCGAACGCCGTAGGTCATCTCGTACTCGGTGACCCGCGCGGTACCGGACACCGACGCGCTGCGACGCTGCTGTCGCTGATCCAGCAGCTCGATGACCATGTCAGCACTGGCAGCGTCTTCGGCCTGCGTCACTCCCGCCTGACGAAGCGCCCGGCGCAGCGGTTCCGCCAGGTCGTGGCGCGGGGCCGATTCAACGTAGGCGGATTCCATGGCGTTCTGGAGATCCCAGGTGCGCAGGTGGAAACCGCAAGCGCCGGACAGATTCAGCAGAACGACGACCGCCAGCCAGCGCAACATTTTGGCCCTGCGGGTCATCCGCCTACCACGATGTTGATGAGCTTGCCCGGCACCATGATGAATTTCCGCACCGGCTTGCCCGCAACAAAGCGCTCCACGTTCTCGTTGCCAAGCGCCGCCTCGCGCGCCGCATCTTCCGACACGTCCGCCGGCAGTTCGACCCGCCCTCTGACCTTGCCGTTGACCTGAACCACCAGTTCCAGGCTGTCCTGCACCAGGGCTGACTCGTCTACGGCGGGCCAGCGGGCACCGACCAGCAGCTGGGGTTCCCCCAGCAGGCCCCACAGCGACTGGCAGATGTGCGGCGCTATGGGAGACAGCACCTGCGTGGCCGTCTTGAGCGCTTCGTGCACGGCCGCTCGGTCGGCCACCGCTTTATCGCCGGCTCCGCGGGGATCGCCATCGACCTGAAGCCGGCTCACTGCGTTCACCAGCTCGTGCACCGCGGAAACCACCGTGTTGAATTGCAGCCGGCGACCGTAATCGTCATCGGCACGGCGCAGCGTCTCGTGGGTTTTTCGCCGCAGGGCCCGGCCCGCATCGCTCAGCGCTGCAGGCTCGAGATTCGGTACCGCGCCCGCGGCCATGTGCTCGTGCACCAGTGACCAAAACCGCCGACAGAACCGGGCCTGCCCTTCGACACCTGCTTCGCTCCATTCGAACGATTGGTCTGGAGGCGCCGCAAACATCATTGCGGTGCGCACGGCATCGGCTCCGTATTTGTCCAGCAAGTGCTGGGGATCGCCGGCATCACCCGCGGACTTGGACATCTTGCGGCCATCCTTGAGCACCATGCCCAGCATCAGCAGCCGCTTGAAGGGTTCATCGGCAGACACGAGCCCGTGATCGCGCATCAGCTTGTAGTAAAAACGCGAGTACAGCAGATGCAGAATCGCATGCTCTATGCCACCAACGTAATGATCCACCGGTGTCCAGTAGTTGGCGCGTTCGTCCACCATGGGCCGACTGGCATCCGGACAGGCGAAGCGCGCAAAGTACCAGGAAGACTCCATGAAGGTGTCGAAGGTATCCGTCTCCCGACGGGCTTCCCCACCGCACTCCGGACAGCTGACCTTGTAGAAGCTTTCCATCGTGTTCAACGGCGATTGCACCCCGTGGAAGGTCACTTCCGTCGGCAACTCAACCGGCAGGTCCGCCTCGGGCACGGGCACCACGCCGCATGTCCCACAGTGAATCATGGGAATGGGACAGCCCCAATAGCGCTGCCGCGAAACTCCCCAGTCCCGCAGCCGATAGTTGGTCTGGCGACGGCCGAGATTCCGCGCTTCCAGCGCCGCGGCGATGGCGTCGAAAGCCTCCGCCGAGGTCTGGCCGTCATACTCGCCGGAGTTCACCAAACGACCGTAGGATGTGTAGGCCTCCTGCTCCAGGTCGCAGTGTTCTTCGGCATCGACAGGCTCGATGACCTGGCGGATGGGAATGCCGTACTTGCGGGCAAATTCCCAGTCCCGCTGATCGTGACCGGGCACGGACATCACCGCGCCCGACCCGTAATCCATGAGCACGAAGTTGGCGACCCATACCGGCAGGCTGTCCCCCGTGAGGGGGTGCACAACGGTCAGGCCGGTGTCGATGCCCGCTTTCTCCAGCGTGGCCATCTCGGCTTCCGCGGTCCTGTTGTTACGACAGCTGGCGACGAAGTCCGCCACCCCGGCATCATTCGCGGACGCCCGTTGAGCCAGCGGGTGTTCCGCTGCCACCGCAACGTAGGTGGCGCCGAGCAGCGTATCGGGACGGGTCGTGTACACCGTGAGGACCTCGTCAGCGTCGGGCACCTCGACGGGAACCGGGAAGTCGATCTCCACTCCCTCGGACCGGCCGATCCAGTTGCGCTGCATGCTCTTCACCGATTCCGGCCAGCCATCCAGCTCGTCGAGCTCGTCGAGCAACTCTTCCGCATAGTCGGTAATTTTCAGGAACCACTGGGGCATCTCGCGTCTTTCAACCGGCGCGCCGGAACGCCAGCCGCGGCCGTCCACAACCTGCTCGTTGGCCAGCACGGTCTGGTCGACGGGATCCCAGTTCACCATGGCGCTCTTGCGGTAAACCATGCCCTTTTCGTAGAGCTTGACGAAGAACCACTGCTCCCACCGGTAGTACTCGGGATCACAGGTGGCGAACTCGCGGGACCAGTCGAAGCCGAAGCCCAGCCGCTGCATCTGCCCCTTCATGTACGCAATGTTATCCCGGGTCCAGGCAGCAGGTGGGATGTCATTTTTGATGGCCGCGTTCTCCGCCGGCAGGCCAAAGGCGTCCCAGCCCATGGGCTGCATCACGTTATAGCCTTTCTGGCGCTGATACCGATTGATGACATCGCCCAGGGTGTAGCAGCGCACGTGCCCCATGTGCAGACGTCCGCTGGGATAGGGAAACATTGCGAGGCAGTAGTATTTCTCAGCGTCCGCAGATTCGCCGGCCTCGAAGCATTTGGCCGCCTGCCACAGCTGCTGCGCTTGGCGCTCGACCGAGTGAGGGTCGTAGTTTGCGCTCATGATCTCCTGCCTGAATGAAAACGCGCCAATATACCATCTCGACTTTGCTTTGTAGGAGCGTTCCCGCAGCCGCCGGGACCTGATCTTGCCGCTCAGATTTTGATCGCTGACGGCCCGACCCCTGAAAAGAAGTTTGCTGCCCTGGCTTCGGCGCTCCGCGCTGCCCTCGGTCGGTGAAGTTGCCCCGCCCTAAAAGGGCGGGTCAATTCCCCTCCTTCGGCGGCGCCACATCGGCAGCAAACTTCTTTTCAGGGGTCGGGCCTGCAAGGCGTCAATTCGAACGACGTCAGGTCCCGACGGCTGCGGGAACGTCGCTCCGAAATTTGCGATAGACGAGAACGGCGAGCATCGCGAAAAGAAAGGTCAGCAGGGGCAACTGGCCGAAGCGGGCGAACGGCGTGTACCCGGTCATGAGCGCGAACTCGCCGCGCAGGGCGCCTTCCTGAAACTGAGGAAGGCTGGCGCGAACGTGGCCTGAGTGATCGATGATGGCGGTCACGCCGTTGTTGGTGCCCCGGAGCATCCAGCGGCCGTTCTCCAGCGCCCGCATGCGGGCCATCTGCTGGTGCTGCAACGGGCCGATGCTGCGCCCGAACCAGGTGTCGTTGGAAATGGTCAGCAGCACGTCGGACTGACGACCCTGCTCGCGCACCAGCCCCGGGTAAACCACCTCGTAGCAGATGGCCATGGCCGCCCGTGCGCCGCCGATATCCAGCAGCGGTTGATGCCAGCTACCCGGTTCCGAATGGGACATCGGCAGATCGAAAAACTCGATGAGGCCGCGCAGCAGGTCCTCCAGGGGAACGTACTCGCCGAATGGTACCAGTCGACGCTTAACGTAGCGTCCGCGCCCCACGCCCAGGGCGACGGCTGTGTTTCTGAACACCACATCGCCGTCGGGCAGCCGCTCCAGGCCCGGAAGCCCGAGCACCAGGGTGCTGCCGTTCGCCTCTGCTTCTGCGTTCAGCTGCTCCAGCACCTGACTCGCCTCATGCTGCATGAAGGTAACGGCGGCCTCAGGCCAGATGACGAGATCCGCATCCCAATGCGGTTCTGACAGTCGCAGATAGGTCCGATAAATGGGTCCTCGGCTTTGCGGCAGCCATTTCGTTGCCTGGTCGACGTTACCCTGAATGAGCGCTGCTTCACGCCGACCCGAGACTTCCACCCAGGCCGGCGCGCCCCCCAGCCAGCCGGCGAGCCAGGGCAGCAAAGCCAGCAGCACGGCGGCAGATCGGATTCTGACATCGGGGGTCAGGGCCACGACCACCAGCATCACCGCCGACAGCGTCAACGCAAAGCTCACCAGCAGCACGCCACCCACCGGCGCAAGGTTGCCCAGGATGGTATCCAGATGCGCATAGCCCACGAAAAGCCATGGAAAGCCGGTCAGGACCCAGGTGAGCAGCCACTCGAACCCTACGAGCAGCCCGGTGAACAGCAGCCCATCCGCCAGCGGTCGGCCCCTTTTCAGACGCTGATAAAGCCAGGCACTAAGTAACGGGAACAGCGACAGCCCAGCTACGAACAGCACCACCAAAAAAGCGGCCAGCGGCGGCGGCGCGTTGCCGAACCGGTTGATGCTGACGTATACCCATGAAGCACCCAGAGCATACTTACCCACCCCATAACACCAGCCGAGCAACCAGCATCGCCCGGGCGCGCGGAACAGCAGATAGAACCAGCCGGCAACGGAAATTGCGCCCAGAGGCCAGAGATCGAAAGGAGCCAGAGACAGCGGCAGCAGCGCCCCGAAGGCCAGGGCAAGGCCGTAGGTCATGAAAGCCGTTTTACCTGCAGCAGCCGCACCCGGCGCGAGTCCGCGTTTAGCACCTTGAAGCGCAGGCCGTCGATATCCACCGATTCGCCTCTCGCCGGCAGATGGCCGAAAGCCTTGAGCACCACGCCGCCGATGGTATCGAACTCTTCCTCGTCGAGCGCCATATCGAAAAACTGGTTGAAGTCCTCCACCTCGGCGGCAGCCTTGACGTGAAAGGTATGGTCGTCGAGCTGTTTGATGAAGCTCTCGTCATCGATGTCGTGCTCATCCTCGATCTCGCCGACGATCTGCTCCAGCACGTCCTCGATGGTCACCACGCCGGATACATGGCCGTATTCGTCCACCACAACCGCCATGTGATTCCGGGTTTGCCGGAAATCCTCCAGCAGTACGTTCAGCCGCTTGCTTTCAGGAATGACCGAGGCCTGGCGGATGTGATCCTTGATGTCGAAACCTTGAAGATCCTGAACGAGCACCAGAGGCAGCAGGTCCTTGGCGTGCAGGATACCCTTGATATCGTCGAGATCATCACCGATGACAGGGAAGCGGGAATGCTGGGTCTGGATGATGGTCGGCAACAGCACATCCAGCGCGTCACCGCTCTTCAGATAAACAAGTTGCGAGCGAGGAATCATGATGTCCCGCGCCTGCATGTCGGACACCTGCAGCGCGCCGAATATGATGTTGAGCGCTTCCGCATCCATGATCTGGCGATCCGCGGCGTCCCGCAGCACGTCCATGAGCTCGGAGCGGTCGGTGGGCTCGTCGCTGAAGAGATCTCCAATCCACTCCAGCAGTGTCCGTTTCGCTGCTATCCCGGTGCCGTGAGTCATGAGTTCAAATAGGGATCGCCGAAGCCGATACGACCCAGTATGTCTTTTTCCAGAGATTCCATTTGTTCCGCGTCCGTCCCCGACTGGTGATCGTACCCTAAAAGATGCAGAACGCCATGCACGACCATGTGCGCGAAATGCGCCTCCGGAGACTTTTCCTGATCGACGGCCTCGGCATGGACCACGGGTGCGCAAATTACGATATCGCCCCAGATATGGTGGCCTGATGGCAGATCCACCTCCGCCGGGAAGCTGAGAACGTTGGTAGGATTGTCTTTATGGCGGTAACGCTCGTTCAACTCCCGTGATTCCGCCTGATCTACGACACGCACACAGACGTCTCCGTGCCCAGCATCGCAGGCGGAACGGTCTCCGCCGAGGGACATCACGCGGTCCAGGGTCTGCTGCGCCCAGCGCTGCATTTCCGCGGTGGAAGGCGTCGAGGCAGTGGAGGCGATCTGCACCTCAACCGGCATTGCGGTCACTGTCGCTTCCCGCGGCTGGTTCCTGAAACGCCGCGTAAGCCTCGACGATCTTCTGGACAAGAGGATGACGCACCACATCCCTCGAGCTGAAATGTGTGAAGCTTATGCCGTCGACGTCCCGCAGCACGTTCCGCACGTGCACCAGACCCGACTTCTGCCCCTTGGGCAGATCTATCTGGGTGATGTCACCGGTGATGACCGCGGTGGACCCAAACCCGATCCGGGTTAGAAACATCTTCATCTGCTCGATTGTGGTGTTCTGACTTTCATCGAGAATAATGAACGCGTTGTTGAGCGTCCGGCCACGCATGTAAGCCAGCGGCGCAACCTCGATGATGTTGCGCTCAATGTACTTGTTGACCCGCTCCACGCCCATCATTTCATAGAGAGCGTCGTACAGCGGGCGCAGATAAGGGTCGATTTTCTGCGCCAGATCACCGGGCAGAAATCCCAGTTTCTCGCCAGCTTCGACTGCCGGCCGCACCAGCACGATGCGATTGACCCGTTGAGTTTCCAGCGCCTCCACCGCACAGGCTACCGCCAGATAAGTCTTGCCCGTGCCCGCGGGACCGATACCAAAGTTGATGTCGTGCTGGCGGATCAGCTCCACGTAGCCGGCTTGATTTCCGCCCCTGGGTTTGATGGTCTTCCGACCGGTGCGAATCATCTGGTCAACGACGCCCTGCTCGCCGTCGGACTGAACGCTCTCCTGGACAAGCAGTTCTTCGACGCCTGATTCCTGAAGGAACAGGTGCACCTGATCTGGCTCTATGCTGTCGTTATTCAGGGTTTCCCGATAAAGCTGGGAAAGCAGCGCGCCCGCGGCCTTGATGCGCTGCTCCGGCCCGCTGATCTGAAACTGGTTGCCACGGTTGCGGATGTGCACCCCGAGACGTTTTTCCAGGTGTTTGAGATTCTGGTCGAAGGGGCCGCACAGTGCAGCCAGGCGTTGGGGGTCGTTCGGATCAAGGCTTACGTTGGTCGTCATGGCGACCACACGAGAGGGTTTTTCGCTCAACGGGAATCCTGTGCGGGAGTCATGTTCGTAGCATATAAAGCCCTGTCGGGCTGTCAAATGATCTTTCGGCCGCGCAGGGAATTAGGCAGGGCGGCTTCGATGTACAGGTCGGCGAATCCGCCGATCAGGCTGTCATCGGAACCGGGGAAGTTGACCACCCGGTTATTTTCGGTGCGTCCGGCGAGTTCGGCCGGATTTTTCCGGGAGCGGCCGGTAACCAGCACCCGTTGCCGGGTGCCCACCATGTTGCGGGCAATAACCTCCGCCTGTTCGCGAATGCGTTCCTGCAGCCGGGCCAGACGCGCTTTCTTCACTGCCATCGGCGTACGGTCCGGAAGCGACGCTGCCGGGGTCCCGGGACGTGCGCTGTAAATGAAGCTGAAGGAGGTATCGAACCCGACCTCTTCAATGAGCCCCATGGTTGCCTCGAAATCCTCGTCGGTTTCGCCAGGGAACCCCACGATGAAATCCGAAGACAGCGAGATGTCGGGACGGACCTGGCGCAATCGGCTAATCCTGTCGCGGTAGTCGGCAGCGGTATGTCCGCGCTTCATCAGCGCAAGTATCCGGTCGGATCCCGACTGAACCGGCAGGTGGAGATGATCTACCAGCGCCGGCACCTCGCCGAAGGCATCGATGAGGCGCTGAGTAAACTCGACGGGGTGGGAGGTTGTGAAGCGGATCCGCTCGATGCCGTCCACTTCAGCCACGTAGTGGATCAGCTCCGCCAGGTCTGCATGATCACCGTCAATATCACCCCGGAACGCATTGACGTTCTGCCCCAGCAGATTGATCTCGCGGACGCCCTGGGCCGCCAGTTGCACGACCTCCTGCATGATGTCCCCGACCGGGCGGCTGACTTCTTCCCCACGGGTATACGGCACCACGCAGAACGTGCAGTACTTGCTGCAGCCTTCCATTGCGGAAACAAAGGCGCTGGGCCCGTCGGCTCTGGGTTCCGGCAAACGATCGAACTTCTCGATCTCCGGAAAGCTGATATCCACAACGGGTACGAATTTCTCAACCTTCGGTGTGGGGACGGCGCGCGCCAGCATGTCCGGCAGCCGATGCAGCGTCTGCGGGCCAAAGACCATGTCTACGAACGGTGCCCGGGCCTGTATGGCTTCGCCTTCCTGGCTGGCCACGCAGCCACCGACGCCGATTTTCAGTTCGGGGTTACGCGATTTGAGATGCTTCCAACGCCCCAGCTGGTGGAATACCTTCTCCTGGGCCCGCTCCCGGATGGCGCAGGTGTTGAGCAGGATCAGATCGGCGCTTTCGGGTTCGCCGACCAGCTCGTAGCCCTGGCTCTCGCGCAGCAGGTCGGCCATCCGCGACGAGTCATACTCGTTCATCTGGCAACCGTAAGTTTTTATGTATAGTTTCTTGCTCAAGTTTCTCTTTGGGCTGGCGCCCTGGCTGGTCTGCGGTCACGGGCGCGCGATTATAGTTGCTTGAAATTTCGACGGATATACCTATATACAAGCTTATATGGCGTATATCCTTAATCAGACAGGTAACCGGTGCCCCGCCTATGAACGACCAGAGTAATCAGATGTACAAGGTGCTGTTCCACAATCAGGGGCAGATCTATGAGGTTTACGCGCGATCGATCTACCAGAGCGACCTGTACGGCTTCATCGAGGTAGAGGACTACGTGTTCGGCAGCCGGACAAAGGTGGTGATCGATCCGGGCGAAGACAAGCTACGTTCTGAGTTCGAAGGGGTTCAGCGAAGCTTCATCCCCATGCACGCCATCATCCGCATCGACGAGGTGGAAAAGGAAGGCATCGCCAAAATTACCGACGGCAAGGCTGGCAACGTCACTCCCTTCCCCATGCCCATGCCCAGCGACGGAGGCAAGAAATAGGCCCCCTGCATCCGCTTTACTGGGCGGAGCGACAGCCGGACAAACCGGCATGGATTCTCGGCGACCAGACCATCTCGTACGGCGAGCTTGCCTCTCTCGCGCTGCGTGGCAGTCAGTTCCTGCGGCGCCAGGGCCTGAAGCCCGGTGACGGCGTCGCCGTACTGGCGGGAAATCACCCTTGCACTTTGGCCGTTTTCTGGGCCACGCAACTGGCCGGTCTGTACTACACGCCCATCAGCATCCAGTATCAGCGCGCCGAAGTTCAGCACATCCTGCAGGACTGTGACGCCCGGGTGCTGCTGGTGGGTGGTGCTCATGCGGACAAGTCCGCAGGCGCTCCTCAGACCCTGATCTTCGACATCAATCAGTGGCCCGAAATCATCGCCGGGGAGCCGGAATCGCTGATCGAAGACGCCGCCGAAGGGGCGGAGATGCTCTACTCGTCAGGCACCACGGGCAACCCCAAAGGCGTGCGCGCCACGCAGCCGGGCGCCGCTCTGGGAACCGTTTCCGATCTCTTCAAAAAGCGCCTGAAGCTGCACGGGATCGACGGGGACGCCGTTTATCTGTCCACAGCCCCGCTGTACCATTCGGCGCCCCTTCGTTACAACGCCATGATGCATCGTTCCGGTGCCACCAGCGTGATCATGCCGCGGTTCGACGCCGAGCTCAGCCTCAAGCTCATCGAGCAGCACGCCATCACCCACAGCCAGTGGGTGCCGACCATGTTCGTCAGGTTGCTGCGGCTGCCGGAGGCCGTTCGCGAAGCTTACAACCTGTCCAGCCACAAGGTCGCGGTTCATGCTGCCGCCCCGTGCCCGGAAGGCATAAAGCGGCAGATGCTCAACTGGTGGGGGCCGATCGTCTATGAGTACTACTCCGGGACGGAAGGCAACGGCCAGACGGCAATCTCGCCCGAGGAGTGGCTGGCCCACCCACGCTCTGTAGGGCGCCCTGTGCTCGGCGAGCTGCACATCCTGGATGAGGTGGGAAGAGAGCTCCCCCCTGGTCAGGCCGGCCGCGTGTACTTTTCCGGCGGGCCTCGATTCGAGTACTACAAGGACCCTGAAAAAACCGCTGAAGCCTACAATGACCGGGGATGGTCCACCCTCGGAGATATCGGGCATGTCGATGAGGAAGGCTATCTGTATCTCACGGACCGAGCCTCCCACATGATCATCTCGGGCGGCGTCAACATCTACCCACGAGAGGTGGAGGACGTGCTGGTGAGTCACCCGGAGATTCAGGACGCCGCCGTTTTCGGTATTCCCAATGCCGAGTTCGGCGAGGAGGTAAAGGCCGCCGTAGAGCTGGCGACGGGTTTCGAATGCAGCACCGCAGAGATCACCGAGCAGCAGCTCATCGACTACTGCCGGGACCGCCTGGCCCACCTGAAGTGCCCGAAGAGCATAGACTTCCATGACGCGTTGCCCCGCCACCAGACCGGCAAGCTCTACAAAGAGGTGCTCAAGCGCCCGTACTGGGAGATGCCAGAACAGTCGCGCTGAACGGGTTGCGGCGGTTGCTGTGGCTAATAACGTCAGCGAGGTTTTGCGTGCAAGCCGCCTCGATCCGATCAGCGCTGTCCTCGGACGGCGGCAACCAGGAGTTTGCCAGCCGGTTCTGGATTCGCGGCCTGCAGGCGCTCCAGCCGGTCGGTCAATAGTCCTCATCGAGCAGCGGAAACGCGCTCAAGGCATGGGGCGTGGTTAGCGGAACCGCCCGCTCCAGAAGCCCGGCGTGCAGGTCCGCCAGGCGGCTGATGCCCAGCAGTGCCAGCGTGATGCGGATCTCGTGCTCGAGAATTTCCAGCGCACGGACCAGCGCGTCAGCGCCGCCCGCAGCCATGGCCAACCCCTCCAACCGGCCCAGGCCAACGGCGGTGGCGCCAAGACACAGCGCTTTCACCACATCTGCGCCGCGCATGAAACCGCCGTCAACCAACACGGGAACCCGGCCGTCAACGGCGGCGGCTACTTCCGGCAGGGCATCGATGCAGGCCCGGGTATGGTCCAACTGGCGACCGCCGTGGTTGGATACATAGACCACGTCCACGCCCATCTCCACACAGCGGGCAGCATCCTCAGCGGCGTTCACACCTTTGATGATGAGAGGGATCTCGAAGCGCTCCTTGATATGGGCAACGGTCTCCCAGGTCAGGCTTGCCTGGTAGCCGAAGTCGGAGCCACCGGCTCTGCTACCCGAGGGCGGGACGTAGCGTTTGAGGATATCGCGCTCGCGGCGGGAGTAAGTCTGAGTATCCGCCGTCAGGCAAAGCCCCGTGTAGCCGGCCGCCAACGCGCGATCTATGACATCATCCATCCAGGCCTCATCACCCATCAGATAGAGCTGATAGATGCGGGGCCCCGGAGCCGCTCGTGCCACCGCTTCGAAGTCGGGCGTGCATACCGAACTCAGAATCTGCAGCACGCCGAACGCCTCCGCAGCCCGAGCCGCTGTCGTGCCCCCGTCGGCCTCGAACACCTGCAGCGATCCGATGGGAGCCAGCACTACCGGTATCCGCAATCGTGAACCCAGCAGCTCGGTGGACAGCTGAACACCACTGACATCGTTGAGGATGCGCGGCCGATAAACCCATGAATCGAGGCCATAACGATTGCGTTTCAGCGCTGATTCACTGTCAGCGCCGCCGATCAGATAGTCCCAGTGATTGCGATCGAGGTTCTGCCGGGCACGTTTGACGATGTCGTGCAAAGTCGCAAACTTCACCTGCCCTCCCCGGGCTGCCTGCGGACCGATGATGCTATCACGCCGCGGAGCATTGCCGTTGAGGCGCCAAGATCACGGACATCGGGGTACGCGGTAAGGCTTTCCCTTGTAGAATACCCGGTTTTCAAGGCGCGGGAAGGAGCGAACCTATGGCAGCAATGGTCATTCTCGGGGCAGGGCATGCGGCAGGTCAGGCCGCTGCGAGCCTCCGGCAGGAGGGTTACGAAGGCGAGATCGTCATCATCGGCGACGAGCCGCACATCCCCTATCAGCGCCCGCCGCTGTCGAAAGCCTATCTGTCCGGAGACGTAGAGCTGGACCGCGTGCACCTGCGCCCGGAAAAGTTTTATCAGGACAAGCACGTCACGCTCAAGCTGGGGGTCAAAGCGTCGGGTATCGACACGTCGGCAAAAACCGTGTCTACCGATGCAGGCGAGACCATCGCCTACGACAAGCTGCTCATCACGACGGGCGGTCGGCCAAGAAAGCTCAGCATTCCCGGCAGCGATCTGGCCGGCATTCACTATCTGCGAACGATTGCCGACGTGGACGGCATCCGCGACGAGATGGCACCCGACAAAAAGCTGGTGATCGTTGGCGGCGGGTACATCGGCCTCGAGGTCGCGTCCGTAGCCGTCAAGGCCGGGCTCGAGGTCCACGTCCTCGAGATGGAAGCGCGCATCCTGCAGCGCGTAACGACCCCGGAGATGTCCGAGTACTACCACGGCCTGCACGAGTCCCGGGGCGTGCACATCCACACCAGCACCGGCGTCACCGGATTTTCCGGCGACGGGCACGTTCAGGCCGTCCAATGCGGCGACAAGGAGTTTCCGGCGGATATCGTCATCGTCGGCATCGGCATCATTCCCAACGTCGAGATCGCCGAGGCGGCCGGCATCCAGTGTGACAACGGCATCATGGTGGACGAGGGCTGCCGGACCTCGGCCACGGACGTATATGCCGCCGGGGACTGCACCAACCACCCGAACCCGTTGCTGAACCGCCGACTGCGCCTGGAGTCGGTTCCCAACGCTATGGAGCAGGCGAGAGTGGCCGCCGCAAACATGTGCGGCGGCGACAAGACCTACGCCAGCATTCCCTGGTTCTGGTCGGATCAGTACGAGCTGAAACTGCAGATGGTCGGCTTCTCTGGCGATGGCGACACTCAGGTGCTGAGGGGCAGCAAGGCGGACAATCAGTTCGCCGTCTTCTATCTCAAAGAAGGCACCGTCGTGGCGGCTGACGCGGTGAACAGCCCGAAGGAGTTCATGATCTGCAAACAGCTGATCGGCAAGCCTGTGGATGCGGAAAGGCTGGCAGACTCGGAAACGGACCTGAAGGAGCTCCTGGCCTGAGGGGTTTGAAGCTGTGCCGGCGCAAGGCTGAACGCCCGCTGGACAAGCTGGGTTTGTACCAGGTTCCCTAGGTAGTTTTCCGAATGTTTCACCCCCGAGGGTCTGACGGAAACTTACGCCTGTTGCGTAACTGAGCGGGTGGGAAAGTCTCCTCCTCTCCCCTCCTTCCCGCTCATTCAGACGCCGGATCTTCGGATCCGGCGTTTTCTTTTGTGCCGCCGCCAGCCGGACGCCCGCGGGCGTTCAGGACGCGCCTCAGACTGTCTGAATCGTCTCAGATCACCGCCACCGCTAGCCGTCCACCGAGCAGGCCAGCACCCGGGAAATCTGACAGAGGGCGAGGCCGCTCTCCTCATGCCAGATGTTGAAGGCCTCCTGCAGCGCCGACAGCGCCTTTTTGCTGGTCGGCGCCTTGTCCACCACGCCCTGCTCCACCAGCGCTCGAACCACATCCGGCGACAGCAGCGGCGTGTCTTTGCCCACGAACCTCAGAAAGAAGCGTCCGGTCTGGCCGCCCAGGCGGTCGCCGCGACGCTTCAGCTCATCCCACAGCCCGATAATATGCGTCACCGGCCAGGCCGCCAGATAGTTGCCGAAGCTACCGTGCTGCTCGCGCACCTCGAGGATAAAGGTCGCATTGCGGGGCACTGACTGAATCTTCTTCAGATTGCGGACGATAGCCTCGTCGCTGGCCAGAACCTCGAGGTCCTCGTCGCCGAGCATAGCGCAGCTGCTGACATCGAACCGCCGGAAAGCGCTTTCGAATCCGGGCCATTTCCGCTCTATGATCTGCCAGACGAAACCAGACCGGAAAACGCACTTGGTCATCTCCGCCAGGCAGCGATCGTCTTGCAGGCGCCTGAGCTGTGCGGCAGAGGACGGCCGAGGAAGAAGTTCATTGAGCGCGGCCTCGCCTCCCTTGCGTTCGGCCGCGCGCTGAAAGATCCTTGGAAAAGACTCCATGAGCAACCTCCTCGAGCCGCCGAGCCTGCACGATGATCGATGTGGAAGACAAGCAGCGTCAAGACCTGGACCCGGATCTGGAGGCCATCCTGGACCGCGAGGCCGAAGAGCAGGGCGACCTGTTGTACTGCGCAACCTGCTCCAACGTGATCGGCAGACGCTCGGACAGCATCGCGGTGAACGGTGGCCATGCGCACTTCTGCACCAATCCCTACGGCATCAGATACCACATAGGCTGCTATGCCAGCGCGTTGGGGTGCAACATCTCGGGCAAGCCCACCGCGGCAGATAGCTGGTTTCCCGGCTTCAAATGGCGCCTGGCTACCTGCGCCGAATGTCTGGTGCATCTGGGCTGGTACTTCGACCGTGACAGCGAGTATTTCTATGGCCTGATACTCGACAGGATTCAACATGACTGATCAGATCGCATCGCTGCACCCGGAAAAGTACAGGACGCTGAGCTTCGACTGCTACGGCACCCTAATCGACTGGGAGAACGGCATTCTGGGCTTTCTGCAGCCACTTCTCTACAGCTACGACGTTCACGTGATCGACGAATGGATCCTGCAATTCTTCTCCGAACGGGAGCCTGAGGAACAGGCAAAGGGCGGCCGCTACCGTGAGGTCCTCGGGCGGGTTCTGGAAAGCTTCGGAACGCGGCTTGCGTTCAGCCCTGGGGCAGCCGTATTGAGTGCGTTCGCCGACAGCATCGAGTACTGGCAGCCGTTCGACGACACCGTTGACGCTCTGCAACGATTGCAGAAGAAGTACAGGCTGGCGGTGATCTCAAACGTGGACGACGACCTGTTCGGGCTGACCCAGAGAAACCTCGGCATCCGATTCGACCACATCGTTACCGCAGAGCAGGTGGGCGCCTACAAGCCCGCACGCGACGTGTTCGACGCGGCGCTGCAGGTGCTCGACGGACCTGTGCTGCACGTGGCGCAGAGCCGTTACCACGACGTCCAGCCCGCTATGGCGCTGGGACTGGACGCGGTCTGGATCAATCGCAGCGGGCTCAGCGCGGCCAAAGACGTCGACGTACCTCCAACCGCGACTTTCGCGGATCTGCGGGCGCTCGCGGACGCCCTGTGCTGAGCTCCCAGGCCCCGCTCGAAGAACGCCTCCCGCAGCTGCAGCTGCAGCTGGCCCGGTCATGACCCATTTTTCACGGGACCCTGTGGTAGCATCCGACGATGGCTGACGCACCCTTATGCACCATCGAAATCAGCAAGGATTACCTGCATTTCAATGTCGGTCACTTCACCCTGTTCTCTGCAACCGAGCGGGAAGATCTGCACGGACATACCTTCTATGTGACGGCAGAGATCGACAGCGTCGTGGCGGACGACGGCCTGGCGTTTGACTACAACCTCGTCAAGAGCGCCCTGAAAGGGCTGTGCGACGAGCTGGACGAAAAAGTCCTCCTTCCTGGCCGCTCACCCTATCTGCAGCTGAAGATGGACGGCGAGTACGTGATCGCGGAATTCGCCGGCGAGCGAATACCTTTCCTGCCCCGGGACGTGCTGACCCTGCCGCTGCGCAATATTACCGTGGAAGAGCTGGCGCCCTGGTTCCTCGAACAGCTTCGTGAGCAGGCGGAAATCGCCGCCCTCGAGCTTGCGCGCGTCCTGATTCGCGTTTCCTCCGGGCCCGGCCAATGGGCAGGGGTGGAGTGGAAGCCTTGAGGAGCCGTGCATGAAATGCCTGCTGATAACCGGCGGCAGCGCCGGTATCGGGCTGACAACCGCGGAGCGTTTCAGCGATGAAGATTTCATCGTCGTCAATCTGTCCCGCAGGCCCTGCCCGCTGGACGCCGTCGAGCACATCCCGTGCGACCTCTCCAATCCGAGCTTCATGGCCGACATCGAATCACAGCTTAACCCTTTTCTGGAGAAGGCCGACCAGCTGGTGCTCGTGCACAACGCGGCCCGCATGGTCAACGGCAGCGCCGCCGAGACGAGCAGCGACGCGTTCCGCGAAGTTCTCGAGGTGAACCTGGTGGCACCCAATTCGCTGAACCAGCACGTGCTGCCCTACATGAAACCCGGCTCCTCGGTCATCTACGTCGGATCGACCCTTTCCGAAAAAGCCGTACCCGGCAGTTACAGCTACGTCACCACCAAGCACGCGATGGTCGGAATGATGCGTGCCACCTGCCAGGATCTGGCCGGCCGAGATATCCACACCGTCTGCATCTGTCCGGGCTTCACTGACACCGAAATGCTCCGACAGCACGTGTCCGAGGATGCGTTAGATGTCGTGCGGGCCATGTCGACGTTCAATCGTCTGATACATCCGGAAGAAATCGCAGAGACCATCTTCTGGGCCGCGGAGAACCCGGTTATAAACGGCGCCGTGCTGCATGCAAACCTCGGCCAGGTCGAAAGCTGAGGCGGTGCGCGTTGGGCACCCACAGGCCTTGCGGAAACCCTTATGAGTTCCATCGACCTGACTGAACGCCGCGAGCGGGTATTCATCGTACTGGCGGGGTTTTTCCTGTGCGCCATGACGCTGCTGAACGTGGTGGGAATCACCCGTTTCATCCAGCTGGGGCCTATGGCCCTGGCGGTGGGCGTCCTCCCCTACCCGCTGACATTCCTGTGCACGGATCTGATCAGCGAGCTGTACGGTAGACGCCGCGCAAACTTCCTGGTGTGGGTGGGCTTCACCCTCAACTTCTTTATCCTGGGCTGTCTGTGGCTTGGCAACTACCTGCCTGCCGTGGCGACCGACACTCAGCCCCCGTGGCAGGTTATTCAGCTGGCAGAGGACATTGCGCTGCCGAATGGGAACGTCATGAGCGGCTCTGTGGAGCTGTTTCAACTCCTGTTCGCCTGCACCTCCGGCGCCGTGTTCGCCTCCATGATGGCCTACATAGCCGCTCAGTTCTGCGACGTCCACCTTTTCCACTTCTTCAAGCGACTGACCCAGGGCCGGCACTTGTGGTTGCGCAACAACTTCTCCACGCTCACCAGCCAGATGGTGGACTCGTTCATGGTCATCACTGTCACCTTCGGCGCCACCTTCCTGGCCGGTGACATCACCATCGCCGCCATGCTCGTCCTCATGGGCAGCAACTACCTGTTCAAAATGTTCGTGGCCTTGGCGGACACGCTACCCTTTTACTACTTTACGGGGCGTCTCAAGCGCTACCTGGAAATCGACAACATCCACGTTTTCGAGTGATTCCGGGTGGGCTGGCGGCTGAGGCGGCCGTTGAAGCAGCTTCCCAGTAAAGCGCTTCGGCGAAAGGAAACTAACGACGCTCGACCAGAAACTCCGAGTTGACGCAGTTAGCCAGTCGGCCCCCGCTCAGATAGTTAACTGCCAGCTGCCCCGGCTTGAAGCGCATGTCGTAGACACTCTCGGGGGTATGGAACGCCGAGTGCGGGGTCAACAGCAGCCGATGGTCGATCCAGGGCTCGTCAGCGGCCCAGGCTTTGATCAGAGGATGATCGGGATTGGCCGGCTCTTCCGGCAGCACGTCCAGACCCGCCGCCCGCACCCGCTCCGTTCGCAACGCATCGGACAGCGCGTCAAGATCGATCAGCGGTCCGCGAGCGGTATTGATCAGAATCAGCCCCGGGTGTGCGTGGGAGAGCACTTCGGCATCAATCAGGTTTTCCGTTTCCGGGGACAGCGGCGCGTGCAGACTCACCACGTCGCATTGAGCAAACAGATCGGCCAGGCCATGGACCCGGCGAATGCCCAAAGCGAGGTCGGCACCGCTTTCGCGATAAGGATCGTAGAAAACCACGTCCATCCCGAAGGCCCGGGCCCGCAGCGCCGCCGCGGTGCCGATTCGGCCGAGACCGACGATACCGAACACGCAAGCGGAAAGTCGCTTACCGTAGGGGTTCAACGCCGGTCGCCATTTCGCGCGGGGATCCTTTTTCAGTTCCCGAGTGTGGAAGGTAATGCCTTTCATCAGCGACATCATCAGCGCGATGGCATGATCCGCCACCTCCTGGGTTCCGTAATCGGGGACGTTGCAGACGGGCACACCGAGCTTGCCCCAGGCTTGCAGATCGAACTTGTCGAATCCAACGCTCGGCGTAACCAGCAGCCGGCAGCGCTGTAAGCGGCTGCGATGGGGTTCGGGGAGGTCGTCGTAAGAAACGATGGCATCGCAGTTGGCCCACTGTTCATCCGTAACCGAATCGAAACCGGAGCAGAACTCGGCACGGCCCAGGTCACCGAGGCTGGCAACCTCGATATCACCCGCATCCCGCCAGCGCAGGGCCGGCCAGAGCACTCTGAATTTCATGTCGCTGCGTCCTCCAAACAGGCCGCCGGCCAGATTCCGAACGTCTTATCTTCGTTCGTCGTCAAGCCAGCGCTTCAGCCGTTTCCGCTACCGATCGTTCCAGCCGCTCTCTGGGCAGACCTCCTATACGCAGGCGGGTTACGATGAGATGGGTAAGACCAAGGGTCTCCCGATACTCCAGAACCCGCTCCCGTACGTAAGACGCTTCCCCCACGATGCTCCATTCCTGCACTTCGGACTCGGCCGCCAGGCGCCCGGTCGCCTGCGCTTCTCTGTGCAGTTGCTTTCGCACGCGAGAGGTCTCCGCAGCGTTCCGTGCCAGAAACAGGGTCCGCATAGCGGGGACTTCCCGCGGTGCGATGTGCCCCGCTTCCGCTGCGGCAAGACCGTGTCGCTGATAGTTATCGACAAGGGTGGGCAGGGTCTCCACCGGCGAAGCAAGGTAGGGCAGACCGAGCCGACCCGCCTGAGCAAGCGCTTTGGGGCCGAAAGCGGCCACCCAGATGGGCGGATGGGGTTTCTGCACCGGCAGCGGATCCAGGGTAATGGCGAGATCGTCCTCGAGGTGAACGGGCTCACCCGACCAGGCCTGTGTCATCAGCCCCAGGCACGCCTCGAACAATCTGCGTTTCTCCCGCGGCTGGACATTGAAGGCCTTCAACATGACCGGCGCGTAACCGCGTCCGACACCCAGAATCACCCGCCCTTCCGACAGCTGATCGAGAACCGCCACCTGCTCTGCAGCCTGCAGCGGGTTGCGCAGCGGCAGCAGGTACGAGGTGGTTGCCAGGCGGATGGTCCGGGTACCGGCGGCGATCGCCGCCAGCAGCATCAGCGGATCGGGAATCGCGTGTGGATTGAAATGGTTTTCCGGGAGCCAGAACGACGCGTAACCCAGCCGTTCCGCCAGGGATGCCTGGTTCGAAAGGCTGCGGGCAGATTTATCGGTCAGGTCCCAGGGGGTTATGCCAAGCTTCACAGCAGGATTATGCCACCGGCCCACGAGTTCTGGGAGACGGGGCTCTTTCGCGAGGCGGGCCTGGCTCCGACGCCGGATCGACCAGCCGGCCATCTGTGAACGATAGCAGCGTCGGTGGGACACCTGGCAGCGCCTGGCCCGTGCGTTTCAGCTGAGAATGTTCGCCTCCTCGAGGGCGGCGATCCGGGCATCGTCATAACCAAGGACGTCGCGCAGTACGCGCTGGTTATCGATGCCGAACCAGGGCGCGTTCACCGGCCGCCGGGGGGACAGCTCAGAAAACTTCAGACGCGAGCTTTCAACCACTGCGCCGTCGAAATCCCGGTGATCCACCCCGATGAAATGTTCACGATGGTTCAGCTGCACATCGTGGAACAGATCGTGCGTATCGAGAACGCAGTGGGCGGGTATACCTCGCTGCTGCAGGCTGGCCTCAAGGGTCGGACCCTCCTGAGAAGCGGTCCATTCCGCGAGGCGTTCGTCAATGGCGTCTTCCCCAAGGCGACGTTCCGCCAGTCCGATTACGCCATCTGCCAGGTAGTCTTCGAATCCGGCCAACTCGCAGAGGCTGAGCCACTGCTGGTCATTCAGCACGGAAATTGCGATCCAGCGGTCGAACCCTTCAACGGGATAAACGCCTGAAGGCGCGTGGAGCCTGTCCCGGTTGCCCATGGCTTCTGGCGCACGCCCGGTTTTCAGGTACTCGAGGCAATCGGGCGCCAGAAAATGCAGCGCCGCCTCGGCCTGCGACATGTCGATGAACTGACCTTCACCGGTACGGGCGCGATGTCGAAGCGCAGCGAGAATAGCCAGCGCGTTGAAGCGTACCGAGGTGAAGTCCGTATAAGGGCCATAGCATCCGGTGGGCGGCATATCCGGATGACCGGTCAGGGCATGAAATCCTGACACGGCGGCGGCGAGGTTACCGTAACCCGCATAGGGGCTCCATGGACCTGTCTGCCCCATGAGACAGCTGGAAACCATGATGATTGTCGGGTTCAGCGCTTTCACGGCCTCGTAGCCGAAGCCCATCCGATCCACCACGCCGGGCGCAAAGGACTCGGTGTAGACGTCGGCCCAGCGCAGCAGATCTTTGAGCACGTCGCGACCTTCCACAGAGCTGAGATCCAGGGTGATGTTGAGCTTGTTGCAGTTGGTGGTGTGATGACACGCAGCCCTTTCCGGGTCCATAACGCCCTCAACGTAGGGCGGCACGTTGCGCACCATGTCCACCCGCCGGGTGGACTCCACATGCACCACCGTAGCCCCGTAGTCGGCGAGCATACGGGTGGCACCCGGACCGGCCACCACCCAGAACAGATCCAGCACCTTCAGCCCCGCCAGCGGGCCCTGTCCGGCCTCAGGCAAAAATCCCAGGGGTTCAGGCTCGGTCGAAGACGCCTTCGGAAACGCCGTGGAGGGCCCATCTGCCCAGCTTCGCGCTACGCCTTCGCGAAGCGGCAACGGCGAGGCAGCCAGGCGCGCGAATGGTCCCAGCCGACGACCCTCTGGCCGAGACCGCACGAAATCACGCGTTTTCAGCTGTTCGCTATCGAGCAAGTCTCCAACGGTGAGCACAGGGGCGATGAGCAGACGCCGGGCCACCGCGGCTTCCATCAGCTCGGCTTTGGTACGCCCGGCGATCAGCGCTTCAATACCCTGCTGTACCGGTGCCCAGTCCTCTGCCGTGATTCGGCCCTGCATCATCTCGGCCGCGACCTGGCCCCAGTTCCAGCGCAGATCCGCTTCGGCGCATAGGCCCTCCTCGTGTACCCAGGCCATCAGCCGTTCCATGAAGGCCACCAGGGGCGGCAGAATCCCCTGCAGC
>JAHEEG010000169.1 GCA_024640825.1 Gammaproteobacteria bacterium
CCGCCAACCTGGCGAAGCCGCGGCTGAAGACGTCCAGATCGTCACGCTGCTTCAACAGAGCGATCAGATCTGCCTGCCAGCGCCGACGATAGTCCGCCCAGAGCTCCATTTCCGGGATGTATCTGACCGATTGGGCATTGACGTAAGCGCGCTGCTCACCGTTCAACCGACCCGATAGGCGGCTGAATCGATCGATGAACTCCTTCGCCCAGCCGGCCCTGGCTTCCTCCAGCGTCTTTCCGACTTCCGGCTCTTCCCACTCCAGGTTGCTCTCTTCCAGGCGGCGGGAGAGAAGGGCCACCTGCTCGTCGCTGAGCGACGCCAACAGTTCGATGGCGATGGGCAAGCCCTTGTCCTGAATCTGATCCCCCCAGCCCAGCATCGCGTTGATCATGGACTGCAGTTCCTGCTCGTCCGTGCCATCTGCCAGTGAAACCTCTACAGCATCCAGGAAGCCCGCATACAGCGGCAGCTGATCGGTGCGATGCCAGTACAGCAGCTCCTCCATTGCGGCATCGAAGTACGCGCGCTGCTGATCATCCATATTGATGTAGTCGTTTGCCCACCAGCGAGTGAGGCGGTCAAGACTGTTGTAGGCCAGCTTCACGCTGCATCCCGACGATACAAGCACGAGGACCAGCAACACTGAGCCGGTCTTTATCCCCCGACCTCGCCAGACCCACCTCACGACCTCGAGTCTCTCATGACAACAAGAAATTCAGTATCCATCGCGCCACCAGCTGGGGGTCCGTCTCATCGCGCAGAGACGCGACTCCCTGTTCGAACACGTTCGCGCCGAGAAGTTCTTGACGCATGTTCAAAAGGTCCAGGGCGTAATCTCGAGTAAATTCAGGATGCCCCTGAAACGTGAGAATCTGATCGCCGAGGATGAACCCCGCGTTTGGACAGGCCGCGCTGCGGGCAAACGGCCGCGCCCCGGCAGGCAGCCGCACGACCTGATCCCTGTGACTGGACAGCAGGCCAAAGCTGCTTTGACTCGGCGACATCCAGGGTTCCTCGCTGATCACCTCCGCACGATGCACCCCGACGCACCAGCCCACGTCCGCCGGCCGGGTCTCGCCACCGAAGAAGTGGGCGATGAGCTGATGTCCGAAGCAGATGCCTATCACTTTGCGGCCCTCGGCAAGGGCTTCGCGGAGAAAGGCAACGAGCTCGGCGATCCACGGCAGCTCGTCATAAACGCTGTGCCGGCTGCCGGTTATAAGATAAGCATCGCAGGTTCGAGGTGGTGGAAACTCGCCCAGCCGCGCGTCATAGGTGCTGAACTCGAGCGCCAGAGCGTCGGGCCCCTCCGCAACAAGGCCGTGCTCACCCAGCAGCCGCCGGAACATGGCGGGATAATCACCGTGGGCAGGCTGAAACTCGTCCAATACGGAATCGGTGCGCAGGATGCCGATGTGCAAAGCGCGCCCGGGTGGCCGTGGCTCAGATGATTTCAAAGTATCGGTCCAGCTGCCAGTCGTTTACGTGGCGCTCGTACTGAGCGCACTCAAAGCGGCGGCTCATGACGAAGTGATCGACGAACGCATTGCCCAGCATGCTTCGCGCGTGACCGGATGCTTCCAGGCGGTCTGCGGCAGCACCCAGATTCGCAGCAAACCGGAACTGGGGGGCAAGCGCGTCTTCCACATCGTAGGCGTTCCCAAGCACGGCGTCACCAGGCTCGGATCGATCGTCTATGCCACCAAGGGCCGCAGCAACCACCGCTGCCGCGACCAAGTAGGGGTTCGCATCCGCACCGGGGGCGCGGGCTTCAATATGCTGACGACTGGCAGAGCCTGGGATCACGCGAATGGCCGCGGTCCTGTTCTCTATACCCCAGGTGGACGCCGTGGGCGCCCAGGCCCCCTTCACCAGACGGGTATAGCTGTTTACGGTGGGCGCAATCAAGGACAGGTATTCGGGCAGGTAGCGTTGCACACCGGCCACTGCCCAGCGCTGCAGATCGCTCATGCCTGCGACGCCTTCGGGATCATGGAACAGGTTTCTGCCCGCCTCGTCGAGCAGGCTGAAATGATAGTGCCCGCTCTGCCCAGGATAGGCCATCGACCACTTGGCCATGAAGGTAGCCATGCAATCCTGCTTCTGAAAGAACACCTTGGCAAACGTTTTGAAAAGGCTGGCGCGATCCGCAGCCTCGACGCCTTCTGTTGGCGTAAGCGCCGCCTCCCACACCCCAGGTCCGGTTTCGCAGTGCAGACCTTCCACATCGCAGCGCAGCTGAGCCATCAACTCCATGAGACCCGAGAACCGTTCAGACCCGGTGGACGTCCGCAACACAGAGTAACCGAAGTTCCCCGGCGTGAGCGGAAGCAGGTTGCGATAGCCCTTGTCCCGCACGCTGTGCGGCGTCTCGAGAAAAACGAAGAACTCGTACTCAAACCCCGAGAACAAGCGCATCCCCCGCTCACCCAGTCGATCGAGCAGCTCCGTCAACCGGGTGCGCGGACACAGCGCGTGAGGGCCTCCGTCTTCGGCGACGAACTCACCAATGAAATACGGACAGTTTTCCTCTGCAAGCCACCTTTCCGAGGCCGTTAGCAGTCGATACCGAGCGTCCGGGAACCCGCTGTGCCAGCCGGTGAACGTGCCGGCATCGTAGAGTTGGTCGTCGACGTCCCAGCCGAGCACGCAATCGCAGAACCCCCCGCCTTTCTCCATGATGGCGGCGAACTTCTCGAGGCTGACGTATTTGCCGCGGAGCACCCCGTCGATGTCCGTGAGACCGATCTTGACTCTGGCAATGCCCGCCGCTCGATAGGCGGCGAGTTTGTCCTGCAACTGCTCCGCTGGATTCTCCTCGTTCTCGGCCATGATGAAGCACTCCTGCAACGGTTCCCCCGTCATCGCGGGATTATCCCCCGTCATCGCGGGCTGATTCCCCTTCAGCGGGGCAGAACCGCTATTTTGCCTGCAGGGGCCGCCAAATACCCAGCATCGGGCGCCATCATGGATTCTGTGGATAACTCTGAGGATAAGTTCTGAATAGGTGCTCGACGAATCAGATTGGTGCAAACTGATGGCAATAAGCAAGAAACCAAACAGAATTTTTATTCTTCATATTTTACAGATAGTTATCGGCAGCAACCTAGGCAAACCTTTAAACAAACGCCGCATCTGTCGATCAATGTGAACAAATCATGCGCGCTGTGCATAACAAACGAAGTCGCCGCCAGAACTGCGGTTAGCATCCGCTTACATGTTGGCTCAATATGGTTCGGCCCGACGTGCCGAAAGCCTCACCGACTGGCCGGGCTTGAGAGAGGGCCGGCAGGCTCTTCGCGCTGATCCTCTGGCAGCTGCACTGCAGGCTCTGTCGCGGTAACCGGAGACAGGTCTATGAACACCGCCGTGTCCAAGCGCCAGTCCCGCAAACCGGCTCCATACAGCACCTGATGTGCGGCTTCCATCTCCGCCGGCGGCGGTGGCACATTGGACCACGCGGGCAGCGCACAAAGGGCCAAGACCATGAAAAGGCTAGTACGCATATTGCAGAGACCAGTAAAAACGCGATCCATCATCATCTACACCTCCGGAACCCTTCGCCACCAGCGGCAGAGCCCAGCTGAAACGGCTGGTCAGGTGCGCGGAAATGTCAGCATCCCACCCGAGGCCAACATCGGTTGCACGGCGCCAGTAGGGATCAACCTCACTTCGGCCGTCTCCGTATCCTGAATCAGCAAAAACAATCAGCTCCCCCAGCTTGATCGGCACCCTAAGGTCGAGACTCATGACGACCCCCTGATCGACTTGCAGATCGCCGCGGTCGAAACTGCGAATTCTGTAGGGGCCTGACAGAGCGAAACGCTGGGGGGCGGGCAGATAGGTATTCGCAAGCTGACCCTGCACGCGCAGCGAGAGCTTCTGCTCACCATCGAGCACCGGAAGCTGTACGGGCGTCCAGGCTCGCAGGTCCAGCTCGAGCGCCCAGAAGTTCTCTTCCTGACCCACAAACCGGTCGTCACTGATGCGACCTGCGGTCAGCTTGACCAGAGCGTCCCCGGCCACCCTAATCCGATCCCAGGTCTGGTGCCCGGACAGAGCGCCATTCACCAGCGCCACAGACTGTTCCACGCCTGCATCCCAATCCAGTTTGTGAACGGCGCCTCCCAGCGCCAGCTCTACGCTACGAGTCTGATCACGGTGCAGGCTGCGACGGGCGAGCAGATCGAAATATCGCCCCTCGCCATCCAGCTCGGTCCCGCGCTCCCAGGAAAAATCGTTGCTACCCACCTGGCCGCGGAGCCTGTAGTGGTCACCGGCCGGCGCCTCATAGCCCAGGAAACCATAGGTCTGATTTCCCGGGTCCACCGTCGCGAGCAGGCCCACATCCAGTCGATCGCCAATCCCCCGCGGATTCAGCCAGGCCGCGTCCAGCAGCAGCCGCTCGTTGCCCGTCGCAGCGTCTCCGTGGTTGTCCAGGCCGACCGACGCGTTCCACTTACGCTGCTCCAGAACATTGAGCCTGAGACGGGTATCACCCACCGATTCCCCAGGTTCGAAGGAGGCCTGAGCCTGAAAACCCGGCATGGTGTTGAGCTGATAGAGGCGGTCCGAGACGACGGGCAGAGTCAGCGGCTGGCCCAGCAGATCTGCAAAGTGTCGAACCACCGGTGCTGAATCTCCGCCTTCCACCAGAACGTCACCAAGCCGCCCGGCAAGAACATCCAGCTCAACCGAACCCGCCTGTACCTGCTGGCTGCGCACGTAGACAACGGCAAGAAAATACCCAGCCTCCCGCAGCCGAGCCTGCACAGCCTGTGCAACCTCCTCCAACTCCAGCACGGAGATTCCGCGGCGCTGTTTCTGATCGCGGATCAGAGCAGACAGGTCGCGCGCATCGGCAATGCTCAGATCGCCACCGTCATGCACACCCAGGACGTTCAGAAAACGGGCGACCTCGTTCAGCTCGCTGGGGGTGAAGCCGTGCTCTGCGGCGGCATTCCGCTGACGAATCTCTGCCAGCGTTGCGTCGATCACCAAATCGACCGCGACGGGATCAATACCGGGCAGGGCTTCCCAGCTACCGGGTTTCATCCGAACTTCGCTGATCGGCAATCGGGGACTGCTGGCGGGATTGGGGTCTCGCTGGCTCACCGGAGGCACCGACGCTCCATCAGCCAGGACATATCCGGACCACAGGGTCATCACGCCGAAGATTGTGAGCAGCATGACCAGCAGCAGGATCCAACGGCCGTGTCCCGGCGACGTTGAATCATCCAGACCCCCTTCCTGGACTGCTCCCGAGCCGGCACTTCTGTTCACACTGGCAGCCGCACCTGCAGCCGCACCGCGCAGCGTAACTTCATCCCAGCGGCGCCGGGTATTGTCCCCGTCAAACGGCGCGCTCGAAAAATTATCTATGACCTCCCGGCGCGCCTGACGATACTCATCCAGGGAGCACTCTCCAGCAGCCCATGCCCTGGCGATCCGACGCAGGCGCACAGTTTCGGGCGCCAGCCGCATCAGGCTCATGAAATTTCCCTGACGAGCCGGAAGCCAGTCGTGGCATCCGCCTGACCCTGATGGGGACGAACGGTCTGCACCACACAGTCCTGAATCGGGTCGGAATAAGCACCACCAGCAGCTTGCGCTTCCCCCGCATCCAGAACCCACTCCTGCACGTTGCCCAGCGCGTTCATGAGGCCATACACGCTCGGCGCGCCGGATTCCACAGCAACCGGAGCCAGGCCCCGACGCACGCTGCCCAGCTGAACCTGACAGTTCCGATTGGGGTCCGGATCCCCCTGGGCGGCGTGCAGCCATTCCTGTCGCGTGGGCAGGCGATAAACGTGTCCAGTCTGGTCGCTGAGCCACCGGGCGTAGCGCTTCGCGAGATCCAAGTCTATACCGGTTACCGGCATCTGGTCCGTGGGCTGGGGTTCACAACGCGCGGCTTCAATGCAGAATCGATTGAACTCGGACCAGCTGATCTCGTGCTTGCTGATGGCGAACGGACCCTGGCCATCAGGCGCTGGCAGAACCACAAGGCGCGGCCCCGCGTTCTGATCCGCAAGACGGTCTGCACAGTAACCGGCCCGGCCGGGCTGGCCACCGTTGCCCACCAGATACGGCGCCGCACAGGGATCCTCGATCGTCTCTGCAAGTCCCGGCGTTACCCCGAAGGCTTTCTGCGCTTCCGTGCGCAGCGCTTGCGCTCGATCCGCATCCACGGCGGCCAGCTGGTTCAGACACCGACCCAGCCTGGCCACCAGCACTTCTTGTGCAGCAGCGGCGAAACCGGGATATCGAGCAAGCCAGCGGCGGTAAACGTCAGCACCCTGGCTCAAATCGAGATCGAGGCACGGACCATCCAGCGCGGCAGTAAGCTCGGCGCGAAATTGATTCCGGGTAACCGTCCGCTGTTGCCGGTTCTCCTGCGCAACCTGCCGCGCTTCAGCCGCCCGCAACTGGCGGTCAAGATCTTCCAGAATTTCCGGATCGATGGAGCGTTCCTGCAGGAAGGCCAGAGCCATGCTGGCGGCAGGGAAGCGATCGGCCTCGACACTTTCAATCAGCTGCAACGTAAGGACGTCGGCAACCTCCATCTCCAGCTCAGCGAAAGCGGTGCTCCCTGGCCGAAGCTGCGCAAACTGCGCCAACGCCGACGCCACCTGCTGCAGCCACTCGACACCCAGAACAGGTTCGTCGAGCAGGGCGACAACGCGGGTGGCAAGACGCTCGCTGAGCAGGTCTGCCGTCTCAGGCATCGGACCGAAAAAGCTCGCTCTCTCAAAAAGCTGGATGCCGGTATCCGTGTCGCTACGGGCAATCTGGGCGGCATAGAGTTCGCGAACACGCCGGTAAATGTCCGCGCTCAGCGCTTCAGCGCCTTCCAGCGACTGCATGTTCTCCGCCTCCTCCCGAAGCTGGTCGTGCCAGGACACGTCAAAGCGGGGTGACGCCAGCAGTGCACCCAGACGTGCCATCTGGGAGTCCACCAGGGTGATCTGGCGGACTTCCTCTTTGGCTTCCGTGACCGCCGCACCTTCTTTCAGATAGGTGGCACCCAACGTAACCAGCACGGCCACAATAGCCACCAGCGCCGTTCGCGATCGCCAGGGAGCCGGATGCAGCAGATGCCGAGCCACTTCCGTCACCGATTCCGGGCGATCCTGCCGACCGTAGGCCAGGCAGCGCTCGATGATCCGCCACTGTCGCCGACTGAGGCGTCGCGGGCGCTCAGGCTTGAGGTTCTCCCGGGCAGCCTGATTCGCGGGGATACGACCGTAGGGGTGCTGTCCGGTGAGAATCAGATAGATCACCACGCCCAGCGAGTAAAGGTCATCCCGACGCTCAGGGTTATGGCCGCAGA
>JAHEEG010000170.1 GCA_024640825.1 Gammaproteobacteria bacterium
TTAAGGCGCTTCGGGATACGGACGCCGAACTCGGCATCGCGTTCGATGGCGATGGCGATCGACTGGGTGTGGTGACCAAAGACGGCGAGATCATCTACCCGGACAGGCAGCTGATGCTGTTCGCGGAGGATGTGCTGACCCGGGTGCCGGGTGGCGAAATCATCTATGACGTGAAGTGCACACGGAATCTTGCCCCCTGGGTCAATGCCCGCGGCGGAACGGCCACGATGTGGAATACGGGACACGCGTTGATCAAAGCTAAATTGAGGGAAACCGGCGCCCCTTTGGCGGGCGAGATGAGCGGCCACATGTTCTTCAAAGAACGCTGGTTCGGATTCGACGACGGGCTCTACGCGGGGGCACGCCTGCTGGAAATTCTATCTCGCGCGCCTGATGCCAACCAGGTTCTTAAGGGTTTGCCGAATGCCGTGAGCACCCCGGAGTTGAACATAAAGATGAACGAAGGTGAGCCGTTCGAATTGGTGCGCCGATTGAGGGAAACAGCACCGTTTGCAGGCTTCAAAGAACTCATAACCCTGGACGGCGTGCGAGTCGAATACGAAGATGGTTTCGGGCTTGCGCGTCCATCGAACACCACGCCGGTCGTGGTATTGCGTTTCGAGGCCGATGACCAGGCGTCGCTGGCGCGAATCCAAGCGGATTTCCGTCAGGCCCTGGAAGCAGTATGGCCGGGTATCCCGGTACCCTTCTAGATTCAAATATTCGCATAATAAATATTATGTTAAATACAGGGTGTTGGCCGGACGCCCGGATAAGAAGGCCTGGGATCCGGGATCCGGGATCCGGGATCCGGTCAAGCCTTCACAACTTCCCACCCTCACCGTCCAGGGCAACCAACCGCAAGCCATCCGGATCCGGGGCGCTATCTCCGGCTATCCAGGGCGACAAGCACGCCCGGGATGCGGCGCAGGCGTCGGTGAGTGTCTGCAGAAACGCCGCAATCCAGGAAATCTGCGTCTCGGTAGCATTTCGCGGTCTGAGCGGAGAACGGTCCGCCAGGATCTCCTGAATCAGCTTTACGCCCGCGAGACCGGTATTCAGAAACATGTCCTGGGTTTGAATATTTGGATCTAACTGTCTGAAATCATATGAATATATGGACCTAATCGGTCTCAGGTGATGCTGGATTACCGCCTCGAGCGTCGCATATGCGCCCGCGTGCCCATAGGGGGCAGTCAGCGCCACGTTAACCAGCGTCGGCGTGCGAAAAGCGTATCGATCAGCGGTGTGTCCGGTGACCCGCTCGCGTCCAAAGTCGTCGGTGACAGTGAAGCCATTGTCGTCCCCTTTGCCGCGGCCAATCTGTGGGGTTGCCAGCACATGAAACTCCTCGTCTGTGAAAAAGTCACCGCTATGGCAGGCCGCGCAGTTAAATCCACCGCCGCGATAGTTCGTGAAGAACAACAACGCACCGGCTTTGGCTTCATGCGGTATTGCGCTGGTGTCGCCTTGAACGTAACGACGCCAGGGCGTGTCTACGAAGCGCTGGGACCGCTGGTATTCCCCGATGGCGAAAGCGATATTCTTGAACGTGATCAGTTCCTCAGCCGCCGCCGCTGGCCGTTGAAATGCCGCCCGGAACTCGCCGAGCCAGCTACTCTCCGGAAGCTCAGCCGGGGATACGGTATGGGCCAATCGGCTCGCCCGTCGGGCACGTACCTTGTCATTGGGCTCGCCCTCTTCGAAGGTGAACCCCCGCATTTCCTCCGGTGAGGTCACCGGGAACCGCGCCTGAGCGGCAACCAGATTGTTGCCAACCTCCGGATCAACGCTGCGTAAGGGCACGTCTGGCGTTCTTATCGGCCCGCCGGCGCCATTTGCCAGCCTGACCGAAGACAAGCTTTCCACGCGACCGTCGTGAAACAGCGCCCTGTCCCAAAGCGCGATATTGAACGTGCTGGGAGCGTTGCCGGGCCCCAGGACCACGGTTTTCTCCGCGGCAACGCCGACGGACAGGGACAATCGATCAGCGCCCCCGAGGGCTGGATGGTGGCAGCTGACGCAGGCTGTATCCACATCACCACCCAGCGCCTTGCTGAAGAAGAGAAGTTTGCCCAGCCTCGCAATGGGGTCCTCGATGCTCGGCAGCAATCGGCCCAAGGAGGGATCCCCGGAAAGGCCATGCTGCTCGATCACCAAAGTCAGCTTCTGGTCGATATTCTGCCTGGCATGGCCTGAGGCTGCGGCACAGAGCAGAATCAGAGTGCTCGCGGAGAGCAATGTGGATATTCTCATCGGAGAAACTCCATCCGTGGTGCGCGACACCGGTTGATCCAGCAGCCGTCATACCAACGCGCTGTGGGACGCTTAAAATCATTAAGGGGCGATGATTGTGCTTACAAAATCACGCACATTGGCAACAACGGCTGGTTCAGAATGATCGTCTTCGTCCAGCAGCGTCGCCAATAAGCCATTGACCGTGCCTCACGTACGAATTTTTCGTCACTACATCCATGCGCCGTTTCTGATCATGACGGCCTTGGAGGCCGTGCTTATCTTCTTCGCCGCGTATCTTGGATACGCGCTGCGTTACCTCAGCTTTCCCGACCTTCTCTCTTATCTGCCAGCAGCGGTTTCTTTCTCCCTGTCAATGACCGTTGCGATGATCGCCATGGGTGCTCATGAAGCCCGGATGCGTGAAGGTTTCACGGGAATGATGCTGAGAACGGCGGTCGCCATTTTCCTGCTTGGGGCTCTCGCGAACGCTGCACTTTCCTATGTTCTGCCCGCCGTGTCGGTCAATCGAAGCGTGCTGCTGCTGTCTACGGTCGCCACGTTTTTCATGCTTATCGCATGGCGATGGCTGAGTTTCTATTTCGTATCAGAGGACTCTCTGAAATCCCGGGTGGTTATTCTTGGCACGGGGCAGAGAGCGCTGAAGATTGCCGCACGAATGCGACGCAGCTCAGACCAGAGAGCCTTCATTCTTTGTGGCTTTATCGAACTCGATAGCCATCCGGGAACCAACGAGGTAGAAAAGCTGGGGGCCAAGATCATTCATATCGACGCCTCGCTGCTCGACTACTGCCGAGATAATGCCGTGGACGAGATAGTCGTGGCCATGGATGAACGTCGCCGCAACCAGGACGCCTCTGGCGGCATACCGCTGGAAGAACTCATGGAATGCAGGCTGTCCGGCGTCAGGATCAGCGATGTGCAGCAGTTCATCGAGCGTGAAGCCGGAAAGATCGACGTGGATCTGCTCCGACCCTCGTGGATGGTCTTTTCAGAGGGCTTCGTTACGGGCGCCTGGCGTGCTGTCACCAAACGTTCTTTTGACATAGTTGCCAGCCTGGTACTGCTGATCGTGGCCTGGCCTTTCATGCTAATGATGGCGCTGGCCATCTGGGTAGAGGGCGGGTTTCGCGATCCGGTGCTTTACCGACAGCAACGCGTCGGTCTGGAAGGCAGGCTGTTCAATGTCCTGAAGTTCCGCAGCATGCGCACCGATGCCGAGAAAGATGGCAAAGAGGTATGGGTAAAGCGCAACGATAATCGCGTGACCAGAGTAGGTTCTTTCATTCGCAAAAGCCGTCTGGACGAATTGCCGCAGCTCTTCAACGTCCTCAAAGGCGATATGAGCTTCGTGGGGCCTCGACCGGAACGCCCGGTCTTCGTGGGGGAGCTCACGAAACAGATACCCTACTATCAGGAGCGCCACCGGGTTAAACCGGGAATTACCGGCTGGGCTCAGCTTTGCTATCCATATGGCGCGTCCGTTGCGGATTCTAAGGAAAAATTACAGTACGACCTGTATTACCTGAAGAACCACAGCCTGGTGCTGGATCTGATCATCCTGCTGCATACGGTAGAAGTCGTTCTGATAGGTGAAGGTGCACGTTGAGGATGATGTCAATGCCGCCGCCTCAACACGACAGAGGTCGAAATCTGACGACCGGCTCAGCATTTCGCTCTATTCGACAGATCTCCAAATGCTGTCTACTTTTACAAGGTGACAGCAGTTCGTGACAAGCATATGCGTTGGCGACAACTACCGTCGTGAATGCGAGCGCCGCCGCGACACGGGACAATTCGTGTGCTGACGAGCGTCGTGCTCGTTGCGGAGGTGGCAGGCGCTGCGGCGGGGACTGGCACAGCAAGCAGCTTGAAGAGGAGATCGCTGTCTTATGAACGCCCCTAACCGTCCCATGGAAACTGATCGTCGCAAGACTCATCGCCCCTTTGCTCACGCCGAACGACCTGAAGGAGGTCGTCGGGCTGCACGCTTTCAGGCTTTTATCTGGAACCTGCGTTTCCGCGCGCTAGGCTCTCGCGCTGGCAACTAGTTTCTGCTCCCGCGCTGTAAAAAAGCCGGCCTGTTCCAGTTTGCTGTTGCACTCTCCGTAGATCGAGCCCATCCGGTCGAGCACGAAACGGCCAAACAGTTCCTGTACCACCTCTATGGCTGGGTCGTCGAACTCCAGCGCTTTCATGGAGCGGATGAAATTACACGCGATCTTATACGGGCTAATGGGCAACAGCGAAACCTCGACGTCCCGACCCAGAGCGTATGCAGTTCTCTCTGCCAGAGACTGAAGAACACCGCCGAAGTGAGCCGAGCATTTCTCCGACACCTGGGCGGCCAGGACGCGGTGTGCGTGTGGCGTGTCTTCCGTTTCGGGAAGATTGTTGAACCAGGATTCAAGACTGCCCTGCATGCCCCGGGCAAAGTGCTGTACCGCCTGTGATCTTCGAAATCTGAACTCGCGCATGAGGTCAAAGCAGGAGCGTTGATGGCTCTCCGTTTCTGCCCTGCTTGCCAGCTCGAAAAGCCCGTCCTCAATATTGGCGTAAAGGCCGTCCATCAGTCTCAATAGCTCGCCCGTCACCTCATGGTGCATGGTGGCGAACACGTTACCGGGATCGTACTGCTGATCCATCTATCCCTCCACAACAGGATTAACTGATCTCTTGGTATTGCAGTCTAGGGGAGCGTATCGGATTTGATCGTTGAAGCACTGCACTTGCCGAATGCGAACTGTGCCTCGAATTGACACTTTCGGTCTCAAGTTGTTGCCGCTGAGCGCTCGAATCTGACGTCTGCAGACAGCCAGGCGGACCCGATACCCGCGTCAAGCGCGCTAGCGCAGACGGATCTGAGCGTTGATCAGCCCGGAAGTACCTTCCGCGTCGATGGAGACCCGCTGAACCGAAATGCCGTTGTTTGCCTGGAGCTGGTGAAGCCAGCTCAAGACCTCGTTGAACGGCTGGGCCTGAATCACCACGCTGACCACAGAGTTGGACTCCGGCTGCAGCCGACTGATGCGAATTCCCTGGGCGTCCGCAGAGCGGGTCACCAGCGGCAGCAGCGATCTGTTGCCGTTACCCTGCTCGCCTCCGCGGGCCACCTCCCGAGCCCTGGTTTCGTTCACCTGCACCCAGTCGAGCAGAGACTGCGCGTTCTGGTAACGGTTATGCTCGAGCATCCGCCAATCGCTGATCGGTTTCCAGATGCCGAGCCAGAGCACGGTCAGCGATACGGCCACGACGATCGCCAGGACCACGCGCTGCTCGCCAGGTTCCCGCTCATCATACCAACGGCCCGCTGCGGAGACCTTGAGGCGCTGCTGAGCTCGGCTGAGCAGGCTCATGCCCCCTGCCCTCCCTGCTGCTGGTCGCTGATGCGTAATCTTGCTCTCACACCCTTCTCTTGCTGTTCAGCGGAAGTAATTTCCACCCCGAATCCCTCGCTACCGAGCCGCTGTTTCAATCGGTCCAGCTCCTCGTAGCCGGGAATGAGCAGATCGGCTGCCAATTCGCCCCGGTCTTCAGTATAGGAAAGGCCCATCACGCCCGTCGAAGGCTCGAGCTCGACACCCAATGCGGCAAGCTGCGCGATGAATCCGGAAGCGGCCCCGTCACTGCGGTCACCCAGCCGAGCCTGCATCTGTCGTCGTACGTTCGTGACTCGTCGCTCACCAGGAAAAATTTCCCGGTACAGCGCCTCGCTGCTCGCTTCCAGCTGATCAGCGCGATAGCCGGCATAAAACGCCTGTACTGCCATCCCTATGACCGCGACGAGCAGCCAGATCGCTGCCAAAGCCGCAGCCGGGCGCCAGCTGAGCCACGTAGGGTTGATAGGCTGCTTTGCCTGATAGCGACCTTGCAGCAGGTTGATGGCAGGCTCGCCCTGCCGCCAGGCGGCCGCGAGATATAGCAGACGCGTCTCTGGATCGCCGTCGGGCAGGCGCAGTTTGTCGACTTCTATCTCTGGACCCAGTTGGCCTCTTTCGATATCTGTGAGATCACCGTAAACCACCTGGAGGCTGTTCGCTTCCAGTGCTCCCAGCGCCAGCAGCAGGTTTTCGCGATCCACGCTGGCCGCCTCGTCCGCGGTACGGATGACTGCCTCGTCATCGTCAAGCAGCAGAGTCATCTGGCCTGCCGATACCGGCAGCAATTCGGCCTCTGCGATCATGTATCCGGGCCTGATGCCCAATTGCTCCAGACAACTCAGCCAGTTGTCCAGAAGCGTCCGTTCGATCAGGTTGCAGCGCGCCGGCGCCCCGCGTTTCAGCTCGCCGCTTGCCAAGTGCATGTGGTCAATATCCGTGGTGACGAACTCTTCCACCACGAACGGCAACGCGCGGCGGATCTGACCAACGTTGCGGCCGGGCACGCTGCAACTGACGCAAAGCACATAGCCGTTAGGAATGATTACGATGATGTTATTGGGCTTGCTGAGCCAGTCCGTAGTCGGGTCTATAAGATCCGAAAGACCGCGGAAATCAGTCTCCCCACTGGCTCGAACGTCGCCACTGTCTTCAGTGATCGCCCATTCGCTGCGCACCTGATAGCTTTCCTCACTGGGCAAGGCCGGGGAAAGGAACCTGATAAAGAGTTTTGCCATGATAAAGGTTACCAGTTAGCCGGGTTCATCACCCGATTCAACGCCTGCAACGAACAGCGAACGAAAGTCCTTCCCGAAATCCCGGTTGATGAGTTCTACCTTGCCATCGTCTGAACGACGGTGCAGCAACGTCGTCAATTCAGCCCTGGTGTCCTCTACTTGAGCACGAATCTGCACTTCAAAATACTCGCTGGTCACGGTCATGGCGTCAACGGCGCTGGCCAGGTCCGGGAACTCGGTTGTGACGGATTCCACATCGCCGTAGTCTCGCTCGCTCTCGGCGAAGGCCTGCATCTGATCCTCACTGAGTTTCTCGTTCAGGGCTGCCATCACGGCAGCGCTGGCGGTGTTGACATTGATTCGCAGGCTACTTTCAGGG
>JAHEEG010000171.1 GCA_024640825.1 Gammaproteobacteria bacterium
TCTCTCTCCCCTCTAGATCTGCCGGCGTTTGGGTTTCTTCGGGAGCCCACGGAGGTGTCCAGCCGATTCTCTCCCCTCGGGCTGGGCACCTCTCCCCTTTCCCTTCTCCTCCTTGATTACAATGGCCATTTGCCGGGAGGATCGGTAGGTGCCCAGACGCCAGCGTATCGAGTTCAAGAATCGGGAAGGGGCGTCACTGGCTGCCGCGCTGGAATTGCCGGACCGCGAACCCAAGGCCTTTGCATTGTTTGCGCATTGCTTTACCTGCGGCAAAGATATTGCCGCAGCGGCGCGAATCGCCCGTACCCTGGCGGCTGAAGGTTTTGCAGTGTTGCGGTTCGATTTCACCGGTCTGGGCGGTTCCGAAGGGGACTTCGCGAATACTGATTTTGCTTCGAATGTCGAAGACCTGCTGGCGGCGGCTGACTTCTTGAGAGATAACCACGCGGCGCCAGCTTTGCTGATTGGTCATAGCCTTGGTGGTGCCGCCGTGCTTGCGGCAGCGCCCGAGATACCGGAGTCGCTGGCGGTCGCGTGCATCGGGGCGCCCTCTTCTCCCGCGCATCTTTCTCGTCATCTGGAAGCTGCTGCCCAGGAAATCGAAGTGGCCGGAGAGGCCAGGGTACAACTCTGGGGCCGTGTTTTTCGTATTAAGAAGCAGTTTCTTGACGATCTGCAGCATCATCCGCTGCTGGAAAGGCTGCCGCGATTGAGAAAAGCACTATTGATCATGCATGCCCCGCTGGACAACGTGGTAGGCGTAGATGAAGCCGGACGGATTTTTACCGCGGCGAAACATCCGAAAAGCTTCGTGTCGCTGGATGGCGCGGACCACATGCTGTCGCGCCTCGAGGATGCGCAATATGCAGCTCGGACCATTGCGACCTGGGCGGCCAGATATCTGAATTTTCAGGATACCGCCGAAAAGCCCAACGTCGCCGGGGGTGAGGTAATTGTCACGGAAGGAAATCGTCGGTTTCTGCGGGAAGTATCGTCCGACGAACACAACTGGCTGGCTGATGAACCAAAGCGGGTAGGGGGAGACAACCTCGGGCCGGACCCCTACGAGCACCTGCTGGCCGCGCTGGGTACCTGTACCTCCATGACCATCCGCATGTACGCCAATCGCAAGCAATGGCCGCTGCAAGACGTGCACGTGCGTCTTGCTCACTCAAGGGGGCATGCCGAGGACTGCGAAGGGTGTGATGAGAAGCCCCTGCAGCTTGAAATCCTGCAGCGCTTTATCCGCTTCGAAGGCCCGCTTGACCCAGCGCAGACACAGCGACTGATGGAAATCGCCGATCGCTGCCCCGTGCATCGAACGCTGGAAGGGCGTTTGAATATCGAAACCCTGCCTGAAATTTCCGAATAGCGACCCTCTGCACGCGCCTCAGGCGGGTGCCTGTGGCCTGCTCACCGGCTGGGAAGCCCCGATGCCCCAGGCCGCTTTTCAGGCGAAGAGCGGGCGCACGTCTCACTTCGGGCATCTACTGGTTGCGGAACCCCATAAAGGGGAATAAATTCCCCAAATATTTCAGGGAAAATATTCCCTGGCCATTTCGATGCGTTAAAGTGGGGTTGATCATGAAAACGAACAGAATCAGATTTCTGGCCAGCGCGGCGACTTTACTCGCCCTCTCCGCCTGCGGAGGCGGAGGTGGCAGCAACGCACCCGTTTCTACTGCCAGTGCCGCGGCTTCCAGCGGTGTCACCAAAGACCTGGCTCAGGGGACCATCACCGGTTTCGGAAGCGTTTATATCCGCGGACAGAAGTACGATACGGATGATGCGGAGTTCTTCAGAGATGGCGAAAAGTCCGGCCAGGACGATTTCAGGGTTGGCATGAAGGTCAAAATCGCCGGCGACTTCGATGAGGACCGGGCCGACATCGTTTCCTACGATGAAGACGTCAAAGGTCCCGTGGATGAGGCTTTCGACCCCGGCACGAACACGCTGGTGGTCATGGGGCAGACCGTGCTCGTCACTGCGGACACCTATCTGGACGACGGTCTGGATTTGAACAGGGTCATGGTCGGTGACCTCCTCGAGGTCAGCGGCTACCGCGGTCTGAACGACTTGCTCGAGGCGTCTTACATCGAGCCCAAGCGTGACGACAACACCAATGCGTTCAAGGTCATCGGTCAGGTGCGCAGTCTCGATCGGAATGCGGCCGAGTTCTCCATCGGCGACCTTCGCGTCAATTATGCGGCTGCGGAGCTCGACGACATCGACCAGTTTGTCGATGGCCTGCTGGTGGAAGTCAAGGATGAGGCCAAGAACTACACCTCCGGGCTGCTGACCCTGCAGGCGACCAAGGTTGAAGGAAAGTCTTATCCCCGCCCCGATGAACTGGTAGACGAAGATGATGACGAATCCGGTGACGAGGTGGAGTACGAGGGCATCATTTCCGAAATCCTCAGCGATTCGTCCTTTGCGCTGGGCGGTCTGGTTGTCAATCATGACGCCCAGACGACTTTCATCTATGGCGATGCGTCGCAGCTCGTGGTGGGCACCAAAATTGAAGCGGAAGGCAGACTCCTGAACGCGGATAACCTGGATGCGGACAAGATCAAGTTTTCTCGCAACGGCGCACGAGTAAGCGGCATCGTTGAGATGGTGAACCTGGAAACCCGGATGGTAAGGGTGTTTGGGGTAGAGGTGCTGGTTCCTGAAGAAGCGGACCTGGAAGACAATCTTGGTGGTAACGAGTCGTTCCTGCTCAGCGATCTGCGAGACGGCGACTTCGTTGTGATTCGAGGTCGGCTGACCGCGCAGGGCGTCATTGCCACCGGTCTGGAGCGAGACGAAGCAAGCGACACGGAGTTGCGTGGCGCGGCGACGGATATAGATCCGCTCGAAGGCTCGCTGACGATCCTTGGGGTCTTCGTTCGTACTTCGGAATTTACCGAGTATGAGATCGACGACGATGATGATGGTATGGACGATGGTTTTGGCGACTCTGCAGGACGCGACGATTTCTTCGACATGCTCAATGAAGGCCAGTCAGTAGTGGAAGCCAAATGGGAGGGCGCGGTAATCAGTCCCACCGTCCCGGTAGATGAGCTGGAACTGGAAGACTGAGTCTGAATGGACGGCGATGGCAATTGAACAGAAACTCATGCGTGCGGCCCGGCGGATTCTTCGTCCGCTGGTTCGCATCATGCTTCGAAACGGCATTCCGTCGGATGCCCTGACGGAGCTGGTGCGCAAGACCTACGTCGATGTCGCCGACGAAGAGTTCGCTATTGAAGGCAAGCGCCAGACGCTGTCCCGTATCTCAGTTATCACCGGTCTGAACCGTAAAGAGGTGTCGCGGCTCCGGGCCATGCCGCCTCTCGACCGTTCCGATGAGGTCTGGTGGAACCGAGCGGCTCACGTGCTTGCCTCATGGCTTCGTGACGAAGCCTTTCTCGATCGCAAGGGAGATCCGCTGGATCTCCCATTTACGTCCTCCGATGACAAACCTTCATTCACTGAGCTGGTGCGGAAACACAGCGGAGATATGCGCCCACGATCGGTGGCGGACGAGCTGCTGCGCATGGGCGCCATCGAAGACGTAGACGGGCATTTGCGCATGACGAGCCGGGGCTATGTGCCTGCCGCAGAGCCGGAACGCATCATCGATATTCTAGGCGTCGATACCTCCGAGTTCATGGAGACCATCGACCACAATCTGCAGGCGGAGGGCGAAGATACGCTGGTGCAGCTGAAGGTGCTCTCGGACAACGTTCCCGCCGAATATCTAAAGGAATTCAATGCCCTTTCTGCGCGAATGTCCCGAAACGTGCTCGAAGAGCTCAGCCGCTGGCTGTCCGAGCGAGACAAAGGGCGTGACTCGAGCAGTGACGACGAGCGCGTTGTCCTTGGATTGGGGATTTATCAGATCAACAGACCCGCTCGAAAAGCAGCTGAAAAAACGTCGCCGGATGGCGAGGAGTAGCAGCATGAAATTCCTGACCAGCCGGATTCTGCTGAGTCTTACCGTTGTCAGCCTGGCTGCCTGCGGCGGTGGCGGCGCGGGTGGTGGCGACATCGCCGATACCGGCATCGGTGGTAGCGGCGCTGGAGGCGGCGGTTCTTCCCCCACCGAGTTTGGTTTCGATACCGGCATCGGTGGTAGCGGCGGTGCCGCCGGTCCCATTCAGGACTTCGGCAGCATCTTCGTCAACGATCTGGTGATGAACATCGACAGCGCCGAGTTTGAAATCGAAGGACAGGATGCCGGCGTGGGCCTGGAAGGTCAGAACCAGCTGAAGGAAGGCCAGCAGGTCGTTATTCCTTATGAGGTGGATACCTTCGATGGCAATGATTATGAGGCGGTAGAAGTTTATTACCGTTCGAACGTCAAAGGCCCGGTCACCAGCATTACCGTGATAGATCTGGCCACAGGTGCTGCGGATCTGGTGGTCCTCGGGCAGAACGTTCGCAGCAACGCGGCCACCCTGTTCAGCGGCGGAGCCTCGCTGGCAACGCTGGTCGTCGGTGACGAGCTGGAAGTCAGTGGGGTGCCCGATGCCGACGGCCTGCTGGTCGCCACCTTTGTCGAGCTGGAGACCGGCTTGACCGAATACAAAGTGGTTGGCCAGGTGGCCGACGCGACCGCTACCACATTCACCCTGGATGGATTGACGGTGGATTACTCTGCGACGGCGTTCACCGCCAACAACGGCGATGCGGTAGAGGTAAAGATCGACCTCGAAGACTTCACTCCGCCTGCGTCAGCACAGGCGCGAGAAGTAGAGCGGCTTCCGGATCTTCGAATCGAGCCCAACGCAGAAGTGGAGTTCGAGGGCTTCATCACCAGTTTCACGGACACCGCGGATCCTGCGGTCAAGAACTTCGTTCTCAACGGCCTTGCAGTAACAACCGGCAGCGGGACCGAGTACGAGGACGGCGGGGTCGAAGACCTCGGCGAAAATGTCAAAGTGGAAGTGGACGGCACGGTCGACACTACCGGTACCCTGGTAGCCGAGAAAGTCGAGATCGAATCAACCAATGCGGTGCGGGCCGAGAGCACTGTCGTTGAAGTGGATCTAGTCGCCGGTGAAGTAACGACGGCGGTTGGCCTAAGGTTTAGAGTCAGCGCTCTCACGGAGCTCGAGGACGAACGTGACGGGGTCGAGCCCTTCACGCTGGATGATCTCGCCAACGGCGACTACATCCAAGTTCGCGGCTTTCTGGAAGGTTCCGTCATCAAAGCGGTAGAGCTGGAGCGCGACGATTTCCGCGACGACCAGAGGCTTCGAGCGCCGGTCACCAGCACCCCGATGATATCGGCAGGGGTGGGCGCCCTGGTGCTTTCCGGCATATCCGTCACGGCGACCGATGCCCTCACCAGCTTTGCAGATGGCGACGGCACACTCAGCGGGTTCTTCGGTCTTCTCGATGTGGGGACGTTTGTGGAAGCCAGGTGGGACGTTTTCTCCTCAACCGATGAGACGGTGGATCAGCTGCAGATTGAAGAAGATGATTGATTGGCGCCCTCCTCGGGCGCTCACCAAGTCCAGGCGACCCCGAGAGCCGGAAAGGTAGGCAGCAGGTGACGGTCGTCCGCAAGGATGCCCGTGTCGCTCTGTTCGTATCGGTATCCTCCGACGTTCTTGCGGAAGGTCGAATTGGTCAGGTCCAGATACACCTCGAGTTTGCTTCTTTTGAGATCGAAACGTCTTGCCACATGCAGGTCCAGGGAGAAGTAGTCGGGTAGTTCCCGGTCGTACAGTCGAAGACTGGAAGTGGGTGGCTCGGTGAGTCTTGATGTGTTGGGCCAGCCGCTGTGCCATGCAGCGTTGGCGCTCAGTTGCCACTGCCCCTTCCGCCACTGCACGGACAAACGGGCGGCCTGATGCTGGTCCCAGGGACGAGGGCGCCAGTTGCTCTGGAGCCGCTCCTCAGTATTTGCATGGGCGTACCCAGCGGTGGCGCTGAGCGTTTCGCTGAACTGGTAGCGTAGGGTCAGCTCCGCACCCCGGGCTCGTGCCTTGTCGGGACTCAGGCCCACTCGGTCCGCGTGCAGCTCGGGCAGCAGAACCCAGGGGTTGTAGAGGTTTTCGAACCTCGGGCGAGGATCGTCCACGCGTCGCATGTAGGCTTCCAGACGGAGTTCGGTCTTCTCTGTGGGCTTCCAGTCGGCTCCCAGACTCACCTGGTCAGCGATCTGTGGTGGATTCAACTCGAGCAGCCCATCATCGAGTTGCAGCTCGTAGAGATTCTGCTGCTGCGTGTAGCGCCCGATGTTCGCGAAAAGCCTCAGGCGCGGCGTAGCCCGGTAGTTGACCTGAAAGCGCGGGCTGAACTGATTGTCGTGTATCGGGTCGATATCCTGCAGGTCATAGCGCACCCCATACTCCAGTTGCAGACGGTCGGTTACCCTCTGCTGCAGCGACAGGAAACCGGTGAAAAGCGTGCCGTCTCTACTTTCAGTGGCGTCGCGGTTTAGAGCATCCGACGGTTGCAAAGGGGCGCCCAGGAGCCCATAGCGGGTCTCGATGGACACGTCGAAGTCGCCTTCCTGATATTGCCCCTCGACACCGGCCTGCAGCAGCCAGGCATCGCTCAAGCGCCAGAGTAGGCTTGGCCTGGCTGTGATGACCGTGAACTTGCGAGATTCCGCCAGGTTGCCCTGTGCGTCTATGGGATCGTCCAGGGTTCCTCTGCGCTTGTTGTCTACGCGGGTATAGGAGGTTGCCAGTGACAGCTGAAGACTGTCGGTCGGCGAGTACTCGCCAAGGATCCAGCTAGCCAGACTGTGATAGTCGGCCTTGGCCTCTTCGCCCGCGTCGTCGTTACGGAGCTTGAGCTCGTCGTTACTGGCCAGCAGACCCACGGCGATTGACCCAGTGTCGCCCTCCCATGCCAGGCGGAGCATCTCATCATGAAAGTAGGGCTTGCCATAGTCGTTGTCGAACATCCCCAACATCTTGTCGACTACGCTGCGGCGAGCGGAGACCAGCCACTCCAGGCCGCCCTGGTAGCCTTGGACCTGGGCGGCGGCGCTGATCAGGTTGATGTCGAGCAGCCCGGATAGCGATTCGCTCGCCGGCTGTATCTCCATGTCGACCACGCCGCTGATACGCGATCCATAGGTCACCGGGAAACCCGCCGTATAGATGTCGATGGAATCCACGAGTCCGGGGTTGATGGCGGAAAAGAAAGCGTAGAAATCAGTCATATGAAAGGGCTCGATGATCTGAACGCCGTCTACGAGATACATAACCTCGTCCGTGTTGCCCCCGCGAATGTGATTGCGCCC
>JAHEEG010000036.1:0-9408 GCA_024640825.1 Gammaproteobacteria bacterium
CGCGCACCCTGCGCCCGGGGCACCTCAACTCCGGCCGTACGAGCGAGGCTCTCCACCGCTTCCACGAACTCCATACGGTCAAATTCCATCAGGAAAGTGAGCGCCGTACCGCTCGCGCCGCAGCCAAAGCAATGATAGAACTGCTTGTCCGGGCTGACGGAAAAAGATGGCGTTTTTTCGTTGTGGAAGGGGCAAAGGGCCTGATAATTCTTGCCGGCCTTCTTCAACGTCAGCCGGGAATCTACGATGTCGACGATGTCGATTCGAGCGAGCAGATCGTTAATGAAAGCTTGGGGGATACGGCCGGCCATAGCCGATCGACTCTAACACAGGCGCTCAGCGTCCGTACTGATCGTCCAACCGAACGATGTCATCCTCACCCAGATAAGCGCCAACCTGCACTTCAATGAGCTCCAGGGTCAGCTTCCCGGGATTGGCCAGGCGATGTACGACGCCCAGCGGAATATAGGTGCTCTCATTCTCGGAAAGCGTAAACACGTCTTCACCTCGCGTGACCTCAGCCGTGCCGCGCACGACGATCCAATGCTCCGATCGATGATGATGCTTTTGCAGCGACAACCGCTCGCCGGGCTTCACCTCGATGCGCTTCACCTGATAGCGCTCGCCCTGCTGGACGCCTTCATAACTGCCCCAGGGGCGATACACTTCTCGATGCAGCAGATACTCGTCCCGCCGGCACTGCTTTAGACGCTCGACGATCTGACGCACGTCTTGGACTCGATCTTTGTCTGCCACGAGCACCGCGTCAGTAGTCTCAACAACCACTAGATTCTGCACGCCGAGCACCCCCACCAACCGGCTTTGGGCGAGCACGTAGGAATCTCCGGTATCTACCGACAGCACGTCACCACTGAAGTGATTGCCACTTTCATCCTGATCGGAAGATTCCCAGATAGCGCGCCAGGAACCAACGTCGCTCCAGTCAAAGCGGCCAGGGACCACCATGGCACTGTCCGTCTTCTCCATCACCGCATAGTCCACCGACAATGATGGGCTCTCCAGAAAAGCCGGGCCAGGGCGGAAGAAGTCCAGGTCAGGGGTGCCTGACTCGTGAGCCTGCAATACCTTGCGCTGAATCTCCGGCTGCAGCCGCTGCAATTCGTTCAGATAGGCCCTGGCGCCGAAGACAAACATGCCGCTGTTCCAGAGAAAATCGCCGGCGGCCAGATACCGCTCTGCCGTGGCCTGATCCGGTTTTTCCACGAACGATCGAACCGCCACCGGACCGTCCGCGCTCGCCGCACCTGGCGCTTCAATGTACCCATAGCCGGTCTCAGCGCTTGCAGGCTCTATGCCGAAGGTCACGAGCCCACCCGCTTCCGCCGCAGACGCTGCCAGCTGAACCGCACGCTGGAAGGCGTTTGTGTCACGGATCAGATGATCGGAGGGCAAAATCAGGAGCAGACCGTCACCGAAGGCGTCGCAGACCTCCAGCGCTGCAAGCGCGATAGCTGGCGCCGTGTTGCGGCCTTCCGGTTCAAGAATGATGCGCTGTATGTCCTGACCGATCTGTCTCGCCTGCTCCGCCACCAGAAAGCGGTGCTCTTCATTGCAGACGACAATAGGGGCCTGTTCGCAAGCCTGACTCGCCCTTCTAAAAGTGCTCTGCAGCAAGGACTCTTCCCCGAACAGAGCGTGAAACTGCTTGGGAAAGAGTTCCCTCGAAAGCGGCCAGAGACGGCTGCCGGTGCCGCCCGCCAGAACAACGGGCACAAGAGGTTTCATTACAAGCGCGCCTTACTGAACTTGAAAATGCGCCAAAACGATAGCAGATCAGCCGGCGTTAGTGGCGACGATCCTGTAGCGGAATTGTTGGCGGTTACGGACCATGGTAATGCCGGGAGAAGGCTCTGTTCAGCCGACCAGCCTGGCTTTGACCAGACCCGAGAGCGCGCCCATATCAGCGCGGCCCTGGACCTTAGGTTTCAGCGCGCCCATGACCTTGCCCATGTCCTTCATTTCCGTGGCACCGGTACTGGCGACAGCTTCGTCCACCAAGGCAGCAAGCGCCTCGGCACTCAACGGTTCCGGCATGAACTCACGGATGACGCCAATTTCATAGCGCTCCTTTTGCGCGAGGTCTTCACGACCGGCGGCTTCGAACTGGCCAAGAGAATCGTGGCGTTGCTTGAGCATGCGGTTGAGTACGGTCAGGACGTCATCGTTGGAGAGTTCACGACGCTCGTCCACCTCGATGCGCTTGATCTCAGCATTAACCAGCCGCAATGCAGCAACCCGATCCTTATCACGGGCTTTCATGGCGGCCTTCGTAGTCTCGCCAATCTGCAGTTTGAGGTCAGACATAATTGTCGCGAATCCTCGTCCCGGTTCCGGGCGCCGGAATTGCCGCCGGGCGGCAGACTTTCCGCCCGTCAAGAAAATCGCTTAGAAATTTTTCTCGAATCGGCGGGATTCCCGCTGCAACTTTTTGGCGTGACGCTTCACGGCTGCTGCAGCCTTGCGTTTCCGCACAGAAGTGGGCTTTTCGTAAAACTCTCGGCGACGAACTTCCGACAGCACGCCGGCTTTTTCGCATGAGCGCTTGAAACGCCGCAGGGCGACATCAAAGGGCTCGTTTTCTTTCACTCGTACGCTGGGCATAGGTTACAGCCAATCCTTACCTGGACCGTCAGAAGGGGCGCAAATTCTACTGGCTTCTCAAGGGGTTTGCAAAAGCTTACGGCGGGGTAACATGGGCCCATGCTGGTACTTGGTATCGAAACATCCTGCGACGAAACCGGAGTGGCTCTGTACGACTCGGAAGCGGGTCTGCTCGCGGACGTGCTCTACAGCCAGGTAGCGCTGCATGCCCAGTATGGGGGCGTGGTGCCGGAACTGGCGTCCCGCGACCATATCCGCAAGCTGATTCCCTTGTGTAAGGAAACCCTGGACGAAGCAGGCAAGTCTCTGAACGACTTGAGCGCCATCGCCTACACGGCAGGGCCCGGCCTGATGGGTGCTCTGCTGGTGGGCGCAACTTTCGGGCGCAGCCTGGCCTGGGGACTGGGCATACCCGCGATCGCCGTCCATCACATGGAAGCGCATCTGCTGGCTCCACTGATCGAAGAAAATCAGCCGCCGCTGCCCTTCATCGCCCTACTGGTCTCTGGCGGGCACACCCAGCTGGTAGAGGTAAACGGGCTGGGAGATTACAAGTTGCTGGGCGAATCTCTGGACGACGCGGCGGGAGAGGCCTTCGACAAGGCGGCCAAGATGCTCGGTCTCCGCTACCCGGGCGGCCCAAATCTGGCGCGCTGCGCCGAATCGGGCGACCCGAAACGGTTCCACTTTCCGCGTCCGATGACAGACCGGCCAGGTCTGGATTTCAGCTTCAGCGGCCTGAAGACGTTCACCCTAAATACGGTAAACGCACATGAGCCCCTGGCGGATCAGGACCGGGCGGATATTGCCCGCGCGTTCGAGGAGGCCGTCGTGGATACCCTGGTCATCAAATGCCGTCGGGCTGTGGAGCAGGCGGGCGTTCCGCACCTGGTGGTGGCCGGCGGGGTCAGCGCAAACGTCCGGCTACGGCAGAGACTGGAAGCCAAGTTGGACGCGACCGTCTACTATGCGGCGCCCAGGCTGTGCACGGACAACGGCGCCATGATTGCCTATGCTGGTTGCCAAAGGCTGCTGCACGGCGAGCGAGCTCCCCTGTCTGTGGATACCCGCGCCCGTTGGCCAATCACCGAGCTGGTCGTACCTGGAGGAAGCTGAAATCGATACAGTATTTGTGCGCGGCCTGACCATCGACGTCATCATCGGCGTTCACCCCTGGGAGCGGGAGAACCTTCAACCCGTCAAGATCAGCTTCGCCATGGCTACGGATACCCGCATCGCGGGCCGGGAGGATGTTATCGAGCACGCGCTCGACTATGCCGCCGCCTCGGACCGGGTGGCCGCTCTGGCACGGGAAGGGAAATTTCAGCTGGTAGAAACGCTCGCTGAACACGTTGCCGCACTGCTGCTGCGAGAGTTCGCAATCCAGCGGGTGAGGGTCGAGGTGGAGAAACCCCAGGCCGTCAAGGAAGCCGACAGCGTGGGCGTGAGCATCGAGAGGCGCCGCAGCCCCGCAGCAAAGGGCTAGACCCGCTGCGCCCGACGAATGTGATCTATCCGGGCCTGAGCGATCGCCTCTCCCAGGCGCCTGCCGGTCAGGCCGCGATTCTGGAAGGCTGAGGCGGTAACCGCCGCAAGTTCCTTGTTGAGCGTCCGCAGCGTGTTCAAATCAACACCGGCGCATGCCTCCACGACGCGCAAAGCAGATTCCGGATCGCGGCCAGCCCTGAAAGCCCCAACCGCCTCCAGGGCTTCCAGCACACGTTCAGGCTCCGCGCGCCGCCAGAGAGTGAGGCCATGGCCGAATCGGGCAACGAGACCGGCAAGGCGCTGGTACCGCCTGGGTGCCCGCAGCCGCTGGCAAAGCGCTTCCATCTGCGCGGCGTCCAGGAGCCAGCCGAAACTACCAAAGCGCAGCAGAGAATCGCTGAGGATCTGCGGAAAGCCGACGACAAGCCCTTCAAACTCCGTCAGCCAGGGCGACAACGCACCTGCCTGGGCCAGCACGTCAAAGAATCGCTCCGGCGCAGCACAGGAAAGCGCCTTGCTGAGTTCCTGCCACACCCGTTCCGCCGACAGCTGAGCCAGCTGATTCTCCACTGCCATGCGGCGCATCAGCGCCAGCGTGTCAGACCCGACCTCGAATCCCGGCAGTTGAGCCGCAAATCGCGCAACGCGGAAGACCCTCAGGGGGTCCTCTTCGAAAGCCGGAGAAACGTGGCGTAAAAGCCGTTGCTGAAGATCATCCGCTCCTCCACAGGGATCGATGACCGTCCCATCGGAAGCCCTGGCCATGGCGTTTATGGTCAGATCCCGGCGCAGCAGGTCTTCCTCCAGCGTCACCTCAGGCCCGGCGTGGCAGACGAATCCCGTGTGGCCCGGACCCGTCTTCCGCTCCGTGCGGGCAAGCGCATATTCTTCCTGAGTTTCAGGGTGCAGAAACACGGGAAAATCGCGCCCGACCTGTCGATAGCCAAGCGCTTTCATCGCCTCCGGAGTGGCACCGACGACGACCCAGTCACGCTCCTTGACTGCCCGACCCAGCAGCTCATCGCGCACCGCGCCGCCGACGAGATAAATATCCATGAAGACAAAGATGCCAGCGAGGTGGGTTTCCCGCAAACGTCTTCCGCAAGCGCTGTCCAGAACGCCGTCCGCAATCGTCAGGAATGGAGGTCCGGATCAGGCGGCGTCCGGCTTGGCCTGCGCCGGACAGTGGGAGGTGGACACAAGAGAATCATTCCACATGGATTCTAGATGCACCGGAAAACCCCACAGCCGGTGCAGGTGCTTGAGCACCTCCTCGGTGGAACTGGCGAGGGGCCGCCGTTCGAACTGGAAATGCCGCAGCGTCAGGCTCCGGTCGCCCCGCAGGTCGACCTTCACCGCCTGAATATTGGGTTCCCGATCGCCAAGATTGTACTGACCCGCAAGCAACTCACGGACCCGCCGATAGCCTTCGACATCATGTATGGCGGCCACCTCAATCTCTTTGTCCTGATCGTCATCCACGATGCCGAACAGGTGCAGATCACGCATAACCTTGGGCGACAGGAACTGAAGAATGAAGCTCTCATCTTTGAAGTTACGCATGGCTTCGGGCAGCACCGTCTGCCAGTCGCCGCCGGCGATGTCAGGAAACCAGGTTCGATCCTCTTGCGTGGGCTGCTCGCAGATCCGCTTCAAATCCGAGTACATGGCAAAACCGAGCGCATAGGGATTTATCCCCCGGTATCCAGGATGATCGAAATCCGGCTGAAACAGCACCGAGGTGTGCGACGCCAGAAATTCCATGATGCTGCCATCGGTCAGCAACCCTTCATCGTAAAGTCGGTTCATGAGGGTGTAGTGCCAGAACGTGGCCCATCCTTCGTTCATCACCTGGGTCTGACGCTGGGGGTAGAAGTACTGGGCCATCTTGCGCACGATCCGCACGATCTCCCGCTGCCAGGGTTCCAGCAGAGGCGCGTTCTTCTCGATGAAATAAAGCAGATTTTCCTGAGGCTCCCGGGGAAACCCGGGGTCTTCCGCCTCGTCCATCTTTCTGGCGTTGGGAAGCGTCCGCCACAGGTCGTTCAGATTGCGCTGCACATATTCCGCGCGCTCCTGCTGACGGCGCTGCTCTTCTTCAGCGGAAATCGGATAAGGGCGCTTGTAGCGATCCACACCGTAGTTCATCAGGGCATGGCAGGCGTCCAGAACAGATTCCACCTCCTGCACACCGTGCTGCTCTTCGCAACGGCTGATGTAGTTTCTGGCAAAAACCAGGTAGTCGATGATGGCGGTAGCATCGGTCCAGGTGCGGAAAAGGTAGTTGCCTTTGAAGAAGGAATTGTGGCCATAGCAGGCATGGGCAATGACCAGCGCCTGCATGGTCATTGAGTTTTCTTCCATAAGGTAGGAAATGCACGGGTTGGCGTTGATGACGATTTCATAGGCCAGCCCCATGAGCCCCCGTTGGTACTGCTTCTCAACCTCCACGAAGTGTTTCCCGTAGGACCAGTGGTGATAGCCCACCGGCATTCCCACTGAGGCATAGGCATCCATCATCTGATCGGACCGTATGATCTCGATCTGGTTGGGATAGGTATCCAGCCCATACTGCTCCGCCAGCGCGCCGATTTCCTGATCGCAGCGCTCGATCAGCTCGAAGCTCCAGTCGCTTCCCTCGAACATGGGCTTGTGCCTCATGCCGCATCCCTCCGCTGGAAGAGACCGTGGAATACCGGAAATATGTCGGCGGGGTTCTGAATATTGCGCAGCGCGAAGGTTTCCGGGTGCGCCTCTGCCACAGCCTGATATTCCCGCCAGAGCGCCTGATGATCACGCCTGGTGATCTCGATATATGCGAAATGCTGCACCACCGGCAGCAGCCTCTCCTCCAGGAGCTTCGCGCAAACGGGAGAATCATCGCTCCAGTTATCGCCATCTGAAGCCTGAGCACCATAGATGTTCCAGGCATCGGCCGAGTACCGCTCTTCGACGATCTCCTGCATCAGTTTCAACGCGCTGGAAACCACCGTACCACCGGTTTCCCGGGAGTAGAAAAAGTCCTGCTCGCTGACTTCCTTTGCAGTGGTGTGGTGACGGATGAAAACAATTTCGGTCCGTTCGTAATGGCGCTTCAGAAACATGTACAGCAGCAGATAGAAGCGCTTCGCCATGTCCTTGGTTTCCTGATCCATTGATCCGGAGACATCCATAAGGCAGAACATTACCGCTTGAGACGTGGGTACCGGGCGCTTCAGATGCAGCTTGTAGCGCAGGTCTGTGGTATCGAGAAAGGGTATTCGCTTCAGCCGGGCGCGAAGCTGCTCGGCTTCTTCCCGCAGTCGAAAGGTGTTGAATTCGTCGCCAGCCGCGTCCGCATCTGTCAGACGCTGCTCCAACTCGCGAAGTGTGCGGCGTGTGCGGCCACCAAGGGCGATCCGTCGAGCTTTAGCGGATTGCAGCGAACGCAGCACAGACAGCTTCGTAGGCACACCGTCCGTGGAGTAGCCGGCGCGTTCGTACTTAAAGCTGGCATTTCCCTTCAAATGCCTCTTGGTCAGGTTCGGCAGGGCCAGATCATCGAACAGGTATTCCAGGAACTCTTCGCGCGTCAGTTGAAAGACGAAGTCATCCTCGCCCTCGCCGGAATCGGCAGCCTCGCCCTCTCCGCTGCCACCGCCCGCGCCGCCATTCGGGCGGGCAATACGATCGCCCGCAACGAACTCCTTGTTCCCGGGATGGACTACGGAGCGCCGACCACCAACGCCATGCTGAAAGACCGGCTCTGCCAGATCCCGGGAGGGAACGTGCACCTCTTCACCGCGCTCCATATCGGTGATGCTGCGTTCGTTGACCGCATCGGCAACGGCGCGTTTGATGTGCCCCTTGTACCGGTCCAGAAAGCGCTGGCGATTCACGGCGTTCTTGTTCTTGCCGTTCAACCGCCGGTCAATGATGTAGTTCATACCCCAACACCCCGGTTTCTCAGCGATCCACCTACTGTGATTTTCGGACCCGGATGTACCATTCCGCCAGGAGCCTGACCTGTTTCTCCGTGTAGCCCCGCTCCACCATCCGTGCAACGAAGTCGTTGTGCTTGCGCTGCTCATCGCTGGACGACTTGGCATTAAACGAGATCACAGGCAGCAGATCCTCGGTGTTGGAGAACATCTTCTTCTCGATAACGGCGCGCAGCTTCTCGTAGCTCTGCCAGGACGGGTTGCGACCATCGTTGTTAGCCCGAGCCCGCAGGACGAAGTTGACTATCTCGTGGCGGAAATCCTTCGGGTTGCTGATGCCCGCCGGCTTCTCGATCTTTTCAAGCTCTTCGTTCAAGGAGGCCCGGTTCAGGATGTCACCGGTTTCCGGATCACGATACTCCTGATCCTGTATCCAGAAATCCGCGTAGGTAACGTAGCGGTCGAATATGTTCTGACCGTACTCGGAGTAGGACTCCAGATAAGCCGTCTGAATTTCTTTGCCGATGAAATCCACATACTTCGGAGCAAGGTACTCTTTAACGAAGCGCAGATAGCGATCGTGGACCTCCTGAGGATACTGCTCCCGCTCGATTGCCTGTTCGAGAACATACATCAGATGCACCGGGTTCGCGGCAACCTCAGACGCGTCGAAATTGAAGACTTTCGAGAGGATCTTGAATGCGAACCGGGTGGAAAGACCATCCATACCTTCGTCAACGCCAGCCGTATCGTGATATTCCTGGATCGATTTTGCCTTCGGATCGGTATCCTTCAGATTCTCACCGTCGTAGACACGCATCTTCGAGAAGATGCTGGAATTTTCAGGCTCTTTGATACGAGAAAGTACGGAAAATTGTGCCAGCATACGCAGCGTATCGGGTGCGCAAGGGGACTTCGACAGGGAGCTCTCTCTGATGAGCTTGTCGTAGATCTTTATCTCCTCGCTGACCCTGAGGCAGTAGGGGACCTTAACGATATAAACCCGATCAATGAAGGCCTCGTTGTTCTTGTTGTTGCGAAACGTCTGCCACTCGGATTCATTAGAGTGCGCAAGCACCACGCCGTCGAACGGCATGGCCCCAATGGCCTCCGTTCCATTGTAGTTGCCTTCCTGAGTCGCGGTCAGTAATGGATGCAGCACCTTTATGGGCGCTTTGAACATCTCCACGAATTCCATCAGGCCCTGATTAGCCTTGCACAGCGCTCCCGAGTAGGAGTAAGCATCCGGATCGCTCTGCTCAAAATCTTCCAGCTTGCGTATATCAACCTTACCCACAAGCGCTGAAATATCCTGGTTGTTCTCGTCACCCGGCTCCGTTTTTGCTAGCGCAATCTGATCGAGAATGGACGGGTATTT
>JAHEEG010000036.1:9418-26050 GCA_024640825.1 Gammaproteobacteria bacterium
CCCAGGGAGACATGACGCCACGCAGATACCGGGGCGCGATACCATATTCCTCTTCGAGTATGGTGCCGTCTTCTGCCGGATCGAAAAGCCCAAGGGGAGATTCGTTAACAGGCGATCCTTTCAGGGCGTAAAAAGGCATCCGCTGCATGAGGGACTTGAGCTTTTCCGCCAATGAACTCTTACCGCCACCAACCGGCCCCAGCAGATAGAGAATCTGCTTTCGTTCTTCCAGACCCTGAGCAGCGTGACGGAAAAAGGATACGATCTGCTCGATAGCTTCTTCCATGCCGTAAAATTCTTCGAAGGCAGGATATCGCTTGATCACCTTGTTCGAAAACATTCTCGAAAGCCGGGGATCGTTTGCCGTATCTACAAATTCTGGCTCACCCACGGCAAGTAGCAGACGCTCTGCCGCCGTAGAGTACGTTCGGGGATCCGACTTACAGAGATCGAGGTATTCGTGAAGGGACAGCTCTTCTTCCTGAGCTGCATCGAAGCGTTCCTGGAAGTGCTCAAAAACACCCATATTCAGCCTCCTATGCTGACCCCCTTCGGTAACTGAAGGGGCGCGGAGACGCCTGCCGCCGATCGGTAGGCTTCTACCGCTCTTACAGATTAGAGTAGCTCGGGTTCCGGAAGTTGCCAGAAATAGCGGGGAACTTTTGTCAGCGAGCGGGAACGCTCGTGAATGTGGATGTTTCAAGACACAGCGCTGTGAGATCGCGCCCCCACACACAGCCCGTATCCAGCGCAATAATATCCTCAACGCCGGTGTGACCTTCAAGCGAGGCCCAGTGACCAAACACAATCTTCATACCCAGAGGCTTGTGCGCACGCAGCGCATACCAGGGTTGCCAGCCTGCAGGCGCTTCATCCAAGGTTCCTTTGTGTGAAAAATCCAAACACCCCGATTCGTCCAGAAGACGCATTCGCGTGAAGTAATTTGTTATTGCACGAAACCGATCCATGCCCTCGAGATCACCACACCAGCAGTCGGGCCGGTTGCCGTACATGGCTGCAAAGTACTCTTTGTATCCTTCGCTACGCAGAACCACCTCGACCTCGGCGGCCAGATCTGCCGCCTCATGAAGGCTCCATATGTGGGGGACGCCGGCGTGGGTCATGACGTATCCGAGATCATCGTCCTTCACCAAAAGCGGGCGGTGACGAAGCCAGTGCGCGATTTCCTGCAAATCGCCAGCCTGCAGCACATCAGTGAAAGTGTCTTTTCGATTGGGCGTATGGCCGCCAAAAACAATAGCCAGCAGGTGCAGGTCGTGATTGCCGAGCACCGTCAACGCCGCGTCGCCCAGAGAGCGAACAAATCGGAGAACATCCAGCGATTGAGGCCCCCTGTTGATCAGATCGCCGACCAGCCACAGCCGATCCTCGCTCGGATCGAAGCGGAGCTGTTCCAGCAGCGCGTTCAGCTCATCATAACAACCCTGGATATCGCCGATAGCGTAGGTGGCCACGGCTGCTCAGTGAATCATGCTGGGAATGCAAAGCGAAAAAGCAGGAATCGGCACATCGAACAGCGACCCGTCTTCGCGCTTGAACTCATAGCTGCCATGCATCGCCCCGACAGGGGTTGCGAGCACCGCTGCGCTGGTGTAACGGAACGCCTGCCCGGGAGGAATATGCGGTTGCTGGCCTACAACGCCTGGGCCTTCCACCTCTTGCACTTCGCCCTGGCCATCGGTGATCCACCAGTGCCGATTGAGCAGTTGCCCAGGCTCCCGACCCTGATTGCGTATGGTAATGGTGTAGGCGAAGACATATCGATCCTCCTCGGGATTGGACTCCCTCTCCACATACCGGGTTTCGATGTCGATCTCGATTCCGCTCATCGCTTAGCTCGCTGCAACCGCTTTACTATCCTTGTGGTCTTCAACGTATGGTGAACTTCTAGGCATTCGTTCGCTCGACACTAAGAAGCCGGATCGGACATCGCGTTTGCAAGCGCCACAAACTGCGCAACGCTCAATTCGTCGGCGCGCTGGCCAGGATCTACTCCGGCTTGCTCCCAGTCTACTGCGAGCAATTGTAGAGCATTGCTGAGACGCTTTCGCCTCTGAGAGAAAGCATGGCGGATCACCGTTGCGAACGCCTCCTCACTGATGAGGCGGATTTTGTCGTGCCGTGGGACGAGACGTACGACCGCCGACCAGACCCGGGGCGCAGGATCGAAGCTTTCTGGCGCCACGTCGAACAGCTGCTCTACTTCACAGTGATATTGAACTAGGACGCTGAGCCGACCCCAGGCTTTGCTACGAGGCGACGCCGATAGCCGACCCGCGACTTCCCGCTGCAGCATGAAATGCATGTCCCTGATAGATGGCAGGTGCTCCAGCAACCGGAGCAACAGCGGCGTCGATATGTTGTAGGGCAGATTGCCAACCACACGCCACTTCTGCGCCTCGAACAGGCTCGACAGATCGACCCGCAGTATGTCGGCCGAAATCAGCTCCACATTGGCGAAGCGAGCCTTCAGAAAGGGGATCAGGTCACGGTCGACCTCCACAGCAACGTAGCGACCGGGCAACCCATCGAGATACTCCGTCAGTGCGCCGTGGCCTGGACCAATTTCCAGCAGCAGATCGCTAGGCGCCGGACGCACCGCATCGACGATCCTCTGCAGAACTGCCTCGTCGTGAAGGAAGTGCTGGCCGAACCTTTTCCTGGAACGGTGGCTCAAGGGCTTGTCCTGGTGTTTCTGAAAGAATTCAGACGATTATGAATTAGCGGGCCGGCAATGCCTACGGGGATCAGGTGGCTAGGTTTTTGTGGGACCAAGAGGTGGGTCGTCCCGATTTCCGCGGCGCTCGGAGGGGGATTTCACTTAGCAAACCTGGTCTGCGCCCAAGGCCCTGTCGGCTGTTGTCTGCGTAGACCGGGTCACGGTCTGAGTCGCCTGTACACATCGGCCACGCCTACTTCCACAGGTAATCGGCGTGAGCAGCACGAGCGCCGCTACTACTGGATAGCTGGTCGTGAAGGTTCACCAAAACCAGGTGACAGGCTTAGTGATCGGCGCCGAGAAAAGGCCGAGTTCGCGGGTCTCTTGGTTACCGAAGGCAACTCGCCGAACAGCCGCCGATACTCGGCGGCGAACCGGCCCAGTTCGTAGAATCCGAATTCCGCAGCCACCCGCGTAACATTGTTCTCGCTATGATTCGAGCTGACTAAGACCTGGCGAACGGCATGAAGTCGACGGCGCTTCATAAATTGAAAGGGCGTCATGCCAAATGTCTCCTGAAACGCGTACTGAAGGCTGCGTTCGCTGATCCCGGCTATGCGACATATGTCAGCCATCGAAAACACCGTCTTGGCGTCGCCTCGCAAATAATCCAGGACATTGAGCAGGCCTCGTCGACGAGCCGAATAACTGGCGCCTCCAGATCTACCTTTCGCCCCTCCTGCAATTAGAGAAAGATGCTGTAGCAGCTCCTGCTGCAAAGTTTCAACGATTGGCGCTTGCTCGATGAGCGACGGGTCATTCGCCGCCGTCGTGAGCAAGCGGCCGCCCCAGTCCATATAGTTTTTCAAGATTCTGGGTGGGGCCGTCGGAAGGTGAGACTGAATTGCGCAAACCAGGTGGTCAAAAGCTTCCTCCGGTAAGGATGCCTCTAAATAAGAGAGATCGACGATGACAACCTGATGATGATGACCCGCATCGAACTTTACATCGAGCGGCCCGGGCAGCAACGAAGGTAGGGTACTACCCGCGTATGGGGCGCCCCAATATCGCGCCTGGCGCCCGAAATATATCGGCGCTCCCATCACAAGCGTCTTGCCTGGCGATATTCCCTGGACGTCCACGGGCAAGGAGAATCGCTCACGATAAATGGTGAACGCCGCCGTCTTGACGCTGCTCATCGAGTGCGTGAAGTCGCCACCGGTGCGCGGGCAGCACTGCAACTCCCATGGCCGCAACGTCAGTTCGAATTCAGCGGGATCGTTCGTAACGAGAGACATCGACTGCGCCGCTGGAATTAAGGTCTCAACGCCTCTCATATCGGGACCAGCTAGGCGTTCTCATATCGGGCCCAGTTGTCGGTTCGTATGCTCTTGCGGAATCTGCATAGTCGGGCATCCCAAGGCTTTGGCAAACTGCCTCTGTGAAAAGTCGTCCGATAGTCCATCTCCGGTAAGCCTGATATCAAGTCGCAACCCATCCCGAGTTAGCGCCATCGAGCTCGATGGGACGAATTGTACACGATGACCCGTTGGATGGCCGAAGGTAGATGGCGTAGCCCAATTTGCCGTTGTCAAATTTATAGCCGGGGCGCCTCGTCTGCAAAATCGTGACGGACAACCTCCAGGTCTTGAGGGGCTGAACAAGCAAGCGCTTTGCGCCCATTCGCCCCCTCCGGGTCTAGAAAAACTAGCCTATGCGGAGACGATCCAATGGAACAAACACATCGACGCCTCGTACTAGCGTTCATCTTGGCTGTGTTGCTGCTGCCACCATTGACCCAGGCACAGACGAGCAAACCCAATATACTGGTGATCTTCGGCGACGATATCGGCTACTGGAACCTCAGTGCCTACAACCAGGGCATGATGGGTTACCGGACGCCCAATATTGACAGCATCGCCAAGGAAGGTGCGCTGTTTACCGACACCTACGCGCAACAGACCTGCACAGCGGGACGGTCGGCGTTCATTACCGGTCAAAGTCCGATTCGGACCGGGTTGCTGAACGTCGGCATGCCCGGCGCCAAACAAGGTCTGTACGCGGAGGATCCCACCATCGCGGAGCTGCTGAAACCCTATGGGTACGCGACGGCACAGATAGGCAAAAACCACCTCGGCGACCGGAATGAGTTCCTGCCAACGGTTCATGGGTTCGACGAGTTTTTCGGCAACCTTTATCACCTGAATGCCGAGGAAGAGCGCGAGGACCCGGACTACCCCAAGGACCCTGAATTCGACGCGAAGTTCGGCACGCGCGGGGTGCTCGATTGCAAAGCGACCAACAAAGACGACCCCACCGAGGATCCGCGCTTTGGCAGGATGGGCAAGCAAATATGCGAGGACACCGGCCCACTCACCAGAAAACGCATGGAAACGGTTGAAACCGAGCTGTTGGAGCGCTCGCTCGATTTTATGGATCGCTCGGCCAAGAGCGGCAAGCCGTTCTTCCTCTGGCATAACACCACGCGCATGCACAACTGGACGCGCCTGTCCGAGACCTACGCGAACAAGACGGGCCTGGGACTGTATCCGGACGGCATGATGGAGTTGGACCACATTGTCGGAGAGCTGCTCGACAAGCTTGATGAACTGGGCATCGCCGACAACACGATCGTCATCTTCAGCAGCGACAACGGCGCCCAGAAAATGACATGGCCCGACGGTGGCCAAGCTCCGTTCCGGGGTGAAAAAGGCACCTGGTGGGAGGGCGGCTTTCGCGTTCCGCAGTTTGTTCGCTGGCCGGGCGTCATCGAGCCGGGCACGCAGATCAACGACATCATAAGTTTCGAAGACTGGTTACCAACGCTGCTTGCCGCCGTCGGCGATGCTGACGTGAAGGAGAAACTGCTCAAAGGGATGAAGGTCGGCAAGATGAAGTACAAGGTCCACCTGGACGGTTACAATTTCCTCCCGTATTTCAAGGGCGAAGCACCCAAGGGACCGCGCCGGGAAATCTTCTACTTCAACATGAACGGCGTCCTGGAGGCCATGCGCTACGACCAGTGGAAACTGCACTTCAGACTCGCGCCGGAGAACATATGGGACAAGGACGCGACGACAAAGAATTTTCCCCAGCTCATGAATCTGCGCAGTGATCCGTTCGAAGAGGGCATCGGCGCGATGGCCTACAAGGAGTGGATGTTCGAGCATATCTTTCTGCTGGTGCCGGCCCAGACCTACGTGGGCCAGTTCCTGAATACGCTCAAGGAGTATCCGCCTCTCAGAGGCGTCTTTGGGTGATGTGTCGGCCGGTCTCTGGTGTGTTTGCGGCCGAACAATATCCCGGGATTATTGCTGGCGCCCGCCCTCAGTGAGCGGCAGATAGTCGCCGTTTCAGCTAAGTCTGAAACGGCGCTGTTCGTGTCATTGTGGCCTCTCGAACTAGCACCCCAGCGCAATCTACCTGCAAGGTCGCAAAGGTTTGCCTCGCAAGAACTTCCTTAAAAGCCGTCGGTGACAGTGTTGGCAGCCGTTTGTAACGCCGGGCTAACTCCGAAGAAAACGCAGAAAAGTCACTCCGGGCAACAGTTCTGACCGAAACGCTTGCGGCCTCTACCCGAGAGATTGCGTCGCGGATCGCCTGAATGGCTCCCCGACCGACTCATCGCAACCCACCGGCAAGCGCGATGGCTTGTTCCAGACTCCCGGTGTCAATCCGCCCTGTTGCTGCCAGATCCAGCGCGGTGCCGTGATCCACCGAAGTACGTATGAATGGTAAACCCAGGGTTACATTGACTGCCCGGCCGAACGCCGCGTGCTTTATAACCGGCAGGCCCTGATCATGAAACATCGCCAGCACCCCATCCGCATCTGCAAGCCGGTCGGGCGTAAAGAGCGTGTCCGCCGGCAGAGGCCCTATCACAGAAAACCCTCTGCGTCGGAAAGCTTCACAAACAGGCGCGATGACATCGATCTCCTCTCGACCCAGGTGACCGGACTCTCCGGCATGGGGATTCAGCCCGCTGACCAGAACCCGGGGGTTTGCGATGCCAAAACGCTCACCGAGACCGTCGATCAACAAACCTAAGCGGCGCTCCAACAGCAAAGGCGTAATAGCATCGGGCACCGCCCGCAAGGGCAGATGGGTGGTTGCAAGTGCCACTCGCAGCGTCCCGGCTACCAGTAACATCAGGACGTCCGCAACGCCCGATCGCTCGCAGAGGAACTCTGTGTGCCCGGTGAAGGCGATCCCCGCCTCGTTGATCAGCGACTTCTGCACCGGTCCGGTGACAAGCGCGCGAAACACACCCTCGAGACATCCGTCAACGGCGGTCTCGAGGGTGCGGATGACGTAGCCTGCATTAGCAGCATCGAGCCGGCCCGGGCAAACAGGAGCGGTCAGGGGGACGTGGAGGACCGTGAGGCTTCCGCCGGAGCGAGTGGGTGACCGCTGATCGGAAAGGATTTCCAGGGGTAGGTTGAGTTGCCGGGACCGTGCCTCAAGCATGTGCGCATCGCTAATGACAACCCAGTCTGAATCGCGATCGCGCTGGGCCAGCAGGACCAGAAGATCCGGTCCGATCCCAGCGGGCTCACCCGGGGTGATCGCTAGCACCTGTGCTCTAACACGCAATGGTGAAAGTAAAACAGCACTAGATGCGCACCTCCACGAAAGCCTCGTCCCTGAGTTCTCGCTGCCATTTCTGCAGTTCCTCGTCAAAGCGCCGCTGGTGAAGTATCTGCATGGCCATGTTACGGCGGGCCTCGTCGCTGATATCCTGCTGGCGACGTTCCAACACTTCGATGACGTGCCATCCGTACTGGGATCGGAACGGTTTGCTCAACTCGCCGGTAGGGGTCTCAGCCATAGCAACGCGGAAAGACTCTACGAACTGCTCGCCGGACGACCAGCCGAGATCGCCCCCATTGAGCGCGCTACCCGGATCTTCGGAATATTCCCGCGCCAGCGTTGCGAAGTCTTCGCCAGCCTCCAGCTTGGCGTAGATGTCCGTGATGAGCGCTTCAGTTTCAGCCTCGGTTCGGATCTCCGAAGCCTGAACGAGGATGTGCCGCGCCAGCGTCTGCTGCTCCCGCTGCATGCTGGCGCCGCGCTTTTCCAGCAATTGAACAATATGAATGCCGCCGCGGGTAGTGATGGGATCCGCCGTTTCGCCGATTTCCAGCACCAGCACCTGCTCCGCAAACAGGCTGGGAAGCTCGCCCGCCTTGCGCCATCCCAGATCACCCCCCTCCAGCGCCGTTGGGCTGGAGGAATTGGCAATGGCCATCTGCCGGAAATCTGCACCGGCCCGGAGCTCGTCGACAATCTCTGAGGCCCTGACACGAGCCACTTCGACGACGGCATCGTCGGAATCGTCCTCAATGGTGAGCAATATGTGACCGACCTTGTACTCGTCGGAGAGCATCTGCTGGTAGTAGGGTGAACTCAGGAGGTCGTCTACGTCTTTGTCACTGATAGCGATGCGCCGGCTTACCAGATTGCGCTGCAGGCGGGTGATGATCATCTCGCGACGAATCTGGTCCCGGAATTCCACGTAGCTCAAACCGTCCCGCTCAAGTGCCTGACGGAACTGCTCCAGGCTCATGTTATTCTGCTGGGCAAACCCGATTACCGCCTGGGTGAGGGACTCATCATCAATCTGCACCCCGCGACGCTCTGCTTCCTGCAGTTCCAGGCTTTCCAGGATCAGCCGCTCCATGATCTGGCTGACCAGCACGTTGTTCGGCGGCGCCTCCACTTTAGAGGCAGCAATCTGCTTCTGCACGGAATCTAGACGCGTAAGCAGTTCGGAAGCCAGCACCACGTCCTCGTCGACAATGGCTACGATGGCATCCAGCTCCTTGAAATCTGCCTGCGCCGCGGCGCTCAGCGTCACCAGCAGGCCGAGGAACCAGGATTTCAGTTGCGGTAAAGTCAAATTAAGGTCCATTGTAATCTTCCGTTCTGTAGCCTCTGATGCCCTTCTCTAGGACGCTTTCCACCTTACCGCCGATACCAGCAAGGCCTTTAAATACAATCTGCAGAAAAAGTCCATCGTCGGCCTCCACGTCTTCGACCGCAGTGAAGCTCTGGCTGTCGATGAAGCGCCTGGCGAACAGGCGAACCTGCAGACAGCAGTTGTTGTACTCAAGACCGAGAAAACCCTCGATGGTTCGATTGTTGACCAGATCATAGTTCCACCTTCCGAGTACCGAATAGTGCCTGGACATCGGCCAGTAGAACGAAACGTCCGTCTGATCGACATCCTGAGCACCAAGATTCCGATAGCCCAGATTGAAAATATGCTGGTTATCCCGTCGATACTGTATTGCGGCACCGCCCTCGTCCACCTGATTGTCGTGCGGATCCCAGATCACCGTCCCCGAGAGCCGCCAGGCCCCCGCGAGGGATGCCGAGAGCTCACTGGACACAGCGGAAGAGGATTCACGATCCTCGTCAGTCGGGTCACCGGAAAGGGTTACCCGACGATCCTCGAAATAGAAAATTTCTCCGACGCTGAGACGCAGATACTCCCGGCCGTTTAGCGAATTGAGAAATCGAGTCGTAAATCCAGCGGAAACCTGATTGGCATCCCCAATTCGATCCAGGCCTGAGAATCGGTTGTCGCGGAACAGCTGGCTGTAGCTAAAAGTCAGTGCCGCAGCGTCGAAATTTGGAAGCTCCGACTGATCTTCGTACTCCTGGTAAAGGTAAAACAGCTGAGGTTCGAGCGTGTGCGCGACGGAGGTCCCAAAGAGGCTTAGATCGCGCTCAAAGATCAGTCCCGCGCGTGCACTGCCCAGACCGATGGTCCGCTCCGGACTGTCATCGAGCGCATCGGGCATGTCGCGCAAATCGTAGACGGTATGTCGATACCCACCGGTCAACGTCAGAAAACCCCAGGGTGCAGACAGGGGCAGCTGCAGCCGCGGTTCAAGGTGGACACGATTGCCGACCGCTCGGTTGATGCCTGTAAGATCACTGTTGTCCCTGTCGAAGGATACTGCCTGGGTCCCCAGCGACCATTCAAGAGGCCCCAGCAACGGGCCGCTGTAGTTCAGGTCCAGTTGCGGCAACCGCTGATAGGGATCTTCGGTCCCGTCGTCAAGCCGATCGAAGCGCTGCAACCACAAGCGTGAAAAAAATCCACCCGCCGAATACTCGACCTGGCCAAGGCGCTCGAGCGCAATCTGGCTGGAGACGTCCAGATAGCTGTCCAGATCCCGGAAGTAGTCGCGGTCGCTGACAGCGGTGTAATCGACGAGCGTCCTGAACGACCCTATCTCACCGGCGTGATCCAAGGCATACAGCCAGCGGTCCGCAGGATTGAACTCGCCGGTGACTCTGCCCTGCGCTTTACGCTCATCGAAATCGCTGCGAGAAAACTTACCATTATAAGAATCATCATTCGGCAGGAACGCCCCTGCCAGGATAGATTCCTGCCATTCCGAGAGATACCGAAACTCGCTCTCCAGCCCCCAACCCCGCTTGCTGACGTAGCGGGGAATCAGCGTGGCGTCGTAATTGGGAGCAAGATTCAGATAGTAGGGCAAGCCGACTTCGGTGCCATCCTTATCGGAATAGCCGATGGTTGGAAACAGGAACCCCGACAGCCGATCGTCGGTGACCGGTATGCTGATGCGCGGCGCATAGAATATCGGCACGTCGTTGACCCGCAGCACGGCATTTCGGGCAACGGCCCAGTTTTCGCCCTCGGCGATCCGAACGGTAGACGACGTCACGCGCCAACTGTTGTTTCCCGGTTCGCACCGCGTATACGACCCGGCAACCACTTTGAGATTGCCCTGTTCATCCTGCTGCAGCGAATCGGCTACGCCGCGCAGACCGCCCTCGAACAGAAGAAATTCCACGTCTTCGAGGGTAGCGGCCCGGGTATCCAGATTGACCTGCCCGCGGGCGCCCTGCACCGCAACTCCCGGCTCCAACACTGTCACCTGACCGGTGAGCTTCGCCTGCCGGGTATTGCGATCCAGCCTGGCCTCGTCTGTCGAGATGCTGCGATTGCCCTGCTCCATATTCACCTGGCCGCTGAGCACCACGTCACCCTCCAACCAGTAAGAGGCGCTCCGTGCATCTGCCAGAATCGGCAGACCCTCACTCTCTAGCGATTCGGGATAAGGGAAATTGAGCGTCCGGTACTGACCGGCGCAGTAAGCGGGCAGAGTCGCCGCGCGCTCTATCGACATCAATTCTCGCGGCGTCCAGTAACCCCACGCAAGTCCGCCTGCGCCTGTTGTCGGATTCGTTGCCGACAGGGTGGTTCTTGCAGCCACGCGATCGGCTGCTGCAAGCGACGCCCCCTCGGTGCTGTCAGAGCAGGGCTGGCCGCCTGCTCCGTCGGAATCGCAGCGCCGACCCTCCGAACCTTCAGACGCGCCCCGAGCGAGACCTGACAGGGTCAGACCGAACCCCGCCAGGCCGAACCCAACAACGAGGCACAGAAGGCTGCTCCTTTTCGAACCACGACGCATAGCCGGCATGATAGAAGATTTCCTCCCGGGGGAATAAGTAGAACGCCGGCTTCGCAGGGACCTGGAATTCAAGCAGGCTGAGCCCGCCACTCAGTAAGGCTACAATGTAGCCATGGAAGAAGATTTGCGCCAGTGGACTCGCGCGCGGATGGCCGAAATGGGCTGCAACGACCCGCTGCGCTGGGAGCCTTTGCCCGTGGAGGCCAGCCACCGACACTTCTTCCGGGTAGCGCCTGGCGCGCCGAAGGACGGTTCGGGCATCACCAGCCTGGTGGTCATGCAATCACCGCCCGACCTCGAGAACAATGACCAGTTTTTACTGCTGGCCAGTGTCTTCGCAGCCCACGGAGTCGGCGTTCCGCGGGTCATCGCGCAGGAGCCAGAGGCCGGCTGGTTTCTGCTGTCTGACCTCGGCAGCACGCACCTGGCCGACGTCTACCGGACCCGCGGGTCGAACGCGGTTCTGCCGCGCGTCCTCGAGACCCTCACGCGCATCCAACAGATCAACGACCCAGCGGTACCCGCCTATACGCCCCGGCGCTTTCGCGAGGAGCTTGAGATCTTCTCCCGGTGGTTCGTGGAGAATCTGCTCGACCTCCCCTTCCCCGAATCCCGCCTGGCCGGATGCTTCGAAAAGCTGGTTGAGAATACCCAGTCCCAACCCCAGTGCTGTGTGCATCGAGATTTTCACTGCCGAAACCTGATGCTGACCAGCAACGGCGACATTGGCGTCGTGGACTTTCAGGACGCACTCATGGGTCCGGCCGCCTACGATCTCGCCTCGCTGCTGCGAGACTGCTACCACCGGTTCACCGAGGTCGACGTCACACGGTGGCGGGAAACTTACCTGACCCTGACGACGCTTCCGATAGATCGCGACCGATTCGCTGAACAGCTGGATCTGACGGCGGTACAGCGCCAATTGAAAGCAGTGGGCATCTTCGCCCGTCTGCACCTACGGGACCAGAAATCGAGCCATCTTGTGCACATCATCCCGGTACTGAGTCAGCTACGTGATCTCTGTGACGCCTACTCGGAAATGCAAGAGCTTGCCACTTTCCTTGACCATATAAGCCCGGGTGCCGCGCGCCGCGTCGAGGCTCTGCGATGCGCGCCATGATTCTTGCCGCCGGACGCGGCGAGCGTCTGCGTCCGCTCACCGACCGCATTCCCAAACCCCTGGCGCAGGTCGGGGGCGAGCCGCTCATTGTGCATCAGCTGCGGTGGCTGTCACAGGCCGGGTTCCGCGACGTGATCATCAACCTGCATCATCTAGGCGAGCAGATCGAACAAATGCTAAGCGATGTCAATGGCGACGGAGAAGGACTCGGCCTGCGCATCCACTTCAGTCGGGAAACTGAGCTGCTGGACACCGGCGGCGGCATTGTCAAAGCCCTGCCGCTGTTGGGCGATGGGTTCTTCCTGCTGCTCAACGGCGACATCTTTACTACGTTTCCGCTTTCGAACCTGCCATCTGAGCTCCCGGACGGCGTCGATTTGCATCTGCTGTTGACACCAACACCCGGGTTTCGTGATCGGGGTGATTTCGAGTTCAACGACGGCCGCGTCCTGGGCCGCGGGGACAGCCACGTCTACTGCGGTATCTGCATCATACGCGCGAGCCTGTTTGCCGGCCGGGTCGTCAAACCTTTCTCTCTGCGCGACGACCTGTTTGAAGCGTTACGGGAGAACCGGCTGAGCGCCCAGGTCTGGGACGGCTACTGGACGGATATAGGCACTCTGGAACAGTTAGAAGCTGTGAACGCCCACCTGGCTTCCTGAGGGTGCCGGATCGTGACCTGCGCCCGGGAAAGGCGTTGGAAATTGCTGCTGCACTGCTACTAGGTCCTGCAGCACCACTGCCGCTGCTCTGGTGACTGGCACTAGGCTGGCTACTGGACAGCCTCGGGGTGCGCTTCTCCAGCAGGTTTCCCGGCGGGGCCGCCAAAGCGGATGCCGAGGCGGCACTGGAAAGCACCGAAACCGCCAGCACGTAGCCCAACAGCGCCTGGAGTTGAGCGAGCATCTCACCGAACTCTCTGCGAAACTTTTCACGAAATCGGGCTAGAATCGCCAACCTATGGAACATTGGATTGCACCTTCAATTCTTGCGGCGGATTTTTCCAGGCTGGGCGACGAGATTCGCACTGTGCTCAGCGCGGGCGCCGATCTGATCCACTTCGACGTGATGGACAATCACTACGTGCCTAACCTCACCATCGGTCCTCTGGTGCTGAAGTCGCTGCGCAAAGCGGGCATAGACTGCCAGATGGACGTTCACCTGATGGTGAAACCCGTCGACCGACTGGTGGGAGATTTTCTCAATGCCGGAGCCGACATCATAACCATTCATCCGGAGTCCACCGAACATCTGCATCGTACCTTGTGTTTGATACGCGAAGGCGGTGCAAAGGCTGGCATCGTCTTCAACCCGGCAACGCCGCTTACTGTGCTGCCCGAAGTCATAAATCTCGTAGATCTGGTACTGGTGATGTCCGTAAACCCCGGCTTCGGCGGCCAGGCGTTCATCAATAGCAGCATCGACAAGCTGAAAGCCGCGCGCGCCATCATCGACACTTCAGGCAGAAGCGTACGCCTGGAGATCGACGGCGGCATAAAAGCCAGCAACATAGGCGCCGTCGCGCGCGCAGGGGCCGACACCTTCGTTGCCGGGTCGGCAATCTTCGGCAGCGACGACTACGCCGCAACCATATCCGCCATGCGGGCGGAACTTGGCTGAATTCATGGTTCAGCGTTACCGGGGCTATCTCTTCGACCTGGACGGCACCCTGGTGGACACTGCCCCCGACATCAACAGGGCCATGAACGCAGCCCTGATCTCGTCCGGCTTGCAGCCGGTAGCCGAGGCGCTGACCCGTCACTGGGTCGGCTATGGCTCCCGGGTGCTCATGCAGCAGGCGCTGGATCATCAGAAGCAGCCTCATGATGGGTTGGAAACACTGCTCGCCCACTTCATCGCGCACTACGAAGCGCACATCGCCGACCACAGCCGGCCATATCCAGGCGTGACCGAGGCGCTGCTGGCGCTAAAAAGCGCGGGCGCCGGTCTTGCCGTTGTCACCAACAAGCTCACCAGGCTGTCCATGCCCCTGCTTGACGCCTTGAGTCTGACGCCTCTGTTCGACTGCATCGTCTGCGGAGATACGGCATCACAGCCGAAACCCGCGCCCGATCCTGCGCTGCATGCGTGTGAGGCGCTGTCGCTTCCCGTTGACGCAGTGCTCTTCGTCGGCGACTCAGAGACCGACGTGGGCTGTGCCCGGGCCGCAGGTTGCGACATCGTCTGCGTTGCCGACGGCTACAACCACGGCGTCGCGCCAGAGGATCTGGGAGCGGACGCGATTATTGATTCGTTCAAGGACCTCGTTTAGGCTCCGCCGCTCACCAGCCCCTGAGACAGGACACGGCGCCTGGTGAGCACGCCCGTCCTGCTGTTCACCCCAACCAGGCTTTATCGCATGATCAGCGGGGGCAGCTTGCGCAGCAACGTTGCGCAGTGACAAAGAAATAAGGCATTGAAGTCCGGCCATGAACGCAGAACAGTTTGCCCAGTTGGCAGCCAAAGGCTACAACCGAATACCCGTGGTCTATGATGCCCTCGCCGATCTGGACACTCCGCTCTCTACCTATCTGAAGCTGGCAGCAGGCCCTTACTCCTACCTCCTCGAATCAGCCCAAGGCGGTGAGAAATGGGGCAGATATTCCATCATTGGCCTGCCGTGTCGCACGGTCATAAGAGTAAACGCTCACCGGGTCACCGTGGAAACCGACGGCGAGATCGAAGAATCTCTGGAGACAAGCGATCCGCTGGCCTTCGTGGAAGCCTTCGCTCAGCGTTACCGCGTTCCGGAGTTACCGGAACTGCCCCGTTTCTACGGCGGGCTGGTCGGCTACTTCGGATATGACTGCGTGCGCTACGTCGAGAAGCGGCTGGCCGAAGGCGCACCGCCCGACCCCCTGGACACGCCCGACATCCTGTTGATGGTTTCCGAGGACCTCGTGGTTTTCGACAATCTAAAGGGGCGCATGCAGATCATCAGCCTGGTGGATCCAGCGATTCCCGACATCTATCAGCGCACCCTGGACCGCCTGCAGGATCGAAGCAGAGCGCTGGCCAACGCAGCACCGCCAATACCGGAATCGAGCACCAACCAGCCCGTTCTGGAGAGCGATTTCCAATCCGAATTCGGCGAAGGGCCCTTCAAGCAGGCCGTTGAAAAAATTCGCGAGTACATACGCGCAGGCGACGTCATGCAGGTTGTCCTGGCACAGCGCATGTCCATTCCTTTCAACGCTGACCCCATTACCCTATATCGAGCTCTACGAAGTCTGAACCCTTCTCCCTACATGTACTTCATGGATCTGCGGGATTTCCAGATTGTCAGCTCGTCACCGGAGATTCTTGCCAGGCTGGAAGATGGACAGATCATCAATCGCCCCCTTGCGGGAACCCGGCGCCGAGGCCACACCCCCGAGGAGGACAAGGCTCTGGAGGAGGAGCTTCTCGCCGATCCAAAAGAGCTTGCCGAGCATCTGATGCTCATCGACCTGGGGCGCAACGACGTGGGGCGGGTATCGGAGACCGGCTCCGTAGAAGTCACGGAGCAGTTCGTCATAGAGCGGTACTCACACGTCATGCACATCTCCAGCAACGTGGTGGGGCGGCTCAAGCCCGGAAAGACGGCCATGGACGTCCTCAGGGCCACGCTTCCGGTAGGTACCCTGTCGGGGGCGCCGAAAATCCGGGCCATGGAAATCATCGACCAGCTCGAACCCGTCAAGCGCGGCATCTATGGCGGGGCGGTGGGTTACCTGGCCTGGAACGGCAACATGGACACCGCCATCGCCATTCGTACCGCGGTGATCAAGGACGGCGTCCTCTATATCGAAGCGGGCGGTGGCGTAGTGGCGGATTCCATCCCCAGGCTCGAGTGGAAAGAGAGCATGAACAAAGGACGCGCCATCTTTACCGCAGCGGCAATGGCAGAAGCGCGACTGAAAAACCTGAAGTAGCCAATGAGCAGCGACGCGTTAGCGCAACGCAGCCGTCCCCCGCAGCCTCATCTGGAGCGAACCCCTCCCTCCGATCACCGATAAGGCCAGCCCGCCGCTGGCCTTTGGACCTGCTTTGGAAGATGCTGATCAGGCGAAAGCGATTTTCAGGGACATTTCCGAGCAGCCGAACGCCGCAAATTGACCGTAAGGCAAGTTTGCGGCGTGAGGGCAGCCGGGAGGGCCTGCTCGAGGCCCTGCAAATCGCTTTCGTCTGATCAGCCGCCTGCGTGCCCTCAATTCAAAGGCCAGCGGCGGGCAGGTCGTTTCAGACAACCGGCGGTCGACGGCGCTTCGGTGCCAGGAACAGAACGAGCAGACTGGGCAGCAGGGTCAGATTGGCCACCAGCGCCAGGACCATCGCCGCCGCGGTTAGGACCCCGAACAGGATGGTCGGCACGAAGTTAGAGAGGGTGAGCACCGAAA
>JAHEEG010000172.1 GCA_024640825.1 Gammaproteobacteria bacterium
AAGGCCCCGATCGGCTCGCAGAAAATCACCCAGGCGAAGGTTAGAGGTCAGGGTCAGCACCCCCAGAAGGCTCAGCAAGATGCCTGCGACTGCCAGAGTTGGCACACGGTCTCCGAGCAGCAGAAAACCCACCACTGCCGCCTGCACCACCTCGGTTTTCGAAAGCGCCGTGCTGACGGCAAAGTTACGAACCGTGAACGCCGCCAACAGGCAGGCGGACGCGACGATCTGCCCGAGGCTCCCGACCAGGCAATAGATCCAGAATTCCTGGCCGGTGGTCGGCAGCGCGCCCTCAGCGGTTAGCAACCCCACATAGATCAGAGCAAACGGCAGAGCAAAACAGAAGCGAACGTAGCTGGCGCCGTTGGCGCTCAGCTCTCCAGTAAGACGCTTCTGCAGCAGGGAACGCAGATTCTGCAGAAACGCGGCGGCCAGGGTGAGCGGAATCCACAGCTCTTCCATCACCGGTGCGACATCCGCGCGATAATCTCAGGACGCCGCGAAACCCAAGCGAAACGGCCGACCAGAATCACCGCAGCCACCGCGAGACCTGCGCAAAGACCCACCCAGAAACCGCGGACACCCTCTAAGGATGCGACCAGGGGCGAAAAGTCAGTCAAGTTGAATCCGAGCACCACCCCCACCGGCAGACCCACTGCCCAATAGGCAAGCAGCGCGACCATCATCGGAACCCGGGTATCCTTGAAACCTCGCAGCGCACCAATGGCTGCTACCTGGGAGGCGTCCACGACCTGAAACAGCGCGACGAACAGCATCAGTTCCATGGCCAGTACCATTACCGGAAGCTCGTTGGTGTAAAGCCCGGCAATCGGGCCCCTGCCGCTGAGAATCAACGTCACCGCCAGCACCGCGAAAACCAGCGCCATGCCAATGGCTATCGTGCCGCTGCGCCGAGCCCCGGGCAGGTCACCGGCACCAGTGTTAAAGCCAACGCGGATCGCCGCCGCCATCCCGATAGCCATAGGCACCATGAATGCCAGCCCGCCGACGCTGGTGGCAATCTGGTGAGCGGCTACCGCTTGCACACCAAGCCGTCCCACCAGCAGCGTGACAATCGAAAACATCGAGATCTCGAGAAAGCTGGTCAGGCCTATAGGCAGCCCCAATTTGAGGAGCCGCCGGATCTCAACCAGATCCGGCGGGGAAAACTGGCTGAACACGCCCGTAGCGCGCATCCGGGAGGCAGAAACAACGCTTGCCAGCACGGCGAACTGCAGCCAGAGAACCAGAGCGCTGGCCCAACCGCAACCGGCGCCGCCAAGCTCTGGAATTCCCAGGCCGCCGTGAATAAAGAGATAGTTCAGAGGGATTTTCAGCAGCAGCCCGGAAAAGGCAATCAGCATCGCCGGCAGCGTCCAGGACAGCCCCTCGCAAAGATAGCGAAGCGCGAAGTAGCCCATCAGCGGCAGCACGCCCCACGACACCGCTCTCAGATAGGCCGCAGCGATGGGTACAGCCAGCGGATCGACGCCGACAAACTGGAAGACGGGCTCCGTATTCTGATAAGCGACCACCAGCAGAAGGCCGCCACCAAGACCAATCCACAACGCCTGGCGGACCACTTCCCCTGCTCGGCCCTGATTCCCGCTGCCGTGCAGCTGCGAAACCGATGGGATCAACGCCATCATGACCCCGGAAAGCAGCAGCATCGAGGGCCAGTAAAGATTACCGCCAAGCGCCACGCCAGCCAGGTCGGCAGAGCTGTACCGCCCAGCCATGACGGTATCGGCCACGCCCATTCCCATTTGCGACAGCTGGGTGAGAATGATCGGCAGGGCCAGCCGCAGCAGATGACCCAGTTCAGCGCGGATCAAAAGGGCAGGCTCCATATCAACAGCGTTTTCAGCCCCCCCGGCCCCACCCGCGTGACCCTAGGGGCCGCCTCTGAGCGGGTGACGGGTTGCACTCGCTCAATGCGAATGATTATCATATAAGAAAACTTCGAATTCGTGAGCTTCCATAGCTCAAGGCTATTATCACGATAGCTACTTTCGAATGGCGACAGCACGCCGACCCTATATACTCTGACTCCCGTTTCGGCGGAATGCCACCGGTTGGCCCAAACCCCGCTGGCCTGTGTCATCAGAAACAGTTCCGCCTGGACATTCATGAACTACCGAGTACTGATAGAGGACACCACGTCATGGAACTGAAGGACAGCAATACTCTGCAGAACCTGAAGGACGCTTTCGCAGGCGAATCTCAAGCCAATCGTCGCTACCTCTACTTCGCCGCGAAGGCCGATGTCGAGGGTGAGAACGACGTAGCCGCCGTTTTCCGTTCCACCGCCGAAGGCGAGACCGGCCACGCCCACGGACACCTGGAATATATGGAAGCCGTCGGCGACCCCGCTACCGGGCTGCCCATCGGCAGCACCGGCGACAATCTGAAAGCCGCCATCGCCGGCGAGACCCACGAGTACACCGACATGTACCCGGGCATGGCCAAAACTGCGCGGGATGAAGGCTTTGAAGAGATCGCCGACTGGTTCGAAACTCTGGCGAAAGCCGAACGTTCCCACGCTAACCGCTTCCAGAAAGCTCTGGACGCGATGGGCTGAAGGCAACGATCACGGAGCGACAATGAAGGGGCCCGCGTGGCCCCTTTTAGTCTGCACAGATGTCCATGTTTACGACGCAAACGGGCAGCAAACCCACTGACGAACGCCGGTAACCGCCGGCTACCACCGAATACTCAACAACAGGAAAGGAACGATGGCTGTAAGAGAGGGAAGCCTGGAAGCACCCGCACGGGAACCGCTGGATTGGAAGAGCGAAGCGTTCTCTAATAAGGACAGCCTCTACAGCGAGCTCGAGCGCGTCTTCGACATCTGTCACGGTTGCCGGCGCTGCGTAAGCCTGTGCGATTCATTTCCGACGCTTTTTGATCTCGTAGACGAGTCAGAAACTCTGGAAGTCGACGGCGTCGACAAGGACGACTACATGAAAGTGGTCGACCAATGTTTCCTCTGCGACCTGTGCGCCGAGACTAAGTGCCCTTACCTGCCGCCCCATGAATGGGCCGTCGATTTTCCTCATCTCATGCTGCGTGCCAAAGCTTACAAATTTAAGAATCAGGATACGCGGTGGCGGGATCGACTGATTACCAGCACCGATCCGATATTCGATGCGCTCAGCACCCCGGGCGTGGCCCAGTTGGCTAACGCCGCCAGCGGTAGCAAGCCACTGCGCAAGCTGATGGAGGGCGTGATGGAGATCCACCCGGACGCGCCCATACCGCACTTCCACGCCACGGCGCTGACGAAAAAAACGGACAAAGAAATCGGCCGGGCTCTGCCCGCCAAGGCCAGTGACCGAACCACGGGCAAAGTAGCCATCTACGTCACCTGCTATGGTGATCACAACGAGCAGCAGATGGTGGAAGACCTCATTGCGGTGCTCAATCATAACGACATCCCGGTGCGGATACTGAAGGATGCCAAGTGCTGCGGCATGCCCAAGCTCGAGCTGGGCGATCTAAAAAAGGTCGAGCAGCTCAAGGATGCCAACCTGCCCGTCTTTCTTCAGGCCATTGAAGACGGCTACGACATCATGGCGCCTATCCCGTCCTGCGTGCTCATGTACAAGCAGGAGCTGCCGCTGATGTTTCCGGAGGACGAGCAGGTGGCGAAGGTCAAAGCAGGCTTCTTCGACCCGTTCGAGTACCTGATGCTGCGGCACAAAGCAGGGCTGGTAAAAACAGACTTTGCAAACTCTCTGGGTAAGGTCGCCTACCACGTAGCCTGCCATCAGCGGGTACAGAATTTTGGCATGAAGACACGGGACTTCCTGAAGCTGATCCCGAACACGGAGATCACCGCCATCGAGCGCTGCTCGGGGCACGACGGCACCTATGCCATCAGAAGCGAAACCTACGAAAAGGCAATGAAGATCGCGCGACCGGTGGTCACTCGAGTGAAGCAGGCGGAGGCGGACACCTTCGGCTCCGACTGCCCCATGGCCGGCAGGATGATCGCCCATTCCATGGAGCAGGAGGGTCTGGACGTAAACAAAGCGGAACACCCCATCACCATGGTCAGAAAAGCCTACGGAGTGTAGTCATGCAGAAGCTGGATCGAAGCAACCTCTGGAGCCTGGAGGAATACGCAGTAAAACGCGAAGCTTTTCGCGCCGAGGTGATCGCCCACAAGAAGCCCCGCCGCGTTGCCCTGACTCCCAACGCCACCATGTACTTCGAAGACTTCACGACGCTGAAGTACCAGGTCCAGGAGATGCTGCGTGTGGAGCGGATTTTCGAGGCGGCGGAAATTGCCGAAGAGATCGCCGCTTACAACCCACTGATTCCCGACGGCAGCAACTGGAAGGGTACATTCATGTTCGAGTATCCGGACGTGGCGGAACGCCGCAAAGCGCTGGCAGCCATGCCGGGCATCGAGCACAAAATCTGGATTCAGATCGACGGCTTCGACCGGATTTACGCGATTGCCAACGAAGACCTGGAGCGGTCGACCGACGAGAAGACCTCGGCGGTGCACTTCCTGCGTTTCGAACTGGACGAGGGCAGCATCGGCGCCGTCAAGACCGGCGCTGCCATCCGAATGGGTATCGATCACCCGGCGTTGCCTTGCGAGGTAGCGCTTTCAGAAGCGACTCGCGAGAGTCTGATCAAAGATCTCACCTGACTGGTCTGGACAAAAGCCCAGAGCCTGTCGCCAGCGCCTCCGTGGCGCATCAGCCTGCCGGCACCAGCAAGCGAGACAACCGCAGCACCGCGGTAGTCTCCCGCTCATCTTGGCCTACAGATTGACTTCGAAGCCGAGAAAGTAGAATCGACCAACGGCGCTGACAGGATAAAAGGTCTCGCCGATATCCGGCTTCTCATTCGTAAAATTGTCTATGCCGCCTGAGAGCGTGAATTTCTCCGAGAAATCATAGGCGCCGTAGATGTTATGCACCATCTTCTCGTCGTAGTCCCAGTACTTACGATCGGCAATGTCGGGATTATTCTGCCGCGTCTCCTTAGTATACCGCTGGGTTTCGTCGAAATAATCGAACCCGTAATCGAGCAGCAGCGGCCCACGCTGCCAGATGACATTAAATTTCACCTGCCATTCGGGCGCGTCCTCTTCTCCCAGATCGCGATCAGCCGGAGCTCCGGGAAGGTTGACGAATTCCAGCTTCTTCAATTTGTTGCCGATCACGCGGAAGTTGAAAATACCCCAGTTTCCCCTGGCGCCCCAGGCGTCTGGATCGATCAGGTAGTCCACGGTGAAGTCGTAGCCTTCAGTCTTGAACGACGCCACGTTAAGAGACTTCTGAATAAAATTAATGATCGCGCCGGTGCCGGGTTCCCGTTCAGAAAGGCCACAGAAGTCGTTAGACGTGGTCGGCAAATCCACGCACAGGTTGGCGCCCTCCTGGGGCGGCTCCGCATTGATCGCGTCTTTCAGCTCGATGTCGTACCAGTCGACGCTGATCGTCAGGTTCTCGATGAATCGAGGACGAAGAATCACGCCCAGGGTTAGCGTATCGGCGGTCTCTTCCTCCAGGTCAGGATTGCCCGTCGAAATTCCGCCGATGCTCGACGAGTTGGGATCCGTATAGGTGTCCGGGTCAACGCCCAGAGCGGTAAGAATCTGCGCGCAGTTCGCTGAACGGAACGACGTCCCGTTCGCCAACTCGTTTATATCGCAAGGATCGTCGATGAACTCGAAGGTCTGCCCGCCCGGATCGAAAAGCTCGGCTATATTAGGCGCACGCGTTGCCTCCGCCTTCGTGCCTCGGAAGGTGACATCCTCGATGATCTGCCACACCGCACCTACCTTCCAGGTCGTAGCGTTGCCGATGGTGGAGTAGTCGGAAAAGCGCACCGCGCCGTCGACGCTGAGAAGCTCGGCACCGGGCTTGCCCGTCAGCAGCGGAACGTCCACCTCCAGGAAAACCTCTTTGACGTCAAAGTCGCCTTTGGTCGGCTCGATGACATTACCGAACGTATATCCGGCCCGGTCTTCCGCCGCGGGAGTATTGTCGCTTTTCTCCTCCCGGTACTCGGCCCCGAACGCGAAACCTACCGGTCCCGCCGGCAGGCTGAACAGCGGGGCCGAGTCGCCGGAAACGTAAGCCTGGACGACGTGCTGCTTGATCTCGGATTTGTCCTGAGTGTCCGCCATGATCCAGCGCGCCGCCTCACTCGAGACGGATCCGTCGCCATAAATGTTGACCGGCACGCAGCCGCTGCCTGGACCCGGGTCGAAGGATCCCGCCCAGGTGCCGGGCCGGGGTTCGTACTCGAAGCCCCAGCCCTGCCAATCCAGGTTGAACGGGAACGCATCGGGGTCCAGGCTGGACCGGCATACTGCCTCACCCGTGTCAGGGTCAATCACAGCATCCAACGCTGCCGCGTACCGGTCCTGAAACCGGTTGTTCAACGTGGTGCCGTCTATCTTAGTCTTCCCGTACACATAGGACGCCTCGTAGGTCCAGCCGTTGTCGAAGACGCCTTCCAGGCCGATGACGCTGCGGAACGTTTTCCGCTCGATATCATCACCCCTGACCCCGAGGTCGAAGTTGTCGCGAGACACCAGCGCGACCGGAAAACCAGGATCCAGCGCAGCGGCAACATTCGGCGGCGTAAAGGCGTAATCCGGTTCGAGCCAGAGGAAGAAGTCGAACGTTGGCTGGGAATCAGTCACAGCTTCGGTTTTAGAGTATTTGAGTTCCGCGAACACATTGACCAGATCCGAGAACTCGTAATCGAACATGAGATTGGCAGTGCGCCGATCTTCCTTTGGCAGCAGGTCGCCGATGTAGTCATCCAGCGGCGTCCCATCGCCGCCCTGCTGAAAGAACGGATCGATGAACGGCACCGACCCACCGTCCCACGGCGTGTCGTCGCCGTTAAAGTCCTGAACGAAGTCAAAGTCGACATCCACGGCGCCATCTCGGGAACTGTCGAAATACCGAATATCGCCCAGCGGCACCTCATCGGGCGTGGCAGCGAAAGGGTTCTGAACGAATATCTTGCGGTCCCCGCCCGCCGCAAAATCGCGCTTCGAGGCTCTCAGCCGCTTATTCTTGGAGTATTCGAGAGCGGCCGAAATATTGCCGCGGCCATCCAAAAAATTTCTCCCGGCTACCACCGAGAAGAGCTGGTTGTCGGCATCGCTGTCGTCCGACTG
>JAHEEG010000293.1 GCA_024640825.1 Gammaproteobacteria bacterium
CCGCCGCGTACGGATCAAAGTATCGAATGCGATTCCTGCTTCGCGCTCTTGCGCTGCTGCTCGTTGCACTGCCGTTGGCCGCGATTGTCGTCTAATCACCAGGCAGTCAAGTCTCTTCTGGGCTCCTTCTCCATTCGTTCGAGATTCGATCCGGCTCGTTGTCGTCTTCGTGGTCGCGACGGGCGCGCCACACAGTACTGCCCGAAGTCGCTGGCCGTTCCGATGTGATTCCCGCAGTCACTGAAATGCTGCGAAGCGCGTCGAGGAATCGACCGCAGCGACGAAATCGGATCGCTTGAACTCAGTCTGGTAGGGCGATCAGCGAGCGATGCTGAACGGCTGACCGTTACGCCACATGCTCAGCAGTACCGTGGCCAGCTTGCGCGCCAAGGCGACCGTCGCCTTCCTCAAGCCGATGCGCCGCTGCAGGCCTTCGGCCCATTGCTTCAACACGCAGTTCACCCGACTGCGCTGCAAAATCACGCCGGCCGCCTCAAAGAGCATTGCACGCGTCTGTCGGTTCCCGTGCTTTGAGATCGAGCCGTTGCGATCGACATCGCCCGACTGGTACTTGGTCGGCACGAGCCCTAGAAATGGCCCGATGTCGTCAATCCGGCGAAATCGAGCCGGGTCATCTACCGCTGTGCGGAAACTCATCGCTGTGATGACGCCGACGCCTGGCGCGGTCATCAGCAGCCCGCACACAGGGTCGTGTCGTGCTTGTTTCTGCAGGCGCCGATCGATCTCGCGGATCTGTTCGTTCAGATGCTTCCACGTCTGCAGAAGCGTGGAGACCGTCGCCTTGACGCTAGCAAGAACCGGGTTGGAAGCTTCAACACTGTGCTCGAAGCGGCGCTTCTTGCCAGCGCCCAGGACCACACCGAAGGTCTTCAGTAATCCTCGAATCTGATTCGAAACCGCCGTGCGCATGCTGACGAACTGCGCGCGGGCGGTCAGCAGTAGCCGTGCCTCGTGGCTGGCCAGACTGCGCACGTGAACCGGCCGATACCAGCCGCTGCGCACGAGCTGGGCAATGCCAAGCGCATCATTCTTGTCCGTCTTGTTGAGCTGAACCGACAAGGCAGCGTGGACATGGCGCGCATGGATGCAATCGACCGCCAGATCGAGATCGTGCATTGCGTGATACAGCCAAACCGCCAGCGGCCCCGTCTCGATTCCCACCTTGTGCGGTTCCGGAGCACGCGCGCGAATCGTGGCGGCCAGCACGGCGGCGTCGGTTGCCACGCTGCCCTGCCAAAGCCGCTTGCCCGCCTCGTCGATTACGCACACCGAGGTCAGCTTCTGCGATACGTCCAGTCCCACATACGTGCCCATGTGTCACCTCCACCAAGATTGGGGTGATTACAGTATGTGGTTCCAGTGCCTTCCCATCTGGCGCAGCCGGTCGAAGCACTTCCAGAAGCCCCAGCGCAGCTCGACGGCGATGAGTTCGTTCAGGGCCGTAACGATCTCGGCATCGGCCTGGCTGCGATCCTGGATTGGCCGGTAGTACGCCGCCCGCGATAACCGGGCTGATGAGCAAGCGCGTTGCACCGACAGGCCATGGTCCTGGGTCATGATCTGCACGGCTTCGCGCCTGGCCGACGGCGTCACAGCTTTCGGCTCAGCACGTCCTTGATCGCGGCGTTCTCCAGGGCCAGGTCCGCATACATGCGCTTGAGCCTGGCGTTCTCCGCCTCGAGTTCCTTCAGACGCTTGAGCTCGGCCACGCTGGCGCCGCCGTAGCGCGACTTCCACACGTAATAGGTGGCCTGGCTGATGCCGTGCTGGCGAAGGATCTGCGTCACCGGAATCCCGGCTTCGCCTTCCTTCAGGATCGCAACGATCTGCGATTCACTGAACTTGCTCTTCTTCATCGGACCCTCCTCGACAGAAAATCCTGCCAGAAAAGTCCACTTCCATTCTGTCTACCGGGCGGGGAAGCTTACGCACCACCCGCCACTGTTGCCGCGCATCGGCCTCCGTCTCCTGCGCGAAGGCGGTGCGGATCAGGGCGGCCACCGTCTGCCGCTGGCCCTTCGGCGCGTGCGCCAGGGCGTTTCGCATGAAGTGCACCCGGCAGCGCT
>JAHEEG010000037.1 GCA_024640825.1 Gammaproteobacteria bacterium
GACCTCGGCGACTTCCTGCATGTTGGTATCTTCATGAACGTCAGTCAGCACGGGCACCCCGATCTGACGCTTCACCTCGCTGAGAATGCGCAGGCCGGCTTCAGCGCCAGGCCCCCGGAAACTCTCGTGAGAAGATCTATTCGCCTTGTCGAAAGAAGCTTTGAAGACAAAGGGCACGCCGAGGGCGGCCGTGATTTCGCGCAGCTGGCCGGCAACGTCAAGTATAAGGCCTTCCTCTTCGATAACGCACGGCCCGGCGATGAGAAACAGCGGCTTGTCGAGGCCGACTTCGAAATCACAAATCTTCATGGGGGATCTAGATAACCTAACTGGATGTTCCGTCTTTGAGCAACGCAGGGTGTTCGGTCCGCTGCAACGCCGCCTCGATGAAACCAGTAAAGAGGGGATGACCATCACGGGGCGACGATGTGAACTCCGGATGGAATTGACAGGCGACGAACCAGGGATGATCAGAGAGTTCAATCACCTCCACCAGCTCACCGTCCGCCGATCGGCCAGAGACCACCAACCCGCTGGCCTCGAGCTGGGATACATAGCCGTCGTTGACCTCATAGCGGTGGCGATGCCGCTCCTGGATCTCGGGCTGGCCATAGAGTTGCCGGGCCAGCGTTCCGTCCTTCAGGACGCATACCTGCTCGCCCAGCCGCATGGTGCCACCAAGGTCGTCCTGGCCGGTGCGGTGCTCGAGCCTACCTTCCCGATCTGTCCACTCGGTTACGAGTCCGATTACCGGATGCGGCGTGCGGGGTTCGATCTCCGTCGAGTGGGCGCCATCCAGTCCTGTCACGTGACGAGCATATTCGATAACGGCAGCGTGCAGCCCGTAGCAGATGCCAAGATAAGGAACCCGATGCTCTCGCGCATGCTGGACGGCAAGAATCTTCCCCTCGAAGCCGCGACGGCCGAAGCCTCCGGGAACCAGGATGGCACTGACGTCATTGAGCGCGCCGGTACCCTCCCGTTCCAGATCTTCGGCATCCAGATACTTGATCTCAACCCGGGTGCGGGTCTGGATACCGGCGTGCACTATGGCCTCTATGAGCGACTTATAAGCATCCAGCAGATCCAGATACTTGCCGACGATGGCAATACGAACCTCACGATCGGGGTGCAGCTGAGCATCGACGATCCGTCGCCATTCTCCAAGGTCCACGGGCGGACACTCGATGTTGAGCCGCTCTACGACAAAAGCATCGAGACCCTGCTCGTGCAGCTTTTCAGGCACCTGATAAATGGTTTCGGAGTCCTCGGCAGATACCACCGCCCTTTCTTCCACGTTGGTAAACAATGCTATCTTGCTGCGGGCAGACCGAGGTAAAGCCCGGTCGGAACGGCAGACCAGCACGTCCGGCTGCAGACCTATGGAGCGCAATTCTTTGACCGAGTGCTGCGTTGGCTTGGTTTTGATTTCTCCCGCCGCACTGATGTAGGGCACGTAGGTCAGATGGATGATCATCGCACGCTGCGCCCCAACTTCCAGCCGCAGCTGTCTGATTGCTTCCAGAAACGGCTGGGATTCAATATCGCCCACGGTGCCGCCTGTTTCTACGAGCAGCACATCGAAGCCTTCAGCCGCATCTTTGATTCGGCGCGTGATCTCATCGGTCACGTGGGGAATGACCTGAACCGTCGCCCCAAGATAGTCACCACGCCTTTCCCGGCGCAGAACCTCGGCATACACGCTGCCGGTTGTGAAATTGTTCTTTCTGGACATCCGCGCCCGCGTGAACCGTTCGTAGTTCCCAAGATCCAGATCCGTTTCCGCGCCGTCTGCGGTCACGTACACCTCTCCGTGCTGAAAAGGGCTCATGGTGCCGGGATCAACGTTGATGTAGGGGTCCATTTTCAGCACGTTGACCTTCAGCTGCCGCGCTTCGAGAACGGCAGCCAGCGAGGAAGTGAGGATCCCTTTGCCAAGAGAAGAGACCACACCACCAGTAACAAAAATGTATCGGGTCATCTATGCCATCTGCAGAGGTAGGCACGCAGGAACGCGCACGCAGGATGGGAAGTCACGTTAGCAAAACCCCTGGACAACCTCAATGAAAAGGTCCTTTGGGCGTCCAGCAAACCCGGAACCCGGGCCCCTTGAAGCCAGGCAGCCGATCCCTCTGGGCGATTGCCGGCACCGCGGCGAGACCCTCGTCATCGAATATCAGCGGCAGGGTACGCCTGATCCAGGGCGGCAGTCCCGCGTGCTGCATCAGCTGCTTCAGGGATCGGTGGTGACCGCCCTGCAGCAGCTTCTCGCCACCCTCGCGGAAACGTACCCGCGGCGCGCCGACCAGCTGCAGACCATCGGCGTGCGCTTCGATCCGCAATTCGCCGTGAGGAAGGCACAAACAGCCCGGCAAGGGCAGGGGGTAAACGGGTTCGAGTAGCGGCGGTGTCGGGACGTGATGAATCCCGTCGCGATAGCGCTGCAGAGTGCCGCTGCTCAAGGCAAGCCTCGGCTGGCGATCTGCCGCGGATGTCAATTGCCGCAGAAAGGTTTCCAGCGAGCGTCGCGAAGGCACCCTCTCGCCCCGGTGCTGCAGCCACAAACGCAGCAGAATCAGCTGATCCAACTCGCCGTATCCCGACAGCTTAGCCAGCGGCAATACCGAACTCGAAGGCTCCAACGCGCTGGCACGCAGCAGCAAACTGTCCGATCGTTCGCGCTCCGCAGCGGCTTGAATCAACGCATCATCCACCTGTCGCCAACGACCGCGTATCGCTGGCAGCAGCCGGTGACGAAGAAAATTGCGGTCGAGCGTCTCATCCGTGTTGCCCGGGTCTTCCACCCATGTCAGTGCCGCCTGCCTCGCGTAGCTTTGCAGCACTGCTTTAGGCAAATCCAGCAGGGGGCGCAGCAGCCTCCCCGAGCCGAGTAGACGCTGTGCCGGCATCCCGTAAACGCCACGTCCCTGCAGCAGCCTTAGAAGAACCGTTTCCGCCTGGTCTTCTCGATGGTGAGCCAGCAGAAGGCGGCTTTGTGGAACGCTCAGGTGCTCGAGAAAAATGCTGTAACGGGCATCACGGGCTGCCGCCTCGAGGCTGCCGGCACTATCGACCCGTACCTGGCGAACTTCCAGGGCAACGCCCAGTTCGGCGCAGATCCGCTCGCAGTGGGCCTCCCACTGGTCGGCATCGGTATGCAGCTGGTGGTTGACGTGGAGTGCGCGCAGCTGACTGGGGTTGCCAACGCTGACGGCCGCGTGAAGCAGCACGCTGGAGTCGAGCCCACCGCTGAACCCGATGAAAACGATCCCTTGGGCGGAACGGACCGCTGCAGTGACGGCACCGACAACGCTGTTCACGTCAGGCAGTCGCGACGCGGCCGTTACCGCTGGAACGAAGGGGGGCGCTCCCCGAGGACGCGCGGCGGTCAGCAGCGTAGGTCAGCGTCACCCGATCATTGCCAAACTCTTCACGCAGCCGACGCAGCAAATCGTCGCTGGGTTCCACCTGCCATTCCGGGCCCAGGGTTATCCGGCCCCGGGCAAGGGTACCGCCGTTGCCCGTCTGATACAGCACCGTCACCGGACAGCCGGCGATACCATTGCCGGACCGATGTGGCTCAAGGCACTTTTTCAACCGACCAGAAAGGTCGTCCGGAACGCGCTCCTGACACAGATCGAGCACCACGCCTCGAGAATACCGCGCGCGCGCCTCTTCCATGGTCAGCACGTTCTCGGCTCGCAGCTTAAGCGTTCCCGTGAAATCGTCCGGCTGTACCGCACCTTCAAGCACCAGAATGGCGTCCTTGGCGATCTTGCTGCGATGGGCCTCAAACACTTCGGCGAACAGCGACGCCTCGATCCGCCCACTGCGATCATCGAGAACCAGGAAACAGATATCTCCGCCCCGGCGACCTCGCATGGTTCGGCTGGACACCACCAGCCCCGCCAGCACCTGGTTACCTTTCTGAGGCCGCAGGCTGGCAATGTCGCTGGAGCAGATCTGGCTGAGCTCGCCGAGATAGTCTTCGATGGGATGACCGGTCAGGTACAAGCCCAGGGTATCCTTCTCCCCCTCCAACCGTTCTTTCTTGCTCATGGACGGTACCTGATGCTGGCGAGGCACCCTGGCTGGAGCCTCGCTGACATCACCGAACATGTCGATCATCCCGAGCGCGTCATTGCGGGCGGCCTGCTCGGCCCCCTGCAGCGCGTCGGGCAACTCGGCCAGCAGCCGGGCGCGTATCTGATCGATGATCTCCTCCGCCTTGCCGAATTCATCCATCGCCCCGGAACGGATCAGCGCTTCCAGAACCCGGCGATTGGCCTTGCGTGCGTCAACGCGACGACACAGATCAGACAGGTTCTGAAACGGCCCCTCGGCTTCCCGTGACAGCACGAAAGCGGCAACGGGCCCCTCCCCGACGCCGCGTACCGCGCCCAACCCGTAGATAACTTTGCCCTGGCAGCCGGAAAAACGAAACGCTGAGCGATTGACGCTGGGCGATTGCAGATCCAGGCCCATACGACGGACTTCGTCCACCAAGGTGACTACCTTGTCAATGTTCTGCATATCGGCTGAGAGCGTTGCCGCCATGAACTCTGCCGGGTAGTGGGTCTTCAGCCAGGCTGTCTGAAAGGAAATCAGGGCGTATGTGGCGCTGTGAGATTTGTTGAACGCGTAGCCTGAAAACTTCTCCATCTGGTCGAAGATATGCCCGGCAAGGTTCTGATCCACGCCGCGAGCGCCCGTGCCGTCCAGAAACTGCTGACGCACCTTGGCCATCTCTTCCGGCTTCTTTTTGCCCATGGCGCGCCGCAGAAGATCAGCCTGGCCAAGGGTAAAGCCGGCCAGCACCTGAGCCGTCTGCATCACCTGTTCCTGATACAGCATGACGCCGTAGGTGGTGTCCAGCACCGGGGCCATTTCGGGGTGGTCGTAAACCACGGCTTCCCGTCGATGCTTGCGGTTGATGTAGTCGTCAACTGCGCCGGACTGCAGCGGCCCGGGACGAAACAAAGCCACCAGAGCGATGATGTCGTCGAACCGGTCAGGCTGCAATCGCACGATCAGATCCTTCATGCCCCTGGATTCCAGCTGAAAAACGCCGGTCGTTTCGGCATTCCGCATGAGTTCAAAAGTGGCCGGATCGTCCAGCGGCAATTGATCGATCTGCACGGGCGGCTGGTCCGGTTCGAGGCCCGCGTTGATGGCCTCCACCGCCCAGTCGATGATGGTCAGGGTTTTCAGGCCCAGGAAGTCGAATTTGACCAGGCCCGCGCTTTCCACGTCGTCCTTATCGAACTGGGAGACGAGGCCGCCGGAAAGCTCGTCCACGTACAGGGGGACAAAATCCGTCAGCGCTGATGGGGCGATCACAACGCCGCCGGCATGCCTGCCGACGCCGCGCACGATTCCCTCCAACTTGTAAGCCATCTCCATGATCTCGCCGACCTCTTCACTCGCGGCGATGAAATCTGCCAGCTCCTTCGTCTGTTCCACGGCTTTAGTAAGCGTCATGCCCACTTCGAACGGAATCAGCTTGGACAGCTTATCAGCCAACCCGTAGGGTTTGCCCTGGACCCGGGCTACATCGCGCACGACCGCCTTTGCCGCCATGGTGCCGAAGGTGATGATCTGGCTTACCGCTTCCTGACCGTAGCGATCCGAAACGTGGGCGATCACCCTGTCGCGACCTTCCATGCAGAAATCGATATCGAAGTCCGGCATGGATACCCGTTCCGGATTCAGGAAGCGCTCGAACAGCAGGTAATAACGCAGCGGATCCATGTCGGTAATACCCAGCACGTAGGCAACAAGCGAGCCGCTGCCTGATCCGCGACCGGGACCAACCGGTATGCCCTCCGCTTTCGCCCAGCCTATAAACTCCATGACAATCAGGAAATAGCCGGGGAAACCCATCTGGTTGATGATGCCCAGCTCGAAATCGAGCCGCTGCCAGTAATCGGCTTCGGGTCGCTGCAGCTGGCCAAGCTGCTGCAAGCGCGCCAGCCGATCGGTCAACCCCTTTCTGGCACAGGCCTCCAGATAGGACTCCAGCGTAAACCCTTCCTGCACGGGATAGTTAGGCAGGTAATACTGGCCAAGGACCACTTCGACGTTGCAACGCCGGGCAATCTCCACACTGTTGGTGAGCGCTTCGGGAATATCGGCAAACAGCTCAGCCATTTCGTCCGCGCTGCGCAGATACTGCTCGGGACTGTATCGACGCTCACGTCGCGGGTCATCCAGGGTCCGACCCTCGTGAATACAGACCCGCGTCTCGTGCGCCTCGTAGTCCTCTCGATGGAGAAAGCACACGTCGTTGGTCGCCACCACAGGGAGCTCCATAGCCGCAGCCAGCGCGACCGTCCGCGCCACACAGACTTCCTCCTGGGAGCGACCGGTGCGGGTCAGCTCGAGGAAATAGCGCTCCGGAAAGGCCGCCGCCCACTCTGAGGCCAGCCGACGTGCCAGCGCCGCGTCGTCTCGCAGCAGTGCTTGTCCCACTTCGCCTTCACGACCACCGGACAGCACCAGCAACCCTTCGCCACGCTCGAACAGCAATGCGCGGGATACACAACCGCGTTCCTCTGCATCGACATATGCCCTGGAAACGAGGGCGATGAGGTTTCGAAAGCCTGCCTGATTCATTGCCAGTACGCCCAGACGGGACGTTTCCGACGACTCACCAAGCACCTTGAGATCCGCACCGACCAGCGGCTTTACGCCCGCGCCCAGGCACGCCTGATAAAACTTCACCAGAGCAAAAAGGTTGCTCCTGTCCGTTAGCGCGATCGCCGGCATGCCGAGCGCGGCCGCACGTTCCGCCAGCGCCTTTACTTTGATGATGCCGTCCGCCAGCGAGTACTCGCTGTGCAACCGCAGATGAATGAAGCCGGGGGTCACCTGACCGTCTCCGGGCCGGTTTGCGAAAGCGGCTGTCGGCCCATGTTTTTCTGCCGATGATCGTGCCGATTCTGCCCCGCCGCGAGCGCTCGGCGGACCGGGGCAAAGCTGCGTCGGTGTACCGGCGAGACGCCTCGTCTGTCGAGCGCGAGCAGATGCCCCGGGGTCGGATAGCCCTTGTGCTGATCCAGTCCGTATCCGGGGTAGCGGACCGCCAGAGCTACCATTTCCTCGTCGCGGGCAACTTTTGCGATGATCGCTGCGGCGCTGATGGCTTCGATGCGGTCGTCGCCGCCAACAATGGCAAGCGCCGGAACGGCGAACTCCGGGGTCAGATTACCATCCACCAGCACGAACTCAGGGGCAGCCGTGAGCGCGGCGACGGCCCGCTGCATGGCAAGATGACTTGCTCTGAGAATATTCAGCGCGTCTATTTCTTCCACCTCGGCCCGACCGAGTGCCCAGGCTCGGGCACGATCACGAATCTGGCCGGCAAGTTCGGTGCGGCGGCGCGCAGACAGACGTTTGGAATCCCGCAGGCCAGCAACCGGCCGCTTAGGATCCAGAATTACAGCGCCCGCTACGACTGGTCCTGCAAGCGGACCGCGGCCCACCTCATCGACCCCGGCAAAGCTGCGGTGCAGCTGATCTAACCATGACTTTTCGTCCAGCAGACTCATCAGGCGCGGTTTTCAGCCTCCAGACATTGTGACACGGCCTCAGCGGCGCGAGCGTTCGCGTCTCGACGCAGGATGTCTCCCAAGCGCCGGAACTCCGACAAGTATTCTGGGTCGACACCCGATTTGTCCAGCTCCGCAAGCAGCGCATCGGCAAGGCGCTGGGGCGTCGCCGCGTTCTGCAGCAGCTCAGGTACCAGCGCGCGCCCGGCCAGTATGTTCGGCAGCGCCACAAAGGGCGTCCTGAGCAGCATGCGTACCAGCCGATAGGTCACGGGACCAAGACGGTAGCTGACCACCATAGGACGGCCGAGCAGCATGGCTTCAAGCGTGCTGGTACCGGACTTGACCAGCGCCACCTTACAGGCCGTCAGAGCAACCCTTGCATTTCCATGATAGGCCGTGAGCGACAACTGTGGACGTGCCCGATGGGCAGCAGCGACCCATTCGGCAATCTGCGGGCGCACGCAGGGAACGATGAACTGGGCATGGGGAAGCTGACGCTGCACTATCTGCGCCGCGTCGAGAAATCTGTCCCCGAGCATCCGGATTTCGCTCATGCGGCTACCCGGAAGCACGGCGATCGGCGTACCGCTCGGGTCTATGCCCAGTTCCCGACAGGCAATATGGCGTGCCCGCTCATTGCCGTCCACATCGGCGATGGCATCGGCCAGCGGATGGCCAACAAACACCGCGTTCACCCGAGTGTGCCGATACAGCTCCGGCTCGAAAGGAAAGAGGGTCAGCAGCACATTCGCGGCACGCGCAACGCGCCTGACGCGGCCACGCCGCCACGCATACACCGACGGGCTGACATAGTGCACCGTAGGTATACCGCGCCGCTTGAGGCGTCGCTCCAATAGCAGGTTGAAGACGTTGAAGTCGATGCCGACGAAAAGATCCGGACCGACTTCCGCATAGGTGCGCAGCAGCAGCCTAATAATACCCAGCAGATCCGGCAGTCGCCTGATTGGATCAACAAAACCGTTAACGGCGAGTCGATCCATGGACACGAGTTGTTCCAGGCCTTCCATCGCCATGGCGGGTCCACCGATACCCAGAAACCGAGCGTCAGGGTAGCGCCGCTTCAACGCTCTCATGAGACCTTGCCCGAGCGTGTCCCCCGATGCCTCTCCCGCGAGAATTCCGATAATGGGACGCCGCTGGACAGCATCCGGGGCTTCGTCAGACACCCTCAGCGTCGCTGGATCGGCTGCGCGGCCGAGCGATGCCCCACCGGGAATCCTTTACGAACTGCACAAATCGCGCAACTTCCGGCGTTCTGCTGGCCACATCGGCAAGCCGCTCGCAGGCTTCGCTGACCGTAAGGCCAGTCCTGTAGACGATCCTGTAGGTATCCTGTATCTCTTGGATGAGGGATTTGGAAAACCCGTGGCGCCGCAGACCTTCCAGGTTCACTCCGAGAGCAGACGCCGGGTTTCCCGTGACGGCAACGAAGTCGGGCACATCCTTGATCACAAGGCTCATGGCGGAAATGTGCGCATGTGAGCCGACACTGCGGTACTGGGCGATGCCTGCATAGCCGCCAAGATTCGCGTAATCGCCAATGCGCACGTGGCCAGAAGCCGCCGAGTAATTGGCCATGATGATGTGATCGCCGAGGACGCAATCGTGGGCAACATGCACGTAAGGCATGAACAGACAGCCGCTACCGATGACCGTCCGGCCCTGGTCTTTCAGCGTACCCCGATGCACATTCGAACCTTCGCGGAAAACGTTGTCATCGCCGATCTCGAGGGTTGTCGGTTCGCCTTTGTAACTCTTGTCCGATGTGTCTTCTCCGATACAGGAGAACTGGTACACCTTGTTGCGGCAACCCAGCCGGGTCGGCCCCTTCATGACGACGTGGGAAGCTATCCAGCAGTCATCGCCAATCTCCACATCCGGACCGATGATCGTCCACGGGCCGACCGAGACGTTGCTGCCCAGTCGGGCAGAGGGATCAATAATTGCACGCGGGTCGATCAAGTTCAGAGTTCCCGCTCCATGCAGGTGATCTCGGCCGAACAGGCAAGGTTGTCATCGACATACGCCTGACAATCGAACTTCATGACCCCGCGCTTATCGGCAAGGATTCGGCTTTCCATCACGAGCTGGTCGCCCGGCACGACGGGCCGCCGGAACCGAGCCTTGTCCGTACCGGCGAGATAGTAGGTATAACCATCGGCGGGACGCCGGTTCTTCGACTCAAACGCCAACACGCCGGACAGCTGCGCCATGGCTTCGATGATCAGCACACCCGGCATGATGGGATGCCCGGGAAAGTGGCCATTGAAGAAAGGTTCGTTGACGGTAACGTTCTTGTAGCCTCGGATCCACTCGCCATCCGTGATTTCCACAACGCGATCCACCAGCAGAAACGGATAACGATGCGGCAGGTAGTCATACAGATCGGAAATTGTCTTCATGGCAATCGGGCCTTGTTGTCAGGCTTATTGTAGGGTGGATTTCATTCGCAAGCTCCCCAAAAGCCTCAGAGAAAAGCTGCAACGGTCGACCCAGGTTTCAGCGCTTTCCGAGGTCGTCTTCTCCCAGCCGTTTTTCGAGCGCTTTTACCCGCCGGGTCAGCTCATCCAGCTTCTGGAAACGAAGCGCGTTCTTCTTCCAGCTGTGACTGTCATTATGTATCACCCCACCCGAGTATATGCCAGGCTCGGAGATGGAAGATGAAACATGCGTCATTCCACTGACTACCACACGGTCACAGATCACGATGGGCCCATCTCCGCCGATCCCAACGCCGCCGGCGAGCACGCAGTGTCGCCCGATACGCGTACTGCCGACGATGCCCACGCAGCCACAGACGACGCTATGGGCACCAATGTAGCAGTTGTGGCCGATTTGTACCTGGTTGTCGATCTTAACCCCGTCCTCGATCACGGTATCGTCGATGGCCCCCCGGTCTATGGAGGTGCAGGCACCGACGCTAACGTCGGCGCCAATGGTCACCCCACCAACCTGGGCGATGGTTTCGAGATGCATCTGTTCATTCGGCGTGAATCCGAAGCCATCGGCACCGATGACGGCCCCGCTGTGAACGAGGGTGCGCGGGCCGATTCGAACATCCGCATAGAGCACCACGTTTGGCATGAGCACGACATCTTCGGCCAGCGTGCAGTTTGCTCCGATAACAACGTTGCCGAACAGGCGCACACGAGGACCAATACGGCTCCCGGAGCCAACGCTGACTCCGGCGCTGACGCTCGCCGATTCATCGACGACGGCATCCGGCTCTATCTGCGCGCCGGGGTCAACGCCCGGAGGCAAAGCCGGTTGGCGCGCAAACAGCTGCGAAATCCGTGCGAAGGCAAGGTAAGGATTGGAGACAATCAGCGCCGGCCCTGCCCAGTCCGCCGCATCTTCCTCGGTCAGAATCACCGCGCTGGCCCGGGACGAGGCCAGGTGGCGTCTGTAGGCCGAACCGGAAAGATGGCTGATCTGTCCGGGTTGTGCCGTCGCCAGGCTGCCCAGGCCGCTGATCAAAATCTCAGCGTCCCCGACCACCCTGGCATTCACCCGGGTCGCCAGCTCGGAAAGCGTGAAAACTTTTCCTTGCACGCCGCAGTCGACAGCCGCCGGTTCAGCGTCCATCCATTCAGCGCGCGGAGTCCCGGCGCTCGTTCAGCTTTTCTGTGACCCGACGGGTGATATCGTGCTTTGAGTTGGCATAGCGCAAATTGGCCCGCTCCATGATCAGGTCGTAACCCTCCAGCTCGATGAGATCCTTGAGCACAGCATCTATTTTCGGAACCATCTGCTGCAGCAGCTCCTGGCGTCGATCGTTAACTTCCTTCTGCAGCTTGTTCACCAGAAACTCATAATCGATGCGCTTGTCTTCGATTTCTTTCTGCCGCTTGCGCTGTTCTCCCTGGCTGAGCACCTCGGCGTCCTTCTGCAACTGCTCCTGCAGCGCGACGATTTCATCACCCAGGCCCTTGACTTCGGTTTCTTCTTTCTCGAGCTCGCTCTGAGCGGTCTGCAGCAGCTGGCGAGCCTCTTCACTTTCCAGCAGTGCCCGCTGGGTGTCCAATACGGCTATCTTGAGTTCTGCCGCGGCTCCGGTGGCACCCAGCAGCAGCAACAACACCAACAGCAACTTGGAACTCAAATACTTCTTCAGCACATTACACTCCTTGGTGAATTCATCGGCGCGCCACGCCCTTTCAAAGGTGGCTTGAATGCCCCGAGACACTTGCCTCGAACGGGCGGCATTTTACATCAGAAAGTCCGACCCAGCTCAAACTGGAAAAATTCTTCCTCATCGAACTCGCCAACGTTATACGCTTTGGCCAGGCCAAAGGTCATGGGACCTAGCCCGGTGATCCAGGTGACGCTCACACCCGCGGAATAGCGAATCAACCCGAAATCGAGGCCGTCACATACGGTGCTGACGTCCGGACAATCGGTATTGAACACGTTGCCGGCGTCGACAAAGAGCACCGGACGAAACTGGGTGGTATTCTCGATGAAAGGCAGCGGGAAGATCAGCTCAATGCTGCCTTCGACGAGCAGGTTACCGCCGAAAGGATCCTGGTCGCCGCTGAAAAAGGATTGAGGAATCGGGTTGCCGTTGATATCGACGACGGGTGGCGTGCTTCGGGGCCCCAGACTGTTGCTCTCAAAGCCACGCACGGAGCCGAAACCGCCGGCGAAAAAATGCTCGTAGAATGGCAACGCTTCTGTATCTCCGTAGCCATCTCCATATCCGAGCTCCGTCCGCACCCGCACCGTCCAGCGGTCGGCCAGCGGGAAATACATCTGCCCGTTGTAAAACAGCTTGTAGAACTGCAGGTCACTGCCCGGCACGGCAACTTCCATTCCCAGCGACTGGGAGCGTCCGCGGGTAGGAAAGAGGCCGCGGTTCAATGTTGAGCTGGACCACGAGAGGCTGAGTTTGTAGTTGTAGGACGTGTTGCCGTTTTTCTCGATGAATTCGGATACTTCCTGAGCAGGGAAGGCACCTTCCGTGATGTCCGTATACTCCACCAAGCCACCAAAGTTGATCCGCTGAGTCTCACCAATCGGAAAGCCGAAGTTCAGGCCTAACCCGATCGAATCCGTCGTGTACTCGGCAATGTTGGCTTCATCGTAATCCAGCTTTCGATAGTACATGTTATAACCCCGACTGATGCCATCCAGGGTGTAGTAGGGGTTGAAATAGTTGAAGGTGACAGATTTCTGATACTGAGAATAGCTGAGCCCAAGGCCCAGGCTGTTGCCGGTGCCCAGCACGTTGTTTTCCTGATAGTTGGCGCCGAGGATGGCGCCGAAACCCTGGGAGTACCCCAACGTCGCCGAGATGCTGCCGGAAGGCTGCTCTTCAACAGCGAACACAACGTCGATCTGATCATCAGCACCGGGAACTTCCGGCGTTTCAACATTTACCGACGAAAAATAGCCAAGACGTTCGAGCCGCACCTTGGACAGATCGATTTGCGCCGTCGAGGCCCATCCGCCTTCCATTTGACGCATCTCCCGCCGTAACACTTCATCCTGGGTTACAGCGTTGCCCGTAAAAGTCATTCTGCGCACGTAGGCCCGCTTCCCCGCATCCACGAAGAACTGTATGTCCACAGTGCCGTCGTCATTGATGTTGGGAACGCCGCTGGCGCTGGCGAAGGTGTAGCCGGAATTGCCGAGGGCCTGGGTCAACCGCTCCTCAGAAGCCGTCACCAGGGCCTGGGAAAAAACCTGGTCCGGCGCAACGAGGATGAGCCTTTCCAGATCTTCCGGTCTGACGTCATTGAGCTCACCAACCAGGTTGACCTCTTTGATGGTGTATTTGTCGCCCTCCTCGATGCTGAGCGTTATATACACCTGTCGCCTGTCGGGTGTAATGGCAACCTGCGTGGAATCGATCGCGAACTCCACGTAACCACGGTCCCGATAATAGGATTCCAGCTTTTCGATGTCTCCGGAGAGCTTTTCCCGAGCGTACTTGTCATCGTTGCGATAAAACGAAAACAAGCTCGGATGCTTCAACTCGAGCTGGTCAAGCAGTTGCTCCTCATCGAAAACCGTGTTGCCCACGATGTTGATGTGGCGTATGCCGGAGCTTTTACCCTCTTCTATGTCGATGCGAATGGCAACCCGGTTACGAGGCAGTTCTTCCACCTGAGTGTCCAGGCTCGCGCCGTAGCGTCCCTGTGCCACGTACTGCCTTTCCAGTTCAATGCTCACCCGTTCAAGCGTTGCCTGTTTAAATATCTCTCCCTCGCGCAGCCCCTGCTGGCCAAGACCTTCCAGCAGCGCTTCGGTCTTGATGGCCTTGTTGCCTTCTATCTCGATGCTTTCGATCGCTGGACGCTCTACCAGAGTGATTACCAGAATGCTGCCGTCACGGGCCATCCGGATGTCTTTGAAATAGCCTGATCTGAATAGCAACCGTATTAGCTGACGGATCGAGACTTCGTCCAGCGTATCTCCGACGTTGACCGGCATGATGTTGAACACGGTGCCGGCGCTGACCCGCTGCAACCCCTGCAGCCGAATGTCGGACACCGTGAACTGCTCGGCCTGCACCGCGATAGACAAGCACAGGAGCAACGGCGCGAGCCATCGTGGCGATACCCTCATGTTCTCCCCTGCCCCTCCACCGCTAGAACAATCGCGATATGTCGTTGTAGAGAGCCAGAATCATCAAACCGGCAACTAGAAACACCCCGACCTGGGTGCCGATCGCCTGAGCGTTCTCAGAGACCGGCCGACCTGTGGCCGCCTCAATGGCACAGAACAGGATATGCCCGCCGTCGAGTATGGGTATCGGCAGCAGATTGAGCACGCCCAAAGAAATACTCAGCAGGGCAAGCACGCTGAAGAAAAATCGCCACCCTGAGCGGGCGGAATCGCCGGCAACCTTGGCGATGGTTATGGGGCCGCTCAGATTCTTCATGGAAACGTCGCCGGTTACCATCTTTCTGAGCAGGCCCAGCGTCAGGAGCGTTTTGTCGCCGGTTTCATCTAGGCTCCGCGCCACGGCCTCGATCGGGCCGTAACGGACCTCGTTGGTGTAAGGTGCGAGGCCGACGTAACCGATCTGGGTGTCAGCGGCGGACCGCGCATCGGGCAGAACCGCAAGCTCCACGTTTGAACCATCACGATCCACAGTTACCCGCAGCGCCCGTGCTGGCGCCTGCTGCACTGCCTCAACCCATTGAGCCCAGGTGTCGATGCCTTCACCATCAACGGCCATGACCCGGTCCCAGGTACGAAAACCGGCACGACTGGCCGGTCCATCCGGCAGAACCTCGCCAACAACCGGCGGCAGAGATGGCTCTATGCCCAGCGAGGCGAGCAGGTCGGGCTCGTCCTCTCCGCGATGCCAGTTGGATATGGATAGCTCATAGCGCTTTTCCAGCGACGAGCCAGGTCGCCGTACATCCAGCGCTATGCTGCCGGAATCTCCCAACCTGCCCGCGAGGGCCATGGTGACCTGTTGCCAACCCGGAGTTGGCGTGCCATCTACCGCGGCAATCTCCCACCCTGCGGGGATACCAGCAAGCCCTACTGGGGAATCTTCTGTCGGCGCACCCAGCATCGGCGCGAGCGTTGTGGTTCCAGCAACAAACAGCACCCAGTACACGACCACGGCAAGAATAAAATTGGCCACCGGCCCGCCGAAAGCGATGGCCATTCGCCACCAGACGGACAGGTCGTTGAAAGAAACGTCGCCGGGGCGCCGCGCCACTTCGATGGCTCCGGGCTCACGCTCGTCAAGCATGCGTACATAGCCGCCTAGCGGAATCGCCGCAATCGCAAACTCCGTTCCATGACGATCGCGGCGCATCCAGATCGGCCTGCCGAAACCGACGGAAAACCGAACCACCCGAACGCCCGAGCGCCGCGCGAGAACGAAGTGGCCAAGCTCATGAAAGGTGACAAGTACGCCCAGAGTAACAATCAGCGCCAGGGGGTAGAGCAGAAAATCCATAAGATCTAGGACTGCAGCCCGGAATTCATGCAATTGGTTATCGGGTACGTCATTAAAACTCGCACAAGCACTCGCTCAATAAAGATTCATCTGAAGTTAGAGCCTCAGCCCTGCCGAAGGTTCGACATTGGGCGCGCGGATGATAAACGATCCCGCGGCCAGGCGCGAAATTGTCTGGGCAGCATCAGGCGGTGTTTTGCGTGAAATCTTCAGGCCGCAGCCGTCAGGCTGAGCAGCAGGGCGAATACCGGAAGCGCCGCTATCACCGAATCGATCCTATCCAGGGCGCCGCCGTGGCCCGGCAGCAGGGAACCCGAGTCTTTGACACCGAGATGACGCTTTAATGCGCTCTCGAAGAGATCGCCGAAAATTGACACCGCGACCAGGATAAGAATCACCGGCAACCACCACAGGGCGAAGGCACCCATCAGAAGCAGCATGCTGCTGGTGATCGCCAGACTGACCAGGGCTCCACCGCCGACCCCCTCCCAGGTTTTCCCGGGGCTGACCTGGGGGGCCAGCTTCCGCCGGCCGAAACGTCGTCCGGCGAAGTAGGCGCCGATATCGGCACCCCAGATGAGAAGCAGCAGCCAGACCATCCAGTTGGCACCGTTGGGAGTCGCTCGTATGACCACCAGGCCCATCCAGGCGGCAAGCATGACGAGAAGCCCGGCTGCCGCCAGCAGAGCGCGATGATCCATGATACGACCGCTGCGGGGAAAGGCTATCACCGCGGCGATAGCCAGCATCCAGAATCCCGTACCCGCCCAGAGCGTCGGCTGCCAGAGCGCAGGCAGGTGCCACAGGGCGAGGGCCAGAACCGCCAGAACGCTTACGTAGCCAAGGCGTTTGAACGGCCCGTTGAGACCTGCAAGCGCCGCCCACTCATAGGCACCGGCGGCGCCTATGAGCCAGAAAAAGGCAGCGTATCCGGCGAGGGGCAGGAGGTAGACGGCGGACAGCACCAGCGGTGCGAGGATCAGGGCGGTGAGGATCCTTGAGCGCAGCAACGCCGGTTACTCGCGGCGGCCAAATCGCCGCTGGCGTTCCTGATACCAGTCGAAGGCCTCATCCAACTCGGCAGCGGAGAACTCCGGCCAGTAGTCGTCCGTGAAGAACAGCTCTGAGTAGGCGAGATCCCAAAGCAGAAAATTGCTAATGCGTGAATCGCCCCCGGTGCGAATACAGATATCCGGCTGAGGTAGACCTCCCAGTGACAGATAGCTGCCGAAAAGCGCCTCGTCGACGTCTTCCGGCTGGACCCTGCCGGTCTGGACGTCTTCAGCCAGATGCGCCGCAGCACGGGCTATGTCCCACCGCCCGCCGTAGTTTGCAGCTATGTTCAGCGTCATCTGCGCATTGGACCGGGTGAGCGCTTCTGCTCGATTCATCTCCATCTGAAGATCCGGGGCAAACCGCTCTCGGTCGCCAATGATGCGCAGTCGAACCCCTCGCTCATTGAGCTCGTCGATATCATTTTCCAGAACGTTGCGCATGAGATCCATGAGGAGTTTTACTTCGCGAGGCGGTCGCTGCCAGTTTTCCGTGCTGAACGCGAACAGGGTCAGCACCTCTACGCCGGCATCGGCACAGGCTTCTGCCACGGGGCGAACGTTGCGCGCTCCAGCTCTATGTCCAGCCGCGCCCGGGAGCCGCCGGCGCTTGGCCCAGCGATGATTGCCATCCATGATGATGGCCACGTGGCGCGGTACCTTATCAACGCCGCCTGCGAGATCGGAACGGCCGACTGCGAGATCAGAGTGATCGGCGGATCGCGTTTCCGCCGAGGGCTTGTTGAGAGACGCTCTAACTTCCGCCATACCGATTCAGCAACCGTCCGTTGTCACTATCTGCAGCCAAAACACTGTAGCCAGTACAGTTGTGGCAAAAACGTAACCTTTCCGACCCCCGGGCTGGCCGAATCAACCACGCGTCACCTGAAGTGTAGCCTCAAATGGCCATCAGGTCGGCTTCTTTGCCCTCCAGCGCAGCATCAACTTCCGCAACCCGGCGGTCCGTCAGCTTCTGGATGTCCTCTTCAGCCCGCCGCGCGTCATCCTCGGCAATTTCTTTTTCCTTGATGAGATCCCGGATGTGCCCGATGGCGTCGCGGCGAATGTTTCGAATGGCCACCCGCGCATTCTCGGCCTCACTCTTCGCCTGGCGAGCGAGATCTTTGCGATTGTCCTCGGTAAGTGCAGGTAGCGGCACCCGGACCACATCAGACGTGGAAGACGGCGTGATGCCTATATCACTCTTGAGAATCGCTTTTTCAATGTCCTGTATGAGCTTTTTCTCGAAAGGGGAAATCAACAGCGTCCGAGCATCTTCAACCGTGATCGACGCGACCTGATTCAGCGGCGTGTCGTTCCCGTAGTAGGAGATCTCTATACCGTTCAACAGAGACGGATTAGCGCGTCCAGTACGGATTCTCGCAAAGGCAACCTGCAGAGATTCCAGAGTCTTGCCCATCCGCTCGTCTGCGTCATCCTTAATCTCGTTGATCATCGATGATTACCTCTTTCTTCCGGCCTGTGAGACCCAGCCTGTGAGACCCAGTCTGTGAGACCCAGCCTGTGAGACCCTCTAGAATCTGAGCCCTTGGAAATCATGCGCTTACGACCGTCCCCACCTTCTCACCCTTGACCAAACGGGTCAACGCGCCTTCAGACTGCATATCGAAAACCACGATAGGCATGCCGTGGTCTCGGCAAAGGCAGATGGCGGTCAGGTCCATCACTCTGAGATCCCGAGCCAGTACCTCCCCGTACGTCAGGGCGTCAAAGCGCTCAGCGTTGGCATCTTGGAACGGGTCCGCGCTATAAACGCCATCCACCTTGGTCGCCTTCAGCACCGCGTCGGCGCCAATCTCGATACCGCGCAAACAGGCCGCGGTGTCGGTCGTGAAAAATGGGTTTCCCGTGCCTGCGACGAAGATGGCTATGCGCCCTTCGGCCATATCGAGCAGCGCCTTGTCGCGATGAAACCTGTCCGCCACTCCGGGTAACTCAATAGCTGAGTAAACCATGGCGGTCAGCCCTGCCTGGCTGAGAAGATCTCTGAATGCGAGCCCGTTCATCACGGTTGCCAGCATGCCCATCTGGTCGCCGGTAACCCGATCAAGTCCCGCCTGTTGCAGAGCAGCGCCACGAAACAGGTTGCCACCTCCCAGCACCAGGCCTACCTCGACGCCCTGTCGGTTTACGTCAGCGATGTCAGAGCAGAGCCGACCAACAATGGCGGGGTCAATCCCGAACCCCCCATCTCCGGCGAGGGCTTCACCACTGAGTTTCAAAAGCACCCGGCGCAACTAGGCAGAGCGCTTACTGCGCCCCCTTCAACTGAGCGGCCACTTCAGCAGCAAAGTCCTGCTGCTCCACCTCTATTCCTTCACCAACCTCGAAACGGACGAAACGAACGCATTCTGCGGCATCTTCAGAAAGCAGCTTGCTCACCTTGAGGTTTGGGTCTTTGACGAACGGCTGGTCCACCAGGCTCACCTCAGCGAGGAATTTGCGCACCCGGCCTTCGACCATCTTTTCCACAATGTCAGCCGGTTTGCCACTGTCTGCGGCCTGGGAAGCATAAATCTCCCGCTCCTTGGCCAGCACTTCCTGCGGCACTTCGTCAGCGCGGACCACCAACGGATTTATCGCAGTGACGTGCATGGCAACGTCGCGACCCAGGCTATCAGCGCCACCGATGAGCTCCACAAGGGCGCCTTTGCGACTGTCGCCGTGCAGGTAGCCCGAAATCTGCCCATCGCCCGTTTCCAGATACGCCGCGCGACGTACAGTGATGTTCTCACCGATTTCCTGCACCAGCACTTCCCGCTGGGCGCCCAGGCCGTCCGCCAGCAACGCTTCAACGTTGGTCTCGCCGGTCTCAAACACCCGCTCCAGCACGTCGTTGACGAACCTGATGAACTTTTCGTTCTTTGCCGCAAAATCCGTCTCGATATTGACCTCGACCAGAGCCGCCTTCCTGCCCTCATCGCCTACCTTCAGGCCCAGCAGGCCATCGGCCGTGGTACGACCCGATTTCTTGGCTGCCTTCAGAGCGCTCTTCTTACGGAGCTCGTCGATGGCGAGCTCCATGTCACCGCCGGCTTCTTCCAGGGCCTTTTTGCAATCCATCATGCCCAAGCCCGTACGCTCGCGCAGTTCCTTGACCATTGACGCGGATATCGCCATCACTTACTCCTGTGTCCTCTCGGGCTCGACCTGTGCCGCGGGTTCGGCGCCTGCAGCACCTTCACCAGTGGCTGCCTCCGTAGGCTCGGCAGAAAGCGCGGCCGCAGGGGTCCCGGTATCTGTTGGAGCAGCAGCCACGGTTTCGTCTTCCACCTCGACGAACTCGTCAGCGCTGACCTTCCCGGACGCGTTGTCTCTGCCCGTCTGGATGGCATCCGCAACGGCGGTTACGTAGAGGCGGATAGCCCTGATAGCGTCATCGTTGCCTGGAATCACAAAATCCACGCCGTCTGGATCACTGTTGGTGTCTACGATGGCGAAGACGGGAATCCCCAGCTTGTTGGCTTCGGTGACCGCAATGTGCTCGTGCATGACATCCACTACAAACAGCGCATCCGGAAGCCCGCCCATATCCTTGATACCACCCAGGCTGCTTTCGAGCTTTTCGAGAATTCGGGAGCGCTGAAGGGCTTCGCGCTTCGTCAGCATTTCAAAGGTGCCGTCCGCTGACTGGGCTTCCAGTTCCTGAAGTCGTTTAATGGATTGGCGAATAGTCTTGTAATTCGTCAGCATGCCGCCGAGCCAGCGTTGATCGACATAGGGCATCTTGACCCTCGAAGCCTGCTCGCGAATCACGTCTGTCGCCGCACGCTTGGTCCCGACGAAGAGAATCTTCTTCCCCGAGCTCGCCATATTTCGCAGCTCGGTGAGCGCCTCGCTGAAGGCAGGCACCGTCCTTTCGAGATTGATAATGTGGATTTTGTTACGGGCACCGAAGATGAACGGCGCCATCTTAGGGTTCCAGAATCGGGTCTGATGACCGAAATGCACGCCTGCGGCGAGCATGTCGCGCATGCTGACTTCCATATTTATGTCTCCGGGTTGCGCCTCCGCCATCCCCATGCTTCAACCCGCTAACCTCTTACCTAATCTAAAGATGGCTAATCAGAAATGCGCGGCGCATTTCCAAACCGATTCCCGCGAAATCGCCTTAAATTAGGCGATTCCCAGCAAGCGGTCGGGCACCCGGAAGCACGTGCCGGACAACGTGAGTCTTTTCAGGTTTAATCGAGCGGCCGGGAAATACCTGGCCAGTGTTTACGCGGTGGACGGCGATACCGGTAAATTCACCGAATCGTTGCCCCACAGCGGCGCGCTTTATACCATAAATGGTTTCCTGCTGGAACAAGCTCAAAAGATGGTTGCCAGAGTCGAAACAGAAGACGAGATCGCAAAAATGAGGGCGGCCGGCCAGCTTGCGGCCAGCGTGCTGGAGATGATCGGTGATCACGTGGCCGTTGGCGTTACCACCGACGAGCTCAACACGATTTGTCACGACTTCATTGTGGACGAGTTACATTGCGTGCCGGCACCGCTGGACTATACCAACGGCAGCGCGCCGCCCTTCCCGAAATCCATCTGCACATCCGTGAATCATGTTGTGTGCCACGGCATACCTTCGGCGAAAAAGGCCCTGAAGAGCGGCGATATCCTCAACATTGACGTGACGGTCATAAAAGATGGCTACCACGGCGACACCAGCAAGATGTTCCTGGTGGGCAAGCCCAGCGTCCTAGCCGAACGGCTGGTCCGGGTAACACAGGAGTGCCTGTACCGAGGCATCGAAGCTGTCCGGGCGGGCGCCACCCTGGGCGACATCGGCCATGCCATTCAGACCCATGCAGAAGAAAACCATTTCTCTGTGGTGCGCGAATTCTGCGGCCACGGCATCGGCCGAACCTTTCACGATGAACCACAGATTCTTCACTATGGGCGGGCAAACACCGGACCCAGGCTGGAAGAAGGCATGACCTTCACCATCGAGCCGATGATCAATGCGGGCAAACGACACGTGAAGATTCTCCCGGACCAGTGGACCGTGGTCACGAAAGATCACAAGCTGTCCGCTCAGTGGGAACACACCATCATGGTGACGAATCGCGGCGCCGAGGTTCTGACCCGCCGCGGTGATGAGTCCTACTCGTGACGATCGAAAGCCTGACGGTCAATTGGTCGTGACGACCAAAGGCGCTGACACCAAACCCGAAACGCTGGGCCAAACCCGCACCAGCCGGCGTTTTGGCGACGGGCCCGGCGCGCTGGTAGACGACCTTCGCAATCGCATCGTCGAAAATGACGCCGACCTGGAAAAGCGATACTGGGAAAACCAGAATATCGATACCCTGGTGGCCGAGCGGGCAAGTTTTTTTGATGAAGCCATCCGGGAAATCTGGCTCGCAAAAATCCCGGAAAAATCACGCAAGGAAATGGCCATCTTCGCGGTTGGTGGCTACGGTCGGGGTGAGCTTTTCCCCCATTCCGACATCGATCTTCTCATCGTCGCCCGCCGGCCGACCCGGGAGCGAAACCAGATCACAGGCTTTCTGCACTGCCTGTTCGACCTGAACCTGGAGGTCGGCCACAGCGTCCGCTCGCTGCGCGAATGCAAGCGTGAGGCGCAGCTAGATCTTACGGTGGCGACCGCGATGTTCGAACGCCGGATGCTGGTGGGTTCGGAAGATATCGCGAGGCGTCTCGACAAGCTGATGGACTCTCCCAGGCTGTGGCCCGCCGCCGCATTCTTCAAAGCCAAACGGGACGAGCAGGACAAACGTCACGCCCAGTACGACAACGTGGAATACGGGCTGGAGCCCAACGTCAAGACCTCTCCCGGTGGGCTTCGCGACCAGCAAACGGCGATCTGGGTCATGGCGCGTAAGTTCGGCACGACCGACCCCGGAGATCTGGAGAAGCTGGGCATGCTAACGGCCCAGGAACGCCAGTGGCTGGAGGACGGCAGACGATTTCTGTGGTGGGTGCGATTCGGGCTGCATCTGGTGGCCGGGCGAAAAGAGGACCATCTCCAGTTCGAGTACCAGCGCGCGCTGGCGCAAGGTCTCGGCTTTGCCGATACCCGGGCTCGCCTGGGCGTGGAACGGTTCATGTTTCATTACTACCGGCACATCATCGCGCTGCGCGAGGTTAATGACATACTCCTCCAGCATTTCGACGAAACCATCCTCCGTGCCCGGGAACGGCCGAAAATCGTCAAGATCAACAACCGCTTTCAGATTCACAATAACTACATCGAGGCCACCGGCCGCGATGTTTTCCAGGCGCAACCCAGCGCGCTGCTGGAGATCTTCGTCATCATGGCCAACCGCCGTGACATATCAGGCGTGCGGGCCGATACGATCCGCCTGATCCGCGACAGCCTTGGCATCATAGATGAGGAATATCGTCGCGATCCTGCCAATACTGCCCTGTTCATGGATCTGCTGAAGGCGCCCTATACGCTTGTTTCACAGCTGACCCGGATGCGTCGCTACGGTGTGCTCGGGCGCTACCTGCCGGAGTTCGGAGAGGTGGTGGGACAGATGCAGCATGACCTGTTCCACATTTACACCGTCGACGCCCATACCATGATGGTGATCAGGAACATGCGGCGTCTGCACTACCGCTCAGCCGAGAAGAACTTTCCGGTAGCCGCTCACTGCGTGAGGAACCTGCCAAAGATCGAGTTGCTCTACGTCGCGGGCCTGTATCATGACATCGGCAAGGGGCGCGGCGGCGATCATTCTGAACTCGGCGCAAGCTACGTCGAGGGATTCTGCGAGCGCCACGGGATCAGCAAGGTCGATACCGAGCTGGTCCGCTGGCTCGTCCGTCAGCACCTGATGATGTCGAGCACCGCCCAGCGTAAGGATATATACGATCCTGACGTGATTCACGAGTTCGCCTCCGAGGTGAAATCTGAGATGCGCCTCAACTATCTCTATGCCTTGACCGTGGCCGACATCAACGCTACGAACCCGACCTTGTGGAACAGCTGGCGCGCGACCCTGCTGCGCACACTGTACGGTGAGACACGCAAAGCGCTGCGCCGCGGCCTCGAGTCCCCCCTGGACAGACAGACCAGCATAGAAGCCTGCAAAGACAGCGCGCGGGAAAAGCTCGAGCGCAAGGGCCTCGACACTTCTACTCTGGAGGCCATCTGGGAAGTGCCCGGCGACGACTTCTTTCTGCGCCACACGCCGCGGCAGGTCGCCTGGGTCACCGAGCAGATGCTCACCCACGACGAGGCGGGCGGACCACTGGTGCTGATGTTGAATCTGAAAGGTCAGGCCAGCTCGGAAGGCGCCACAGAGCTGCTGCTGTACATTCGTGATCGCCCGAACCTGTTTGCCGCAAGCGTGACCGCGCTGAGCCACATGGATTTGTCAGTACACGATGCAAACATCCACACCGCTAGCAACGGCATGTGCCTGAACACCTATGTGGTGCTCGAGCAGACAGGCGAACCCCTGAGCCGCGACAGCAACCGCGGGGAGACGCTCTGCGAACAGCTGAAAACCTGGCTGGAGAAACCCGAGAAATTCTCAAGCGTGGTCAAACGCCGCGTACCCAGACGTCTGCGGCAGCTGCCTCGGACATCGGAGGTTCACCTTCGCAATCGGCGAGGCACCCGACATTCCGAGCTGACCATCATAGCCGCTGACCGGCCCGGCCTACTGGCCAGGCTCGGTAGACTGTTCCAGGAACTCGGGTTGTCGGTGATATCTGCCAGAATCACGACCTTGGGAGAACGGGTCGAGGACGTATTTTATATCGTTGACGAATCCGGCAAGCCGATCAGAGACCGCGAGCGCATCTACCTTCTGGAGAACGCGCTGAGGCAGAAACTGGACAGACAGATATCAGGCAAAGACTGATCTCGCCTTACCGAAGGGCAAAGCGGAAAAATTTCCATGAACCCCTATATCGAGAGATTGCTGCCCTACCCGTTTGAACGCCTGAACGCGCTCAAGACGGGCGTCACTCCCGATCACGCCTATCCTGCCGTGATGCTGTCCATTGGCGAACCCAAGCACCCTCCGCCTGATTTTGTCGTATCCCTGCTCACAGATGCCGACCGGCTGCGCGCAGATCTGGCGACTTATCCGGCAACTCGAGGGGGCGATGTCCTGCGGGAAGCCATCGCGGCCTGGCTGCAGCGCAGGTTCGAGGCGGTCACCGACCCCGCGACCCAGATATTGCCGGTGTCCGGCACCCGGGAAGCGCTTTTCTCCTTCGCCCAGGCGGTGCTCAGCGGCCGCCCCGGCGCGGTGGCCGTGTTGCCCAACCCTTTCTATCAGACCTACGAAGGTGCAGCCCTGCTGAGGGGTGCGGACATCCACTTCGTCAACTGCGGGCCGGAAACGGACTACCAGCCAGACTATCGAGCGGTACCGGCAGCCGTTTGGAAGCGCTGCGAACTGCTGTACCTCTGCTCACCGGGAAACCCCACTGGACGCACCCTGCCACTCAGCGAGCTGACCTGGCTGCTGGAGCAGGCTGACCGATACGACTTCATCATCGCAGCGGATGAGTGCTACTCGGAGATCTTCCCCGATGAAGCAGCGCCCCCGGCGGGACTGCTGGAAGCCGCCGGACGCAGCGGCCGCGACGCTCACCAGCGCTGCGTTGTGTTCCACAGCCTGAGCAAACGGTCCAACCTGCCCGGGCTGCGCTCCGGATTCGTGGCCGGTGACGCGCATGTGCTCGCCGACTATTTCAAGTACCGGACCTATCACGGCTGCGCCATGCCCGTTCACGTGCAGGCGGCAAGCGCCGCGGCCTGGAACGACGAAGAACATGTTCTGGCCAACCGTGCCGAGTACCGCCGCAAGTTCGTCAGCGTGACTTCTATTCTAGAGGCCGTCCTACCGGTCAAAACCCCTGAGGGCGGGTTCTACCACTGGGTGGCAACCCCGGAGGACGACCAGACCTTTGCGCGCGACCTCTTCGCGGAACGCAACATCACCGTGCTGCCGGGATCCTTTCTCGGGCGCGAAGCCCAAGGGCGGAATCCGGGTCGCAACCACGTACGCATCGCCTGGGTTGCTCCCGCTGAACAGTGCGTGGCTGCCGCAGAGCGTATCGCCGGCTGGATGCGCGAACGCTGAGCACTGGTGCCTGCCCTGTAGCCTCTGTTGCAAATCTACCTGGGAAGCTTGGCAAGCAACGTAAACAAGGGCCAGAAAGCTGTATCATCTCC
>JAHEEG010000173.1 GCA_024640825.1 Gammaproteobacteria bacterium
CGCGGGACAGGCGGTCGGCGGCACGTCGGATTTCAGGACCTTCGGGCATGGCGACCTCCAGGTTTCACGACGTGCTGCTCGGGTCTTCGAACGGCCAGGCTCTCCAGCAGTGCCGGGATGCGCTTCCTGAGCTGAAAGTAGCCGCGCGTCGTGTCGGGCCAGCAGCATCGGTCGTAGTCGGTGCAGCGGCGCAGCAGGCTGATCCCCGCATCGTTTAGAGCACCCTCCAGCGCATCCAGAGCACTGGCGGTTGGGCCCACCGGCGCGTAGGCGGTAACGACCGCGTCCAGGTCCAGCTGGCGGGCCCAGCGCACGATTTCCCGCCCGGCGTCGTTCCCGTGCGCGATGTCAGACCGATCCAGGTTGAACCGACCGGCTGCGCGACGTACCGCATCTTCCACCACCCCGCAGGTGAAGTCGACGACCGTCCTGGATATCGGCAGGGGGGAAAGGCGTCGAGGCAGAGCCATGCCCTTGACAGCGATGGCGTCGGGCAGCGAGTCCAGGCTCAGATCTTCCTCTGTCAGCAGCAGCCCGACCCGCCCGACCGCCGTCACCCTTGCGGGCAGTGTCGGTGGCTGCGCCGGCGGCAGGGGCGCTTCACTCAGAGGGTCCGCCGCAGTCGTCAGACCCTCCGGCATTGCGAACGGTACCTGATAGTGGCGAGCGATGTTGTCAGGTCGTGCCAGATAGATTTTTCCCCGCGTCTGCAGTCCGGCGACCCAGCGCCAGGAAAGTGTATTCGATGCTGGATCACCGTCGAGCAGATGCCTGAGGAAAAAATCGGCTCCCAGAGTCCATGGCAGTTTCAGCGTGAAGATCCAGATGCTGGCGAACCACATGCGGGTGTGATTGTGCAGATAGCCGGTGCTGACAAGCTCGCGGGACCATTGATCGAATGGGTCGAGACCCGTCTCCGCGGCGGTGGCCGCCGCGTAACGCAGCGCAATATCGTCATCGCGTGACAGCGCTTCGACCGCGCTCAGCAGTTCGGTTTGATAGCGTTTCCACACGGATGGCCGATGCTCCAGCCAGCCCTTCCAGTAGGTGCGCCAGAACACTTCCTCGATGAACTTGGCGGCGGCGACGGGGCTGTGGCGGGAGAGCACTCGAGACAGAACCTCTCTTTCCGTCACTACCCGGTGGCGCAGATAGGGGGACAGGCCGGACACGTTGCTGCGCCGTTCGGGACCGCGGTCGAAATTTCGGGTGGCAGCGTAATCGCGTCCAGCCCGCGGCAGGAATTCCTCCAGCCGGGCGAGCGCTGCATCGCGGGTGGGGAGCCAGTTCATTTCAGCGCTGCCTCCGGCACCTTTCGGAGCAGTATTTGACGGCTTGCCAGTCTCGGGCCCACTTGGCTCGCCAGGCGAACGGTCGGCCGCACACGGCGCAGTCTTTCGTGGGCAGATTCGGCTTCTTCACGGTCCGCTTTGGCGCTGGTTCAGCCTGCTTCAAGGGGCTTCCAGTAGCGGTAGGGGTAGGCGTTTCCCGGTTCGCTGGAGGGTGGTAGAGCCCTGTACCCGCAGGTTTCGAAGTAGCCGGCGGAGACCCGCTCCGCGCGCAGCACGATGCCCTGCATGCCGTCATGCTGAGCACTGGCACATACTGCCCGCTGCAGCGCCCTGCCGATGCCGCGTCCCTGCATGTCGGGGTGGACGTACAGCCCGTGGAGAAGCGCCTGGCGGACCGCGGACGGTCCGTTATCAGTGTCCTCGCCCCAGGCGGCGATCCCGGCCACTTCGCCGTCCCGTTCAAACACCAGCATCTGTAGGGTTTTCATGTCTATGAGGTCGTACTTCAACAGCGGCAGGGACAGGCGTTTTACCCGCGCTGCCAGCGGCCATGCCATGATGGCTGATTCGACAACCCGGTTGATCGCGTCGAGGTCTGTCGCGGTTGGCGGTCTGAGAGTTCCGGTCACGTCCGATTATGTCTTGTCTGAGCATTGTGGCGCGGGCCGACTGAGCGAAAAAGTGCCAGCATGGCTGTGAAAGGTCTGTGAATTCCTCGCTCCAGGAACGATTCCCACGTTATGCTAGTGCTAACGCTAACAGCCAACCGTACGAATGGGAGGCATTATGGATCGACGTGAATTCCTCCAGGCTGGTGTGCTCAGCGCGCTTGTGCCTGCGGCCCGGAGCCGGGCGGCGGAGCACGCGCGCAACCGCGTCGCCGGATATCGTCGCCTGGGACGCACCGGCTTCGAGGTTTCGGATATATCCTTTGGGTCCAGCCGGCTGCGCAGCGGACAGGAACGCCTGGTAGAGCACGCGCTGGATCGGGGCATCAATTATTTCGACAGTGCCGACAGCTATACCGGTGGTAGCTCGGAGCAGGTGCTCGGCAAGGCGCTGACGGGCAAGCGGGACAAGGTCTATCTGGTGTCGAAGACCATGGCCCGGTCCGAGGCCAGCGTCGCGGAGCTCATGGGTCACCTGGAAGGCAGCCTTTCGCAGTTGAATACCGACTACGTCGACGTTTACCTCAACCATGCGGTCAACGACGTGGACCGGCTCCGCAATCCGGAGTGGGGAGAGTTCGTCGAGCGTGCAAAGGCTCAGGGCAAGATTCGTGCGACCGGAATGTCCGGTCACGCGGGCCGGCTCATCGAATGCCTTGATTACGCGATCGATAACGATCTGGCCGACGTGATCCTGGTGGCCTACAACTTCGGGCAGGACCCGGCCTTCTACGAGCAGTTCGCCCGGTCGTTCGACTACATCGCCCGGCAGCCGGACCTGCCCCGGGTTCTGGAGAAAGCTCGTAAGAACGACGTTGGCGTGGTCACCATGAAGACGCTCATGGGTGCACGTCTGAATGACATGCGTCCCTACGAAACCGCTGGCGCCACGTTCGCCCAGGCGGCGTTTCGCTGGGTGCTTTCCAACAAAAACGTGGACGCATTGGTCATTTCCATGACCGACGAGGCCTTGATTGACGAATACCTCGGGGCATCGGGTTCCGGCTCGATCAGCGTCTCGGATGTCCAGCTGCTTCGCCAGTACGCGAGGTTGAACGGCACTAGCTATTGTCGCCACGCCTGTAACGACTGCGAGGGCGCCTGCCCATACGGCGTGCCCATTGCGGATGTATTGCGCACTCGGATGTACGCCACGGATTACAAGGACCTTGCGTTCGCCCGGGCGGAATATCAGATTCTCGAAGCCAGTGCCGCTGCCTGTCTGGGCTGCAGCGGGGCGCCCTGTCAGGATGCCTGCAGCCACGGTTTGCCCATTGCCGAGTTGTGCGCGCCGGCGCATCAGATTCTGAGCTGACGATATGGCCTCTGTCGACCTCATCACGACGGATCGAGGCCAGGGTGGTTCCTGGGAAGACAAGCTGCTGCGCCTGCGCGCCTGGTTCGCTGACCACCCGCGGGTAATGGTGGCGGTGTCAGGGGGTATCGACAGCACCTTTCTCTGGAAAGTGGCGACCGAGGAGTTGGGGCCGGACGCCCTGGGCGTGACGGCCATCTCCCCGTCCCTCGCCTCCTGGGAGCAGGAGGCGCTCGAGGTCCTGCGCGCGGAAGTTGCTGGCAATCATCGCACCGTGGCGACGGACGAGCTGACGAACGCCGACTATGCAGCTAACCCTGTCAACCGCTGTTATTTCTGCAAGGACACCCTGTGGAGCACCCTGGAAGCTGAGGCTCGGCGGCACGCCGTTCCCTATATTCTGGATGGTTACAACCTGGATGACGTCGGCGACTATCGCCCCGGTCAGGACGCGGGAGAAGAGCACCAGGTGCTCAGCCCGCTGAAGCTCAATGGCTTTCGCAAGGCCGACATCCGCAGCGCCGCCCGTTCCCTGGGCCTGAGCATCTGGGACAAGCCGGCCATGGCCTGTCTGTCCTCCCGCTTCGCCTACGGCGTTGCCATTTCCGACGCCGGGCTTTCCCGGGTGGACGCGGCGGAACGCTGGCTGCGCCAGCGGGGTTTCGATCAGCTGCGTGTTCGCGTGCACGCCGATGACCTGGCTCGTCTGGAGCTGCCCGCCGCTGACATCGAGCGATTCATGCCGCTGCGTGAGGCATTCGTCGCGCACCTCAAGGCGCTGGGCTTTCTCTACGTCAGCCTGGATCTTGGGGGGTTCAAGAGCGGGAGCATGAATGCCGTGCTCGCGCGATGATCGAGGGGTTCGCCAACCTGGATCACGACCGGCTAGCACGCCAGGGGTTTCCCGAGGTGGTGTTTGCCGAGGGTAAGACGCCGGATCAGGTGGCGGCAATCTTTGGCGCGTTCGTTGAGACGGCCGGGCACGCTCTGGCAACCCGCGCGTCGACCGACCATGCCAATGCCGTCCTCAGCGTCGTTCCCGCAGCCGCCTATGAGGCAGGCTCGCGTCTTCTGACCTTCGGCCAGCTCTCGCCCCCGGCCGCCGTCGCGCAGCACACGGTGGCCGTCGTCTGTGCCGGCACCAGCGACATCGGTGTGGCCGAAGAGTGCGCAGGCACGCTGGCCTGGGCAGGCATCCGGGTAGAGCGCTTCTATGACATCGGGGTCGCGCGTCTGGAGCGGCTGCTGGACGTGGAGGCGCAGCTGCGCGCCGCCTCGGTATGCGTTGCAGTCGCCGGGATGGAGGGCGCGCTGCCCACGGTGCTTGGCGGTCGGGTATCGGCACCGGTGATCGCCGTTCCCACCAGCGTCGGCTACGGCGCCAGCTTTGGCGGCGTGAGCGCGTTGCTGGGCATGCTGACCAGCTGTGTTCCTGGCGTCACGGTGGTCAACATCGACAACGGTTTTGGTGCGGCCGCGGCGGCAAACCGCATGCTGCGCCTTTCTGCGGGTGGAGAGGCGGGTGCAGCCGCGGGTATTGCTGTAGCTGGAGGCCCAGATGCACGCTCATCTTGACCTGTTCTGCGGCGCCAGCGGCGACATGCTGCTGGGCGCTCTGGTGGATGCCGGCGTGTCGATCGAAAATCTGCAGCAGAGCATCGACGCGCTGCAGCTTGACGGACTCCGGCTGCGGGCGGAGCCGGTTACCAAGCGCGGCATCGCGGCCACCAAAGTAGACGTGGAAGCCCCCGAGCAGCATGTTCACCGGCACCTGCGGGATATCGAGGGGATTCTCGCGGCGAGCGCGCTGACCGAGATCGTCAGGGCAAAGGCGTCCGACGTGTTTCGAACCCTGGCCGAGGCCGAAGCCCGGGTTCACGGCATAGCGGTGAACGAGGTGCACTTTCATGAGGTAGGCGCCCTGGACGCCATTGCCGATGTGGTCGGGGTTGTAGCCGGCCTGCAGGTGCTCGGCGTTTCCACCCTCAGCTGTCGCGCGCTGCCCGTGAGTTACGGCACCGTGTGGTGCGAGCACGGCATCCTGCCGGTGCCTGCCCCCGCCGTCATGCGTCTCATGGAAGGCCTGCCGACGGAGCCGTTGGACGTGGAGGGCGAGACTCTGACGCCAACTGCCGCCGCCCTGCTGCGCACGCTGGTGACGGAGTGGGGCGACGCTCCGGCCATGCGCATTCAACGCCAGGGCTACGGCGCGGGCAGCAAGGAATTTCCCCGCGCCAACGTCCTGCGGCTGGTGCTGGGGGCGCGGGCCTCGGAAACGGCGGTTGATTCTCTTCTGCTGCTCAGCACCAACATCGACGACATGAATCCGGAGTGGCTGCCGACGGTGATGGACCGGCTGCTGGCCGCCGGCGCCCTCGACGTTTGGTTGACCCCCATTCTCATGAAGAAAGGTCGACCTGCACATACGCTCTCGGTACTGGCGGATAGCCACCTCAGCGAAGCGTTGCGCGGCATCCTGTTTACCCATACGACCAGCCTTGGCGTCCGTACGACTTTGGTCGACCGACACCATCTTGAACGCCGGGTAGAGCAGGTCGATACAGTTTGGGGTCCGGTGCGTGTGAAGGTGGCAACCCTTCTGGATGGCTCCCGTCGTGCCGCGCCCGAATTCGAGGACTGCCGCCGGCTCAGCGAGGTGAGTGGGGTACCACTGCAGACCCTGTACGACGCGTCGCTGGCGGCCTGGCGGGATCGCCTCGAGCGCTGACTCAGGCTTTGCGTCAGGCGGCGAATGCCAGGATGCGATCCGGGCTGTGGCTGGTGCGCCGCAGCCGCAGCGCCATGCACGCGGCGACGATGCCCAGACCCAGGGTCATGCCGGCCCAGAATCCGTAGACGCCCAGCGGCTCGAGGCTGGCCCTGTCGAAGTCTAGGCCAAAGCCGAGGGCGTACCCCAACGGCACGGCCAGCAGCCAGTAGCCGACCAGCGAGTAGACCATGGGCATTCGAGTGTCCTTGTAACCCCGTAGCGCGCCCGCCATGGTGGCCTGAGTGTCGTCGAACAGCTGGTAAACGGCGATGAACAGCAGCAGGTTGACGGCGATGGCGGCGACCGCCGGGTCGTTGGTATAGATGGCCACCAGTTGCGAGCGTCCGAAAATCAGCAGCAGGCTGACCAGCACGGCGTAACCCAGTGAAAGCAGGATCGCCGTTCGCACCACCCGCCGGGCCTGCTGCAGATTGCGGCTGCCGACAAGGTAGCCCACCCGGATGCTGGCCGCCGAACCCAGGGACATGGGAATGACGTAGGTCGCCCAGTTGATGTTGCCCGCGATGCTGTGGGCGGCGAGCGGTAGGACCCCCATCCCGCCGATGAGGAATCCGATGACCGAGTAGACGGCCATTTCCAGAAAAACCGTGATGCCGATAGGAACTCCGACCTTAAGTATTGCCGCTATCTCTTTAATATCTGGAAAATCAAATCGATCGATGAGCCCGGTCGCCTTGAAATAGGGCAGGCGCAGCAGGAAGCTGATCAGGACAAGCTCGAACCACCAGACGGCGGCGGTAGCCCAGCCGCAGCCTTCGCCGCCCAGTTCCGGCAGGCCCAACTTGCCGTAAATCAGCACCCAGTTCAGCAGCGCGTTCAGTACCAGCGCGGCGGCTACGATAAGCATGGGTGGCAGGGTCTGACCCAGGCCCTCCGACGTGTAGCGCAGGGCGACATACAGAAAGACCGCGGGCATGCCCCAGGCCGTTGCTGCCAGGTAGCGGTTGGCGATGTCCGCAGCGGCCGGGTCGATGCCGGCGA
>JAHEEG010000294.1 GCA_024640825.1 Gammaproteobacteria bacterium
GCGGATGGGCTTGATGGTGATGCCCGGCTGGTCCATGGGCAGGAGCACGAAGCTGATGCCTTCGTGCTTGGGGGCGTCGAAGTCGGTGCGCACCAGGGCAAACATCCAGTCCGCCGTTGCCGCGCCCGACGTCCAGATCTTCTGCCCGTTGATGAGAAAGTGGTCGCCCTTGTCCTCCGCCCGGGTTTTCAGGGCCGCCAGATCGGAACCCGCGTTGGGTTCCGAGTAGCCCTGGCACCACTGCACTTCACCGCGCGCGATCTTCGGCACGTGACGCTGCTTCTGGTCCTCGGTGCCGAACTCGAGCAGGGTAGGGCCGATCATGCTGGTGCCCATGCCCTGAAGCGGCGAGCGAGCGTGAATGCGCGCCATCTCTCCGTACAGCACTCGCGCCTGCTGCGGCGTCAGGCCACCGCCGCCATATTCCTTCGGCCAGCTGGGCGCCGTGTAACCGCGTTCGGCGCAGCGCTCCAGCCACAGCCTCACGTCCGGTTCGAGTTCGATCCGGCTGCTGCCGATGGGAATCTGTCCCGGTCCTCGAGCGCCAGCGGGACAGTTTTCTTCCAGCCAGCCGGCAACTTCCTGCCGAAACGCGTCGACATCAGACATCTGTCCGCCTCCCCCTTTAGCCGCGGCTGAGCTTACTCGGGTGCTTGGGTACCGGCAACCGTCAACGCGTGCGGGTGCGGGCTCGCGCACGCCTGATCTGACGGTAAGTCTTTGCGCTCGAGCGCGGCTCGTGTAACGCTACGATGCATTCATTCACTCGTCCAAGGAGAGAGACATGCTCTACCCCATTTTTCAGTACGCGTTTTTCGTTAACGACGTGGAAGAAGCCGCACACAAATGGCACCGGCTCTATGGCGCTGGACCATTCGTGCTGGTGCCGCACCACAAGACTGACAAGTTCCAGTATCGGGGAACGAAGCAGGAAGCCGATGTGTCCTACGGCTTCGGCTATCTTGCCGATAACCAGATTCAGTTTATCCAGCAGCACGACGACACGCCCTCCATCTATCGCGACATGTACGGTCCGGGCGAGGAGGGCTTTCACCACGTCGGCTGTATGGTCAACGACTTTGCGGCGGCGCGCGCGCGCATGACGGAGCTCGGCTTCGAGAACGCCTGCGAGCTGTGGGCCGACGACGTCAACGCCGCCTACTTCGATACCCGTGCGGTCAATGGTGGCTTCACGGAAATCCACGGCGACCCGGTGCACATTCTGGCCAGCTTCGCCACCTGGAAAAGGGCGCATCAGAACCTCAAGCCCGGGGACAGCCCGATTCTGGACATGGCGAGCCCGTTTCCAGAAGGCCGGGATCCTGGCTATCTGGATTGACCCGCTACCGTCTATTTGCCGGTTGGCTTGAAACGGCAGCTAGAACACCAGCCGCAGTACGCTCTCGGCGACGCAGGCCGGCTTGTCCTTGCCCTGGATCTCGAGCGTCAGCTCGTTGACGATTTCCAGCATGTCGCCCTTGATCTCGACGCTCTTGATCATGCCGCTGGTGCGAATCTTCGCGCCCACGGGAACCGGGGAGGGGAATCGCACCTTGTTCCAGCCGTAGTTGATACCCAGCTTGACGCCGTCCACCGCCGGTATGCCAATACCTTCACCGCCGGGTAGAAAGCTCATGATGGACATGGTGAGCTGGCCGTGAGCAATAGGCGCGCCGAAAGGGCCAGCCTTGGCACGCTCCGGGTCAACGTGAATCCACTGTTGGTCCAGGGTGGCGTCGGCGAACTGGTTGATGCGCTCCTGGGTCATCTCGAACCAGTCGGTGGGCGCTTTGCGCTCGCCGATCTGGGCAGACAGCGTTTCTTTGGCGTTCTCAATGGCGGTGGTCATAGGGGTCAGCTCCTTACAAATTGCAACAGGGCGTTGTCGATAGCGGCAGAGATTATGGGAGATTCGGGCCGCCAGCCCAAGCTGAACGGCAATCTGTGTTCTGGAGCCACGGCCGCTTTGATATAGCCAGTGGGGCAGCACGATCAGGCCAGAACCATTGGGGCAGAACGAATAGAATGCTCAGATGATCTTACTGTCCCGCCGCGAGGGCGTTGGCGGC
>JAHEEG010000174.1 GCA_024640825.1 Gammaproteobacteria bacterium
TACCACCTGCGAAGACCCGCCGGGCGAACGCCCGGGCAGCGGCCTGTACCTGGCATATCTACGCGATCCGTCCGGGAACAAGATCTGCGCTATGCACCGTTTGGCGTCCTGAGTCTGAATTCAGCAACCCGTTCGACGGTCACTTCGCGACCAGCCCGGTGGAAATGCGCCTTCGTGTTGCTGTAATCATCGGCCTGCTGTTTCTGATGTCCGGCTGTTCCGGCGGCGGTCAGCCGAAGCCTGATTGGGATACAGCACCTGGCGTCGACATTCCGGCATTGACGACCTTCGGTTGGGTGGATGAAATAAGCCGCTCACCGAACACGATCCTGGAAACCCAGATCAGCACAGCGTTGCGCACTGAGTTCCTGAAGAAGGGCTATGTGGAGACCTCTGAAGCGCCGGATTTTCTTGTCGGCTACGAAACTGTGGAGCTTGAGTCGGCGAAGCAGTCGAACCCGGTCAGTATCGGAATCGGCGTAGGCTCCTGGGGAAGCAACGTCGGTGGCAGTGTCGGAACCTCGGTTGGTGTTGGTGGCAAGGAGAAAGTGCTTTACCAGAATAGACTGACGGTCCGCGCCCTGGATCCGGAGACCCGTCAAGAGATGTGGATTGGTATCACCACAACCTTTGAACAGCGCCCCAACCGTGCTGAAATTGATCGAGTCGTCGCGGGCGTCATGAAGGGGTTTCCCGACAAGCGCCGCTGATGCCTGACTTGGACGGTCTGGGCGGAGAAAAGGGGCAGGGCTTTGCTCGGCATGCTGAAGCAGCCGCTGGTGATCTGGCCTATGGCGCGCTGCTCGTCCAGCTTGTGCCGACCCGGGCCCTGCAGGTGATGCGTCTGGCGCCCGCGACGCTGTGCGGAGTGCAAGCAAGCGCCGACCGGAGTAGGCTTCTGGTTCGCGAACATAGAATCGCGTCAGGAGCAGACCATGATTGAACGCCTCGCCTTCGGTCGCACAGGCCACGAGTCCACCCGAGTCATATTTGGCGCCGCGACGCTGGGTGGCATGCGCCAGGAGAAGGCGGACGGCGTGCTGGAGTTGATGCGCGCTGCAGGCATCAACCACATCGATGTCGCCCGAAGCTACGGTGATGCGGAGTTGCGGCTTGCCCCTTTCCTGGCCGACTACCGATCAGAGTACTTCCTGGCCACCAAGACCGGTGAGCGTAGCGGCGACGGTGCGCGCCGAGAGCTTGAGGAATCCCTCGAGCGCATGGGTGTGGATCAGGTGGACCTGATACAATTGCACAATCTCACCGACAAACCGGGCTGGCACCAGGCCGTGGCTGACGACGGCGCTTTGCCCGCACTGATCCGCGCCCGGGAAGAGGGCCTCGTCCGCTTTATCGGGGTGACTGGGCATGGTACGTACGCCCCGGAAATGCACATGAAGAGCCTCGAGCGCTTCGACTTTGATTCGGTGCTGGTGCCCTACAACTTCTCCATGCGGCAGGACCCCAGCTATCAGGCGGACCTGGAGGCGCTCATTGGTCTTTGCACCGAGAAGCAGGTGGCGGTGCAGACGATCAAGGCTATCGCGCGCCGACGCTGGATCGAGGATGACCCGGACAAACGCTTCTCCTGGTACATGCCGATTAGAGAACCGGAGGCACTGAAGCGGGCGGTTGCTTATGTGCTGGGCCGACCCGGTCTGTTCCTGAACACTACCAGCGACGCCACGCTACTGCCCGCTGTCTTCGCAGCGGCCAATGCACCGTTGGAAGTGCCAGGCGACGAGGTGATGGCGGCCGACCAGGCAGACCTCGGAATCGAACCGCTCTTCGTCCGCGATGTGAGCGACGACGTCCGGATTGCCTGACGACTCGGGCGCCTGCGTGAGGTTATCGCTTGGATATTGCGACACCTGGATTCAAGGTCTCTACCTAGTAAAAGCTCTCCAGATCTTCGAATACTGGATCCCCATCCAGGCACGCCACCGCCTTGGGCGACATCTGCGTGTGGTAGTCGGCGTTGGAATAGCGATCAAACGCGGCCTGATCCTCGAAGCACAGAAAGTAGACGTAGGTGAGCGGCTGGTCTTTCACGCGCCTGACTTCATAAAACTTGGCGCCGGGTTCGTTGGCATAGATATCGCGTACCAGCTGCGCCACCAGGCCTTCAAACTCTTCGACCTTGTCGGGCAGAACCTTTAGTCGAATGCTGCTGGAGATCATTGCGCTGCCTCCTCGCCGCACAGCAGGGCCACCGACTCTACCGACACCTCTGCAGACAATGTCCCCATCACGGGGCCAAACAGCTCAAGCACTGCCGGATCCTTGGCGTGGGCCTCGCGGGCGGCCAGATTCCGGTAGCGCTCCATCATGTAATATTTGCCGTTATCACCGCGATAGGGGGAATAGAGCAGGGTGCCTTCCTCAACTTCCCTGACCTTCGCTGCTACCTTGACGATGCCGGTCTCGAACGCCTGCTCCTGGCCCTCGGTGACCTCGAAGGTGGCGATATAGCCCACCTCGTCGCAGGCAGCAAAAGCCGGGCCTGCGGCGAATGCTATGAACGCCATCAGCCAATATCCGATTCGCTGCATCTCTTCCTCCCTGGGTAAACTGTGACGGGCATCCTACGTCAAAGCCAACGTAAACCAAAGAAGACGATATAGAACTGAGTCGTTTGATTTGGCTGAAAATTCAGGCGGCAGAATCCGGGTAGAGGGTCAGGAAGTTTTCCGCAAAGAACCTGTGCCTGTCGTCCTCGCTCAGGCTCGCCGTGCTCCTGTCGAAGCGGCCTATCGGATCCCGCCCACCTTCTGCGTGGGGATAGTCGGATGAGAAAAGGTACAGCTCGGGGTAGGACTCATTGACAAGGCTACCCACATCTTCAAAAGGGTAGGGGGTGAAGCGAAGCTGCTCGCAGATCTGCTCGGACGGCTTTCGCGACATCTCGGCCAGGTGTGGCTCAGACCGCGACCAGATGTCCACGGCGTGGTCCAGGCGGCGGATCATGTCAGGAACCCAGCCGGCGCCGATCTCGATGATGCCACCCCTCAATCCAGGGTGCCGTTCAAGAACCCCATCGAGCACCAGCACCGAGATAAACCGGTGGCTTGCGTGATGGATGATGGTCAGATCTTTCGAGCCGATGACCTCGGCACCACCTCTGGCTGTGGCCTGCTCCGGCCTTCCATCGTTCATCCATTCGTCGTCGATGGTCAGGGACGCGCTGCCCACGTGCAGGATGAACGGAAGTTGTCGTTCGGCCAGAGAACGCCAGATCGGATCATGCAGCGGGTGTCCTGGCGAGCGGCCGCCAGGCGCGTCGGCGGCAATCCACACGGCGCCCAGCCCGAGATTGTGGGCAACTTCGATTTCGGCCAGCGCACGCTCGGGGTCGTCGAGGGGCACCATGGCCACGCCGATCAACCGCCGGTCGTGGCCGCAGAAGGCGGCCATGGCGCGATTGTGCGCGCTTGCAGTGCCGTAGCGCAGCTCGAGGTCCGGGGCGTCGAAGATCAACCGGGCGCAGAATGACGAGAAAATCACCTGCCGTTGGAAGCCCAGCAGGTCGAGCGCTTGCGAGCGCTCCCTGCCGTTGAAGGCGCCGAGGGCATCATGCCATTTGGGGCCTCTGGTGAGGTTGTCCCCCAACCCCACCAGCTTGCGAACCACATCTTCCGGATGGCCGTCGTGACTGGTGTTGGCATTTGGGTCGAACTGGCCCGTCAGTGCCTCGCCTAGGGAAGGCAACCGATTTCGAATGGTTGCGGTGGCGTGAGCGCTGAGAAAATCCGGCAGCTCCATCAGGTGACTGTCCGCGTCGAGAATCAGCCTCGTGCCAGCATAAGTCATGGATTTTCTGCCGGTTCCAGTGGTAGAAACAGTCTAAGGGGTTCTGCCTTCGGCCGACACCCGTTCAACCGGAGGACGCATGACTGAAAATCAACAGGTACTGATCGACTCGATTCCCCAGGGCAAGCTCGCCGAGAGCAACTACCGGCTGGCAAGCGTCGCCATGCCGGAGGTGGCCGAGGGAGAAGTGCTGGTCAAGACCATCGCCTTTGCCATTACCGCCGGCACGCGGGCCGGGCTGCAGGGCAGCGCCAGCTACGCCGGTGCGCCCCAAACGGGCGTCGTCATGAACGCCACCGGGGTAGGGGAGGTGGTAGAAAGCAAAGACCCGGAGCTGCCGGTTGGCGCGAAGGTGATGGGTCCCACCGGGTGGCAGAATTACTCGCTGCAGAAGCGAAAGCAGGTTTCCGTGATTCCAGACGGCCAGGATCCGGTTCACTACCTCGGCCCGCTCGGCGTCAACGGCCTGACTGCCTATTTCGGGCTGCTGCAGGTTGGCCAGCCCCAGGCAGGGGAGACCGTCATGGTTTCTGCGGCGGCGGGTTCGGTGGGCCATCTCGTTGGCCAGATCGCGAAGATCAGGCAATGCCGAGTTGTCGGGGTCTGCGGCAGCGACAGCAAGGGCGCGGTTTTGACTCAGCGTCTCGGGTTAGATGCGGCGGTCAACTACCGTGATGGCAACTACCGGCAATCACTGAAGGAAGCGACGCCCGATGGCGTCGACGTTTACTTCGACAACACCGGTGGGACGATTCTCGGATCGGCGCTGTTCCGCATGAATGTCGGTGGCCGCATAGCCTGTTGCGGCGTCGTCTCCCAGTACGACACGGATTCACCTGAGCCCGGGCCAAAAGGCGTGCCCGGGCTGCTGATCAATAAGCGCCTCACCATGCGCGGCTTCCTGGTGTTTGACTTTGCGGATCAGTACGACAGCGCCCGTAAGGAAATTGCCGGGTGGCTCGCCTCTGGGGAGCTGGTTAGCCTGACGGACGAGGTTCGCGGGCTTAAACAGGCGCCCGAGGCTTTTGTCGATCTGCTGGCGGGCGGTAATCTGGGAACCCGAGTGGTTCGTCTCGACTAGCAATACGGATTCCATACAGGGGAGCGATAGAACATGCGCGATCTGGTCATCAAGAACGCGACCATAGTAGATGGAACGGGCAGCCCGGCAATGCGCGGCGATGTCGTTGTCGATGACGGGAAAATTCTGGAGGTCTCTGCAGCAGGGTCGGGCCCTACGCAGGCCCGCCGCGTCATCGATGCCGGTGGCGATCTCCTGACGCCCGGCTTTGTGGACATTCATACCCACTATGATGGTCAGGTCTGCTGGGACAAGCAGGTCACCCCGAGCTGCTGGCACGGCGTCACCAGCGTAGTGATGGGAAATTGCGGCGTCGGTTTTGCGCCCGTTCGGCCCGGCACCGAGAGCAAGCTGGTGGAGCTGATGGAGAGCGTGGAGGACATTCCCGGGACCGCCCTGCACGAGGGCATCCCCTGGGGCTGGGAATCGTTCCAGGAGTATCTGGACTGCATCGATACCCCTTATGCCGTGGACGTGGGGGCGCAGGTGCCTCATGTCGCCGTTCGCCACTACGTGATGGGCGATCGCTGCTACGACGACGCGACCCCGCGAGACATGGCCCGGATGCGTTCGTTGACCCGTGCCGCGCTGGAAGCGGGCGCTCTTGGGTTCTCCACCTCCCGATTTTATGGGCACATGGACAAAGCCGGCAATCTGGTGCCGGGCACACGGGCCGGGGCAGAAGAAATGCGCACCATCGGCAGTGCCTTCGAAGGTTTGGGCTTCGGCACCATGGAGTTCGTTTCCGACCATCTCGACGACCCGGAGGAGCTGGCCTGGGTAGAGCACATCACACGTACAACCGGTTGCACAGTGACACCTTTGACCACTGCGGGTTTCGGGCCGCTATGGGACCTGGCAGAGAAGCTTCACGGAGAAGGTTTCAGTCTGCGGCCCCAGGTTGGCGCACGCCCGGCGTCGATACTGATGACCTTGGACGGGACCATCAATCCCATGCGCCAGTTCCCCGCCTACCGTGAGATCCACGAGCTTCCCCTGAGCCAGCGTAAGACGGCTTTGAAGAACCCGGAATTCCGTCGACGGGTGCTTGCCGAAGACCCCATCCTGCCGCGTAACGCTGACGCGGTGCGATTCATCACGGACTATGACCAGATGTACGTCATGGATGCCGCGCTCAGCTACGAGCCCGGCCCGCAGGACACGGTTGCCGCCGTGGCGCAGGCGGGGGGCATCGATCCCCGCGAGGTGATGATGGACACCCTGGCCGAAGGGGTGCCGCTGCTGGTTCTGTTCGGGCGTTACGACGGTGACCTGGAGGGCCAGCGGCTGGCGATAGAGCATCCGCAAAGCGTATTTGGCCTGTCTGACGGCGGCGCCCACTGCGGGGTGCTGGTGGATGCCAGCGTGCCCACCTACATGCTCAGCTACTTCACGCGCGACCGCCAGCGAGGACCGCGCATGCCGTTGGAGTTTGTTGTGCACAAGCTCACCCAGGATTCCGCGAGCGTTTACGGTCTGAAAGACCGTGGCGTCATAGCGCCGGGCTACAAGGCCGACTTCAATCTTATCGACTATGGTGCTCTGAAGCTGCACCAGCCGGAAATGGTCTATGACCTGCCTGCCGGCGGCAAACGACTGGTGCAGAAGGCGGAAGGGTATCTGATGACCATCAACGCCGGGGAAGTAACCTTCGAAAACGGCGAAGCAACCGGCGCTATGCCGGGTCGGCTGCTACGCGGCGCGAAGGCCAGGCCCCGCGCGCCCACCTCAGCTTGATTAAGCGGATTTCTACAGGCCCTTGAAATCAGCCGGCCGCTTTTCCAGGAAAGAGCGAATACCCTCTTCCCTGTCGTCGGTATTGAAGCAGTACTGCTGGCCAAGGAAATCAAACCGGCCATGCACGGCGAGGCTGGTCTCGAGGGCCTGGTAGATCATCATTTTGGCGACGCCAATTGCCACCGGCGCACCGGCGGTCATCTCGAGTGCGAACGAGCGCGTGGCTTCGCGAAATTCAGCAGCCGGGACCACTTCGTTCACCAAGCCAATGTCTTTCGCCTCCTCGGCGCCGATAATCTTGCCGCCGAAAATCAACTCGCAGGCTTTCGCGGGGCCTATGAGTTGTGTGAGCAGGTATGCACCGGCCGATTCCGGAGGAATTCCCCGCAG
>JAHEEG010000038.1:0-24896 GCA_024640825.1 Gammaproteobacteria bacterium
CATGATGCTTCTCCGCCTCGACGCGGGCCCAGGCCGTGCCACCGGCAACGCAATACAGCCCTACAGTCAGACTTCCCGCGGCCCAATCCGGTAACGGCAGGTACGCGAGGTTCTCCGCCGCCAAGGTTGCCCGCACCGACGAACTTGACGCGTGGCCGGACGGGAAGCTGCGATCATTACTGCGATCCGGCCGTTCCCGATTGGTCACCGACTTCAAGCCGTCGGTAATGCCCCTGTTCAGATAGATGGCTCCAATGCCGACACCGAGACCCTTGGCTTTATCGGTGATAGACGCGCTCGGCGCGATTAGCGCCGTTACGAAGTAAGAAGCGGTGGTTACATCAAGCAGTTTATCGCTGACATCATCCGCGTTATCGCCAAACAGCGGTTGCTTATCCACGGCCCAGTCGGACACGGCATCGTCGGCACCGCTAACCGCTAGCAATACTGAACCCGCCAGCGGTAACCAGGTCATGGGGTCCGTGGCCGCGCGAACCGCGGCACGCTTAATACCAGCACCATCCGGCCAGTGCACCCCCGCGCCCCAGGATCGGCCATCAGGCGCACTTACGCACCCGGTCGCAAGAAGCGCCAGAACAATCATGAGAACAAAACGGATGCTCTTAATGCGCATCACCCTTTATTGCTTCACCCGCCAAGTAGAGTGTTACCCTTCGATCGTCCCAGCATAGGAGACTTGAGTGGACCAGTATGAAGAAGTCATGACGCACGTCGCAACGCTTGAATCGCACGTTGCTCGTCTGGAAGGCATCATCCATGTGATGCTGGAGCAGATTGAAGCAGGCACCATTGCGCAGGTTGCGGCCCAGATTCGAGCCGAGTTGCCCAGGCTCGAGCCGGACTAGCTCAGTAGCGAGAGGGGTTATAAGCTCAAATCTGAGCGGCTCACCGCGGAACCGTATTCAATCAGCCTGGGCAAGCAACAGTCAGCTCGAAGACGAAGGCTAGCGGGCCGTTCCGGCGAGTGACGCGCGCAGTGTTGATTTTGTGTTTCTTTCCCAAACGCTCTGCTTTCGGCTTGCAGATCTTGAAAGTAGCCAGTGAATGTATGGTGAACTGCTCGGGCACCTCACCCTCCAGAACCGCCAGATCATGACGGCTATTCAAACTAAGCTGAGGCCTCAGACCAGCCCCGGCTACTGGTCAGGCAACTTATCCGGAAAGGTAGTAAGCAGCATATATTCGACCGCATGGCTGACGGACAGGTCGGAAAGTGCCCCCGCGCCCCCCTTGGCCGGCATCTCCAGATACCCCGCATTCGCGTGTTCCATCAACACCGCCTGCCAGAGTTTTGAGCGATTTTCCCAATCGTCGGGGCTTCCTGTCACCGGCGCCCCGTCTACACCGGCGTCATGGCAGGATGCACAAAACTCTTCGTACGTCTCGCGACCCGAGGATCCAAAGCCCGCATCGACAGAAAGCTCTGTTGGTGACTCTGCGAGTTGCAATTTGTCGGGTGCGGAAACAGGGCTTTCGCTGCCCCCGCACGCAGTGAGATACGTTATACCCAGGACGATAAAGATTGCTCGGCTCACCCGCTTCCCTCGCATTCGCACTCCACAGGCTGGCAACAATACACCAATGAACCCACTTCAACACCAGCCATACGAGGACGGCAGGCAAAGGTCACCACGGACCTCCTGGTCACTGCTCATCTGAGGTAGCCTCTTTGTATCAACAGCGGAGGATACTCATGGAATGGTCAGTTCAGGATCTGGGAGCGCTGGGGGAGCTAGTGGGCTCACTGGCTGTGCTGGTTACGTTGGTCTATCTTGCTCGACAGGTCCGACAGTCGAATCGGCTTGCCATGGCGGCATCTTACCAGGCTCGAACTGACTCCAACATCGAGCTCATATCAATTTTACTCGGCTCGCCCGGTGGGCCGGTGGCCGTGAGCACGGCAATCGAGAACGAACCGCTCAACCGCGAGCAGCTGGCCTTCACCGATTGGTTCTTTGAAGCCAACTTCGTGTACTACGAGAACAACCACTTCCAACACAAGCTGGGCCTGGTAGACCTCGAGCACTGGCAGGCTACGCAGAACAGCATCAAACGAATTCTGGCCATGGGTTCGGCAAGAGACTACTGGGCCAACAACTCACACACCTACCGCGATTCGTTCCGAATCAAAGTGGACGAGATACTGAAAAGCATGAACTTGTGATATCGCGCAATGATCTGCCACCTGAGCTCTCGCCAGGCGCAGCTCATTCAAGCAAAACGCAGAAAAGCGGGGATTAACTCCTAGAAGAACCACATTGCCGTTGAGCGGGACGGCTCACTTCGACTGATAGTAGCCAAACGCCGACCAACCGCCGTCCACAACCACGGCTTCGCCTGTCATGAAGCCAGCGTCGTCGCTCGCAACAAAGCGAACGGCCTTGGCGATATCGCTCCCACTGCCAAGACGCCGTTGCGGCGTGCGCCGCTCCAGGTCGGCGATTTCGAGCTTGCCGTCGCGCTGAAGTTGATCGATCAATTCCGTGCGGATATAGCCGGGAACAATACAGTTTACCCGGATCCCATAGCGAGCCCATTCAATCGCCATCACCCGGGTCATGTGATCAACGGCCGCTTTCGAAGCGCAATATCCCAGCGTAGCGGGAAATGCGTTTCGCCCCAGTATTGATCCGATATTGACTATGTTGCCGCCCCGACGACCCTTCATCTGGCGAGCCGCGGCTTGAGAGCAAAGGAATACCGATTTGCAGTTCACGTTCATGTGCTGATCCCAGTTTTCCTCGGTCATCTCCAATGTCATCATGGGATTCGAAACGCCGGCATTGTTGACCAGCAGGTCGACTGGCCCAAGAACGTCAGAAACCTCCTCAAAGGCCTCCGTCACCTCGTGCGAGTTTTCCACTCGGCAGCCGATCGCCAACGCCTCTCCGCCCTGAGCTACGATTGCATCAACCACGTCACTTGCGTTCGCTTTCCGGGTCGCAAAACAGGCAACGCGCGCGCCCGCGGACGCGAGTTCCAGCGCGATCGACTTCCCGATGCCCCGGCTCGCACCCGTAACGATAGCTACTCTGCCGTCAAGAGCTTCGGTCATGCCACTACGCCCAATAAGAAAGGATCAAATGCAGCCTTGCAACACCCTTTGGCGACCAAGCGCTCAGGCTTCCTTCTTTCTGCGTATTTCAATTTCTAAGCCCCGCCTATATCCACACTTAGCGCAGCGGCCACCGGCCTTCCGCAAGATCCGTGCAATCGGCCAAGATTGACCATGGACATCTCCTACCCCGCTAGCGTTCCAGAATTGAAGGAGGATACCCGTTTCTGCGGGAACAGCGAGAGTACAGTGATAGCCAGCTCGCGACCCATAACCGACGCTGTCCTCCCTTCGACACACGCTTACCGGATTGGCTGAGAAGCGGTAAGATTCCAAACGAGAAGGCAGAAAACTATATGTGCCCTCTCGTTCCGCACGATTTTCTGGAGAAAACATGAAGGATTTTGCTGGCAAAGTTGCGGTTGTCACCGGTGCCGCCAGCGGTATCGGTCGCGCCACGGCTATGCGATTCGCCCGGGAGCGCATGAAGGTTGTTCTAGCGGATATTGAGGAGCTTGCGCTCAAGGAAACGGTCCAAGCGCTTGCTGACGAGGGCCACGACGTCATCGGTGTGCCAACCGACGTATCCAGCTGGGATGCCATACAGGCGTTGGCAGCGAAAACGATGGATGAATTTGGTGGTGTCAACGTCGTTCACAACAACGCCGGTGTGGTGGTGTCGGGGCCGATCGCAGAACTGACGATTGCCGACTGGGAGTGGGTCTTGGGCGTTGATCTTTGGAGTGTCATATACGGCGTAAAGGCCTTTCTACCGCTCATCAGAAAAACGGGCGATGGCCACATAGTGAATACGGCATCCACCAACGGTTTACAGTCGGCTCCAGCAATCGGCCCCTATAATGTTGCGAAGTTCGGGGTAGTGGCACTAACCGAAACGTTGCGCAGAGAACTCAAAGCAGAAAAGTCGAATGTGTCTGCGTCCGTTCTATGCCCGGGCGCCGTAAACACTCAGATTGTAACCAGCAGACGAAATCGCCCTCCTGAATCTGCGAGAGGTCACCCATCCTCTGCTGCCGAACAGGCTTTTGAAAATGGTGCAGGCAAACTCCTGGCGCAAGTGGGTAAGGATCCGTCTGAAGTAGCCAATATGGTCATTGATGCCATAGTCGCTGATGATTTCTGGATTCTCACTCACCCCGAATGGAAGAACGTTCTGCGGGAGCGTGTGGCCGCTCTTGCCAAGGACAACTCTCTGTATAGCGGCTTTGGTGGCTAACTCGACGACCACGAGCATGACTGACGTGCAGAAACTCTGAGCTTTCGAGCATTAATCAGAGGTTCCTCAGCGACCTGATCTAAGAGACGCCTCACCTCATCAGGACCAGTGAGTTCACTCCGTTACGGGCATGCGTCTTGCGACGAGGCACAACCAAGTCTGCCCTTGAGAAAGTACCGAACGCTCGGAGCTTTCCCGCCACCGGCAAGATCCGAACCTAAGCCGACAACAGACTATGTGCTGACCGCCTACTTCTTCTACCATCCGCAGGAGAGGTTGGCAGGTTCTGGGTATTACTTGGGGTGAGGGATTGAACAATCATGGCTGCGAATGAACAAGAGCAGAGGCGCGACCTAGCTGCGGCGCACAGGCTGATCGCGATGGAAGGGTGGGACGATATGATATTCACCATGCTGACGGCGAGGGTCCCGGGAGAGCCCGATCGGCTTTTGGTGTCACCCTACGGCAAAATGTGTGGGCAGGTCACCGCATCGTCGCTGGTCAAAACCGATCTGGCCGGGACCATCATCGAAGGTGCTGGCCCAATAGACGAGCTTGGATTCCCAATATATGGCGCGATTCATCGTGCACGACCGGAAGTCAACTGTGTGCTGCACGTCCACACGCATGACGGTGTAGCCGTTTCTGCCCAAACTGAGGGCCTGCTCCCTTTGTCACAGACATCGCTGTTTGTCCGTAGTGATCTGGGATATCACGACTACGCCGGCATTGGGGACGACAGTGCCGAGCAGGGGAAGCTGACCGCGGATCTGGGCGAGCATGGGAACATGCTGCTCCGCAACCATGGCACCTTGACCGTGGGCAAAAGCGTTGCAGATGCCTATGTGCGGCTACACATCCTGGAGTCCGCATGCAGCATACAGGTCAGAGCGTTATCCGGTGGTGTGGCCGTTACGGAAATTGCGTCCGACATAAGCGACGATGCCGCACCACTGGCACGCGACTTTATGGATGGTCCTGCAGGAGATACAGCGTGGGCTGCACTCCTTGCGCGCGTTGAGGGGGCGCATCCAGATTTCGCAAACTAACTACCGTAGATTTGCTGTCGGAAAGACCGTTTGCGGCCGGTTACCGTCCGGAGACGTTCAGCAATTCGTTCATCATTGCGTTGAATGAGTAGCGCTCTAACCCGGACAGGTCCCAGCCCAAATGGATTCGAGCTTGCACGATGACCACAAACCTCTGCTCCTGGCCGAATTTGAAGCACGTAGCTGATCTGCAGGGCTGACCTCGTCCCGGAGCAGACTGCAGTGCTGCACGATGGCTCGGCGACTAACGACCCGGACCGACCCCATTGAGGAGCATGGTTCGAGAGGTTACGGGCGCCGACTGACGCCCGTGATCGGCACCCTTACATCGGCACCCCTACTTGGTGACAATGGTTCCCGTGGACTTGTTGGTCCAGGCTCGACCGTCGCCTCGAGCAGAAACCTCGGTGGATGTCCCTCCACCAGTAGCACCCTCATACTCACCGGTCCCGCCCATCACGGTCCACGTGCCCGGCTCGCCGGGGCCACGATTCACGAAGGATACCCAGAGAATATCCCCGTTGTCGGCGATGATGGTGCAGTAACCGGCACCGCGGGCCTGACCGTCCGGTCCGACGCCCTGCTGGGCCGTGCACCACTGGCTCAAGAGCTCGCCGTCAGCATTCACGACGGTGGCATGTGCCTGCATGCCGGACGTGCCTTTCGCCCCATTGGGCATCTCCACCGGGTTGCCGGGATTCATCTGCACCCAGTGCGCTGTGCTGTCAACCTTCTGGGTTTCCGCCTGGGCAAAACCCACCAGACATCCGGCCGCGACAACGCCAATAAGCATCTTCTTCATGTTGTTGTTTCCTTGATAAAGGTAAGTTCGAGGCTTGCAACAAGCCATCGTGCGCAAGCCTATGGCGCAGGAGACCACCGCCGGTACAACACCGGCACGCCGACTCATCAAACGCTTTCCAAACTTGCTCCCCTCCACTACTTCCCCATCGTGGAGGGCTCCATCATTGCCTATTCAAGCAGACCAATCAACAGACCCGAAGTCCGGCCTTAGCTGGTCGGATCTCGCCTCTTTCTGCGACCCACGACTAGACCCGTTCGGTTTGGCTTGCGAGCACGGGAAAAAATCGATTCCCTTCGGGAAGTCAGACCGTTTGTTACGTGCATCCATATAGACTGTCGAAGCGACGCGGGCATATGGGTGATAAGTTATACTTCAATAAAAGTATTCAGATCAGGCAGATCGAGCCAGGGATGTCTTTCTACACCAGAAAAAGCAACGGAAATCCTGATCCTCTCGCGCACCCCTGGGTCTGTTGAATCAACTAAACACCCGACTCAAGGCTTGGTCCTTATCAAGGACAACGAAATGAAAGAGAGTGAGCTGTCCGACGACGACAAGAACAGGCCATTAGCCTCGTTCCTGATACACGGGATTATCGTTACTATCGGCTTCGCAGTGCTGGGTGGCATGGTCGTCTACTGGGTTGCATAGTCAGGCGTGGTTATCAGAAGCGGAGAGACAACGCGTGAATATTGAACGACTGAAGCTCTATCACTTTCCAGCCACCCGAAGCGCCCGGGTGAAATGGCTGCTGCATGAACTCATGGAAGAGGATGAATTCGATGTGCAGACCGTATCGCTTTACGATCTGGAGCAATACAGCGAATCCTACCGGATGAAAAATCCCAACCACAATGTGCCAATGCTGGAAATTACGACCAGTGATGGCCAGACGCTGACCATGCTGGAAAGCGGCGCCATGGTGACCCTTCTGGCGGACCTTTACCCGCAAAAGCGCTTAGCCCCTGCGATAGATTCTCCGTTGCGCGTTGACTATCTGCAGATGCTCTACTTCGGCTGCTCCTGGGTAGACATGATGCTGTGGCAGATCAGGGTGCAGACGCATCTGCTGCCGGAGGATCAAAAGGACCAACGAACCATAGATCGCTATGCGGACAAATTCCGAAACGAAGTGGAACCGCAACTGGCTGACCGGCTGGAACAGCACGACTTCATTCTGGGCGATGAGTTTTCAGCGGCCGACTGCGTCATGGGGCAGAACGTTATGTGGGCACGGGCTTATGGCTTGTGCCAGCCGGAGATCTTTGGCCGGTATATGTCGATTTTTTCTAAACGCCCGGCATTCATCCAAGCCTATGCGGATGCCAAACAGTTTAAGCTCGAGTCACCGAACAGACCCAACCCAGGCTAACATCACGGTAAAAGCGACACTGCGAGAGGCGGCCCGCTGACACGGTCAGTCCGGCAGGCCAAGGACTCTCTTGGCAAGAATATTCAGCTGCACCTCGGACGTACCGCCTTCGATGGAGTTGGCCTTGGAACGCAGCCAGGCCCGCGTAGCGTCGAGTTCCTGCGCGTTGAACGCCTCGCCTTCCCAGCCGACCCCGCGAGTGCCCAGAATCGACAGCATCAGCTCGAAGCGGCCCTTGTTCTGCTCGGTGCCGTAATACTTGAACATGGACGACACCTCGCCCGGCGCAACGCCCGCGGCCGTTTCCTCCCCGGAGCGTTTCATGGTGAGGCCAAATGCCCGGTCGTTCATCCGGTGGCGCAGGATTGCCGAGCGCAAAACCGAGTCTGCGATACGTCCGCCCTCCAAACCCGAATATTCAGCGGCCAACGCTTCCAGGGTCGCAACCTTCTGACCGTTGCCGCCAATACCGCCAATAGATGTTCGCTCGTATTGCAATAACCGCTTGGCAACGGTCCAGCCTTTGTTCACCTCGCCCACCACGTTGCGCCCGGGCACTCGGACATTGTCAAAGAAGGTCTCGCAAAATGGCGACGCCCCGCTGATGAGCAGGATGGGTTTCACTGAAACACCCGGCGTGCGCATGTCGAAGAGGATGAAAGTGATGCCCTCGTGCTTCGTCGCGTTCGGGTCCGTGCGCACCAGACAGAACATCCAATCCGCTTTGTCCGCGCCCGAGGTCCAGATCTTCTGGCCGTTGATTATGTAGTCGTCGCCGTCTGCCACGGCGGAGGTGCGCAGGCTCGCCAGGTCGGAGCCGGCGTTGGGCTCACTGTAGCCCTGGCACCACCAGATGTCGCCGTTGGCAATCTTCGGCAGGTGCTCGGCCTTCTGCGCTTCGGTTCCGTATTCCAGCAGCGCGGGCCCGATCATGCTGATGCCCATACCCAGCAGTGGCGGACGCGCGTTGATGCGGCGCAATTCGGACTGCAGCACCTGATTCTCTTCTTTGCCGAGCCCCCCGCCGCCAAACTCTCTGGGCCACATGGGGACGGTAAGGCCGCGCTCCGCCATTCGCGTCATCCACACCTGGGTATCAGGGTTGGGGTAAAGGGTTCGCTGACCGCCGCCCGGATATTCATCCGCAGGCATGGCCGTACGCATGCTGGCCGGGCAATTGTCGTCCAGCCAAGCGCGTAGATCTTTACGGAAAGCTTCCAGAGAGATATTCATCGCGTCTCCTGCTCCGCTTCAACGGCAAAGGCAAAGGCAATTCTAACAGACGCCCGTGGGGGCGATCCGCACCACGTTTGAAAACATTGTCATCCACCGACAGAGCGTTCAGTATCTTCGACAGGGGAGGCACTATGAGCAACGATCAGCGCGATTTCGGTTTCCACACCCGCTCCGTACACGCCGGCAGTCGACCGGATCCAAACACCGGTGCTCGCGCCCTGCCCATCTTTCAAACCTCCAGCTATGTCTTCGAAGACGCAGAATCCGCCGCCGCTTACTTCAACCTGCAGGAGTACGGCAATACCTACTCGCGCATCATGAACCCTACTGTGGCCGCGTTCGAAGAGCGCCTGGCCAACCTGGAGGGAGGCGCCGGAGCGGTGGCCTTCGCCAGCGGTCTGGCGGCACAGTCGGCGACGTTCTTCACGTTGCTGGAACCCGGCGATCACGTGGTGGCTTCCGCTGCCCTTTACGGCGGCAGCATCACCCAGCTCAAACACCTGTTTCGCAAGCTGTCCATCGGGCTCACGTTCGTTGATCCGGACGACATGGAAAACTGGCGCGCAGCCCTCACCGACCATACCAAGCTGCTGTTCGCTGAGACCATCGGCAACCCGGGTGGCAACGTGCTGGACATCGCGTCGGTAGCGGCGCTCGCCCACGATAACGGCATGCCGCTGGTGGTGGATAACACTTTCGCAACGCCGTACCTGTGCCGCCCTATGGACTGGGGTGCCGACATCGTCGTGCACTCGGCCACCAAGTTCATTGGTGGCCACGGCACCAGCATCGGCGGCGCGGTGGTGGACTCCGGCGAGTTCAACTGGTCTAACGGGCGTTTCCCGGTGATAGCCAACCCCTCCCCCGCCTACCATGGTCTCGCCTTCCACGAGACCTTCGGTAAGTACGGCTACCTCATGAAGCTGCGCGCAGAAACCCTCCGCGATCTGGGCGCAGCCATGAGCCCCTTCAACGCCTTTCTGTTTGCCCAGGGGCTGGAAACGCTGCCGCTGCGCATGCGTCAGCACGTAGCCAACGCCCTCAAGGTCGCAGATTTTCTTTCTACGCATGACAAGGTGCGCAGCGTCCGCCACCCGGGACTGCCGGACAGCCCTTATGCGGGCCTGGTAGACACGTATCTGCCCCGCGGCGCGGGGGCCGTATTCTGCTTCGACCTCAACGGCGGCCGCCAGGCAGGACGGGAATTCATTGCGGCGCTGAGCCTGTTCTCCCACCTGGCAAACGTGGGCGATGCCAAAAGCCTGGTGATTCATCCTGCCACCACCACGCACCGCCAACTGTCCGACGACGAGCTTTCAGCAGCCGGCATCGGTCCAGGTACGATCCGACTTTCCATCGGCATCGAAGACGCGGAAGATCTGATCTGGGATCTCGACCAGGGCCTTGCTGCTGTTCAGGCGCAGGGTAGATATACCGATTGACCAATGGGTCTATTGGCCAACAGGGTAAGGGGCTATGCGAGTAGAAGACTATCAGGACCCGACGGTCATCCAGGCCGCGTTGAACGAGCGCCGCATTGCCATCGTGGGCCTTTCCAGCAACGAGCTGCGCCCCAGTCACTTCGTAGGCTACTACATGCAGCGCCACGGTTATCAGATCGTTCCCGTGAACCCGCGGGAAACCGAGGTGCTGGACGAAGCCAGCTATCCATCGCTGGCGGACGTACCCGAACCCGTCGGGGTAGTGGACGTTTTCCGCGACCCAGCCGCGGTGCCCGCCATCGCACGCGAAGCGGTCGCCATGGGCGCGAAATTTCTCTGGCTGCAGTATGGGGTGATCAGCGAAGAAGGGGTAGGCATCGCTCTGGATAGCGGCATGCAGGTCATCGTCGACCGGTGCATGAAGGTCGAGCATGCCCGCTACCGCGGGCGCATGCACTGGCTGGGTTTCAACACCGAGGTCATCTCAGCCAACCGCAAGCCAGGCTGAGGCGACGGCGCACGCCACCTCGGCTAGCCGGGCTCAGCGGCCGGCTAGCGGCGCGACTACGTGCTCGGCAAACAGTTCCAATTGCGCGACATCAGCCCCTTGAATCACGATATAGCTGATGCCCGTGTCCTCGCGGCGCTTCTCCAGCGTATCGATGATGGCGCTAGCGGAACCCACCAGAACCAGCGGCAGCTCCGCCACCTGATCTGACGGCAACCCGGTGTTGGCGCTGACCATCTGCAGCACCGGCGCCGGATCGTCGGTGACAGTCGTGAAGAAAACCAGCGAGTTAAGCTCTATGGCGTCGAAGTCGCGGCCCGCCGCCTCGGCAGCGGCGCGCACCCAGCCGAGCTTTTCCTGCACGCGCTCCGGTGTGAGATCCAGCGGCGTCTCGGCGGTGATACGACCTTCCGGAATTTTCGGGTTGATGCCGACGATGTCCGCGTGCCTTCCGGCCACCGTCAACAGCTTGCGCCCACCGCCGCCAATGAGAATGGGCGGCGGGGTTTCCGCATCGAGGCCGATGCCCAGAGGTATGTCTTTGACCTGGTAGTGCTGTCCGGAAAAAGTCGTCGTCTCGCCCGCCCACATGCTGCGGATGATGGTCAACGCCTCGTCGAGCCGTTCGATGCGCACGCTGGGCCGGTCGTACGCCATGCCCGCCCACTGGTAGTCCTCCTCCATCCAGCCGGCGCCCAGGCCGAACTCGTGTCGCCCCTGAGACATGACTTGCAGCGTCGCTGCCTGGCGGGCATAGATTACGGGATGCCGGTAGTCGATACCGTAAACCAGCGCGCCGACCTTGAGCGTTTCCGTCACCGCCGCGACGCCCGCCAACAGGGTGGTAGGGTCCCACAACCCAGCCGAGAAGTGGTCCGGCACGAACACCGTCGAATAGCCCAGCGCTTCGATATGGCGCGCCTGCTGCTGCCAGCTGTCGGCTGGCAGGCTGGACAGCTGCACGCCGAACCGGAAGGGATGCTTGCTCATAAAGGACTTCCTTGTTGAAGGTTGATCGCGTTCTTGATGGCCAAGTGAACACTTTTGTCGAGGGTCAGCGCAAACCGGATTCGTCCCGCACCGCGGAGCAGAAAGCGTCCACCGCTTCCCGAAGATCACGCCGGCGCTGGTCGCCGACGCTTTCGCTGAAGCAGAACGACAGCCGCAGCTGATCGTAGCCAGCATTCGAATCCCGCTCCCGAGCATCCCGCGGATAGAAATCGTACATGGGGATCACCACGACACCATGCTCGGCTACCAGCCGGCTGACGAACGCGTCGTCGGTGCGAACCGGAAGCTTGCCGTTCTGCTTCAGAAAAGTGAACACCGTGAAGAAGCCGGCGCCCGGGTGCGTCCAGTGAAACAGCTCTGGGTAGTCACCAAGACCCTGTGCCAGACCGTCCATCATGATCTGCCGGTTCTCCCGGTAGACGGTCAGCTTGCCTTCGGCGACCGGCCAGAGCGAGCGGCGCTCGGAAAAATCCATCTCGTGCAGAAGCGCTTCGAAACCGCGCAGCGCGCCTGGATTCTGGAACAGAATATCCGCGCTGGACTCGATAAGCGCCAGCTCGGTCAGTGAGGCTTCTTCGCCGCCGCTGATAGCCAGCGTCGCCTCGCTGTAGAGAAACCCGACCCGCGGCCCGGGAAAGCCGATCTTGGAACCGGTGAAAAGATGCACGGTCTGTTCCGGTGCCATGGCGATGAACGGCCGGGCACGGTCTTCGGCCTTCGCGTAATTGATATAGAGATACGGGGCGTCCTCCAGAATCAGCACGCCCTCCTCCCGCGCCACCGTCAGCACAGCTTCACGCCGCGCCTGGCTGAAGGAAAAACCCGCCGGATTGTGACCATCGGGGATGGTGTAATAAAAGGGAACATCGTATCCGGCGGCCCGCGCTGCTCTGATCTGCGCCCGCAGCCGATCGACCAGCGGGCCTTCCTCGTCCATTTCGACGCTGAAGATTCGCGCGTGGGCTGCCAGGCCTGCCCGGGCGAGAAAGCCCGCGTAGGTAGGGGCGTCGGTAATGTAAGCCAGCGGGGTTCCCGGCCGCTCGAACAGCGAGCACATGAGGCTGATGCCACCGGAAGCCCCCACGGTCGGCACCAGACGTTGCGGATCAACCGTGACGCCCCAGTCCGCCCCGTAAACGCGGGCAAAACACGCCCGTGTGGTGAGCGGACCCAAAGTGTCCGTGTAAGAAAACGACTCGCGCAGATGCTCCGGCACTGCGGCGGGATCGTTCAAACCCTCGACCTGCTCCAGATGCTGAAAATACGCCGCCTGATGGGCCAGAAACCCGCGCGGATCCGTCACTTCAGGGTGAGGATAACCTGCGCCGAGGTGATGAATCTTCAGCCCGCGATCCTGCGCCAGCTTGCGCAGGCCGGGCAGCGACGCCGCCATCTTCCGGGTTACGGAGACGGCCTGACGACGAACGTGAGGAGCATTGAGATGGACCATGAATCGCTCGCAGAGTCTGCTATCGGGAAAGCGCGTACTTTACGCCATCAGGCCGCCAGAATTCAGCGCTGTTGCAGTTTGCGATAGCTGTCCAGCCGGCGGGGATCCAACTCGCCGCCCGCAATGGCCGCCTGCACAGCGCATCCGGGCTCCCGCAGGTGCTGACAGTTGCGGAATCGGCAACGGTTGCCAAGATCGTCGATATCGGCAAACAGCGCCTGCACGCCATCATCTGCTTCGGTCAGAGACAGCTCCCGCATTCCGGGGTTGTCGACCACAAGCCCCCCCTGGGGCAACAGGTGCAGCGACCGATGGGTGGTGGTGTGCCGACCCTTACCGTCATCTTCGCGGATATCCTGAGTCAGCTGTATCTGGGCACCCGACAGCGTGTTTACGAGCGTGGATTTGCCGACGCCGGATGAACCCAGCAGGGCGACGGTCTGACCCTCGCCGCACCAGGCCTTGACTCCGGCGAGCGTTGCCAACTCCCGCGCGTCCACGACTTCGACTTCGAGGTCCGGCTTCAGCGCCCGAACCGCGTCGGCGTAGGCGTCCGGGTCCGCCACCTGATCGCTTTTAGTCAACACCACCACAGGCTCCACCCCCGCCTCCAGTGCCAGAGTCAGGTAGCGTTCAATGCGTCCGGGGTTGAAATCCTCGTTGCAGCTGCTGACGAGAAACATGGTGTCCACATTGGCGGCCAGAAGCTGAACATCCCGGGTCTTGCCCGACGCTACCCGCTTGAGGAGGCTTCTGCGTTCAAGCAGCCGTTCGACGCTGTTGCGCTGGCGATTAAGCAGCACCCAGTCGCCAATGGTAGGTCGCTGTTCCGGCGGCCGCTGAAACCAGCGCCCGCTGAGGGTGACATCTACGCGCCCACCTTCGAAAACCAGCGCAAGGCCGCTGCGCTGCACCGCGATGACACGCGCCGGAATCAGTTCTGCAAGCGGGCCGGCGGTGATCTGCGCCTGGAAAAAAGGACCCCAGCCAAGCTGGCGCAGTGAACACTGTGACAGGCCGCGCCTCTCGCGTTCGCTCATCGTTCGTTCATCTTTCGCTGACGGGCCTCAATCCTGCAGCAGTACCGGCAGGTAGCGGTCGAGCTCGGTACGTCTATCCTGCCAATCTGCCATATAGCGCGTCATCAGCCCGTAGAAGCGCCGACCGTGATCATGATGCCGCAGATGACACAGCTCGTGCAGAACGACGTAATCGATGAGGCGGTCAGGCGTTTTGATGAGATGTGTGTTCAACGAGATGCGGCCCACCGCGCTGCAGCTGCCCCACTGACTGCGCATGAAGCGGTGCCGCCACTCCGGCAGGCGTTCGGCGAGCCAGGGTAAGGTCTGCCGCCAGTGCTCCAATCGGTGGGCAAAATGCACATCCGCCTGCTGCCGGTACCAGAGGTTGACGGCACCGCGGGCGCGGTCAGCGAGCGCCGGTTCGCCCTGCTTGTCAGGCCCGATATCGGCTTCGGTGACGGTAACGCGGATCTCGCCTTGAACACCGCAATCGAACAGCGGAAGCTGCGGGGTCTGCCGCCTGACGATCACTACGCGGTCCTGCAGCCCTCCCCGTAGCACCAGCTCGAAAGCCTCTCCGAGATAGTGCAGCAACTCACCGGAGGCATAGCTGAGAGAAGCACTCACCGCCATGCTGGCAGCGACCTTTTCCAGCCGATAGCGCAGCCAGCGGTGATGCTCGACCACCACGGATTCGATCTCCGCCTCGCTGGCGTTCAAGGGCGTTTCCATGATGACGTAACCGCTGGGGTCGAAAGCCAGGCCGATGCGGGTGCGACGGCGTTTACTGCGGCGAACTTCCACAGGAATCGTTTCGATGATCCGCCGCTTGCTCATTGGCGGGTTTCAATTGGCATCGGAACCTGCGGCCGGCGCACCGGAAACTCCCGCTTGCTGGCGGCCATCTCCAGCAGGTCCGCCTTGGATGAGTAAGCGGCCAGACTCTGCAGCTGCACGCGCGTTACGTTCATGAGGCCGAAGGTTTCATCGGCGTTTCGGGCCAGCGCTTCCTGTGGGCTGATCCATACGCTGTGCACCGTTTCCTTCTCGTCGTGCTGACCTGTCTGACCGGGTGGCGCCTCGGCGATGAAGAACCGGGTATCGAAACGCCGCGGACGCCCCAGCGGGGTAACGAAGCGGTTGTAGAAATGAATACGATCCACGGCAAGGCGCAGATTCTCGCGCTCGCAGATTTCGTGCAGACTGATCTGACCCGCATGCAGCGGGGCGCGATAGCTGGCAAACCGCTCGTGCGTGTCCGTTTCCTCATAGCGCACCAGTTCACCTTCCGCGTCGTAGGCCAGCAGCAACCCAGCCTCTTCGAAACTTTCACGAATTCCGGCAATCCAGAAACCGCGCCACTCGAAACCCAGCGCTTTCTGCTGCAGGGCCTGGCGATCGTCCGGGCCGACTCTGAAGCTATCGTATTTGTGCAGGTGATCGTCGCCATCGACGCGCCCCCCGGGAAACACATACATGCCGCCTGCGAAAGACGCTTTGCTGGTCCGACGCAGCATGAAGATTTCGAAACCGGCGTCAGCGTCGCGAACCAGAATGATCGTGGCTGCCGGACGGATGGGTTGAATCAGACTCATGAATGCTCGCTAACCAGTTCCCCGCGCGGCCCCGGGCAACTGGGTTCGTCTGGTCCGGGCGCAATGCCGCAGGCTAAAGGGTTTTTACCTTCAGGGCCATAGCCGCTATGTTTGATCTGGATACCGCCGGTCCCCGGCGCCTGAAGATCGGAGACAAGGACATGAAGCTTGCAGTGGAATTTCCCAGCGTTGCTTACCGCGAGGGACCTGACGCGATCGCCCGCCTGGCGAAAGCCATCGAAGACATCGGCTACGATCAGCTGGATATTTTCGACCACGTGGTCATGGGGTTCGCGACGGCAGAGCGACCGGCGCCGATGTACCCGCCCCAGATGCCCATACTCGAGGCGCTGACCACCCTGGCTTTCGCCGCTGCCGTGACCCGGCGTATCGGCCTCGGCACCGAGGTATTGGTGTTACCTCAGCGACAGCCCGTGCTGGTCGCCAAGCAGGTGGCCACGCTGGACATCCTCTCGGGCGGACGGATGCGCCTGGGCGTGGGCGTGGGTTGGCAGGCGTCGGAGTACGATGCGCTGCAAGAAGACTTCGCAAGCCGTGGCAAGCGCATGGATGAAGCCATAGACCTGCTGCGCACCTATTGGGAAGAGGATCACGTGGAGTTCGAGGGCGATTACTACACCTCTACCGCCATGGCCATGGAGCCCAAGCCTCCTCAGACGGGCCGACTGCCTATCTGGATCGGCGGCAATTCTCCGCGGGCGTTACGCCGGGTAGGCGAGCTGGGGGACGGGTGGATGGCTACCGCCTTCACCGATGCCGCTCAGGCGCGATCGGCGGTGGCCGAGATTCACCGCCACGCGGAAGCGGCGGGCCGTGACCCGGCCAGCATCGGGCTGCAGCAGATGCTGGACGTGCCACCCAGGGACGAAGGCGGGAAGGCTTTCTACAGCAACCCAGACAACGTGGTAAGGCGGGCAGAGGCAGTGAAAGCGATGGGGTTCGAATGGGGCTCGCTGAATGCCACGGCCATCTTTCAGTCCGGCGCCCGCTCGGTAGACGCGATCATCGACAAGCTCAGTGTCCTCCACGACCGACTACGCACCAATCTGGACTGAACTCACCAGCCGTTCAGGCAAAGCGCATGGCGATACTGGCATCCACGGAGCTCAGGACGACATCCCCGAAAGCACCAGTGAGCGTCGCCCGAAGCCAGGGTTCGGCGTCTCGCGTCACCGTCACCGGGATCCGAAGATCCGCGAGCAGCGGCGCAAGCAGATCGGAATCCGGCGAACCCAGCGCAACGTCTTGCAGCCGAGCCCCAACCGGCACTGTCGCCGACGGATGCGGTGAGTCCCGCCAGTCAATGAAAAACGGGCACAGACCGCCGAAGCTGTGGCCCCCTACGAAAAGCAGATCCCAGGCGAGCAGCTCGCCCGCCGGCGTCGTACGCTGGGTGGGCACGGGGCCCCGCGGACGATAACCGCGCACGCGGAGGTCGTCGGCGAGAACAGCCAGCTGATCCGAGGCTACGGCGAAGGTCACCAGCGCGGGAGCCCGCAGAAGCCGCAGCGTCTCGCCCAGGGTCCCGGCAAGGGATTGCGCCGGGTCAGGCGCCAGGATCTCGAGATAAACCCCGTCGCCCAGACCCAGCAGAGCGTTCCGGGTGCCCAGGCCAGGATGTGACCCTCCGGGCACCGGGGTCACGCCGAACAGTTCTTCGGCAGCCCGCACCCCCGTATCGAGATCGGTCACACCCCACATCAGGTGATCGATCCTCGGCACCATAGCTGCCCTCTCCATTCTGATGCGCGCATTCTCACAGATTCGCGTCAGGCTTTGTACAATACGCTCTCTCCGGGGGAGAGAAATCATGAACGATCGCGACAATGCTCAATCCGATGGCCCCAAAGCCTACTGGCGCGCCAACCTGAAGCTCACCGCCGTCCTGCTGGCCATCTGGTTTGTGGTCTCCTTCGGTTTCGGCATACTGCTGGTCGAACCGCTGAACCGGATTGCCTTCTTCGGCTTCAAGCTGGGCTTCTGGTGGGCACAGCAGGGGTCCATTTACGTGTTCGTCGTGCTCATCTTCATTTACACCGTCTGCATGCATCGGCTCGACCGCAAATACGACGTTCACGAAGACCCGGACAGTCCCGAGCGGCGAGGAGACTGACCCGGTCATGGATGTCCAGACTCTGACCTATCTGTTTGTCGGTCTGTCGTTCGCCCTCTACATCGGCATCGCCGTGTGGTCCAGGGCAGCCTCGACGCGCGAGTTCTACGTCGCAGGCGGCCATGTTCACCCCATCGCCAACGGTATGGCTACCGCTGCCGACTGGATGAGTGCAGCGTCTTTCATCTCCATGGCAGGCATCATTGCCTTCATGGGATACGATGGCACCGTATACCTGATGGGCTGGACCGGTGGCTACGTGCTTCTGGCGCTGCTGCTGGCCCCTTACCTGCGCAAGTTCGGGCAGTTCACAGTTCCTGATTTCATCGGCACCCGCTACTACTCGAATACGGCTCGCGTGGTGGCGGTAGTCAGCCTGATCCTGGTGTCCTTCACCTACATCGCGGGACAGATGCGCGGCGTCGGCATCGTGTTTTCTCAATTTCTGAACGTCGACATCAACCTGGGCGTCATCATCGGCATGGCCGTGGTATTCATGTACGCCGTTCTGGGCGGCATGAAGGGCATTACCTACACCCAGGTCGCCCAGTACTGCGTGCTGATTTTCGCTTATATGGTGCCGGCCATATTCATCTCGCTGCTCATTACCGACAACCCGGTGCCCCAGTTCGGTCTGGGCTCGGACGTGGCCGACGGCTCCGGAATGTCAGTTCTCGACAAGCTGGACAACACCCTCGTCGGCCTGGGATTCGGCCCCTATACCGAAGGCTCGAAATCCACCGTGGACGTGTTCGCCATCACCCTGGCGCTGATGGTAGGCACGGCTGGCCTGCCTCACGTCATTGTGCGCTTCTTTACCGTCCCCAATGTGGCAGACGCCCGCCGCTCTGCCGGCTACGCGCTGCTGTTCATCGCCCTGCTCTACACCACCGCCCCGGCAGTCGGCGCGTTCGCCCGTCTGAACTTCGTGGAAACCGTCCACGACACCCCGTACAGCGAGATCGATCCCTGGTTTCGCAGCTGGGAAGACATCGGTCTGATCGGTTGGCTCGACAAGAATCACGACGGCACTATTCAGTACGGGCCCGGCGCCCCATTCGAAGGCCGGCCCAGCTTCAGCGAGGTACGGGGGCTGCTGGACGAGCGCAAAGTCGTGAACGTGCCGGCCGCTGGCCCCAATGAAGTGTATGTTGACCGGGATATCATGGTGCTGGCCAATCCGGAAATCGCCGCGCTGCCAGGCTGGGTCATCGCGCTGGTTGCCGCCGGCGCCGTTGCAGCGGCACTGTCGACGGCCGCCGGGCTGCTGCTGGTTATTTCCGCTTCAGTTTCCCACGACCTGATCAAAAACACCTTCGCGAGACAGATCACGGACCGCCAGGAACTGCTCTACGCTCGGCTGGCTGCTGCCGTAGCCATTGGTGTGGCCGGCTATCTGGGCATCAACCCGCCCGGCTTCGTTGCCCAGGTCGTCGCATTCGCCTTCGGGCTGGCCGCGGCATCGCTGTTCCCGGCCATCATGATGGGAATCTTCAGCAGGCGAATGAATCGGGAAGGCGCGATCGCCGGCATGCTGGCTGGACTTGTGTTTACCTTCTGCTACATCGTCTACTTCAAGTTTATCGCGCCCGAGCAGAGCAACGCAGAGCGCTGGTGGTTCGGCATATCGCCAGAGGGCATCGGCGCTCTGGGTGCGCTGCTGAACTTCACGGTTGCCACCGTCGTCAGCCGCTTTACCGCCAACGTACCGGAACACATCCGCTCACTGGTGGAATCCATTCGCATTCCCCGGGGCACCGATGCACCGGCGCAGCACTGAGGAGCAGCAACGCCACACAGACGTTTTCGATCACTCAATCTGTCATGATAATCACCAACTGCCTGAGACAAGAGATAAAGGATGATGCTGGAACAATCGGCCGCGCTGCTTTCCATCGCCGAGATCGCAGCAACCTTTGCCGGGTTTGCCGCCCTGGTCACCCTGTTCGGCCGGCGCCGCGTAGCGAACACGGCGGTTCACGATCTGCTCCGCCTGCGCCTGGTCATCGCCACCAGCGTGGTGGCGGTCGTGGCGGCACTGATACCCGTAGCTCTAACGGGATACGGGTTGGACGCCACCGTCTCCTGGCGACTTGCCGCCGGCACCTACCTGCTTCTCCTATACCTGGCAATCGCCTCCTTCATCAGCTCCTACCGCGCCGTGCGAGGCAGTTTCCCCCCGGATCGGCTGGCGGTCTCGGTCGCCGCCTTTCTGGAGGTGTTCATACAGATCGCCCTGTTTGTGATCCTGTTCGGATTCGAGGCCGAGCGACACAACAGTCTGTACATATCCGCGGTGGTAGGCACTCTGGCTCAGGCCGCTTTCGTGTTCCTGCGCCTGGTGGAATCGGCATTCGGCACCATCGTCGTCAAGCCCGAATGAAACCCTTGCCTGCCAATGCAGGCTGAACGCCCGAGCCAGACGGCCATGGCGACGGCCTGGCTGCGGGCGCTGCATCTGGTCGCTGATGACGAGCCCTGGGTATTCGAAGACCGGGCCGCCGCCGACTTTCTGAGTCCGGTCCAGCAGCGTTTCCTGAAGCGGCTGTCCGCGATGCCCCGCAGCTGGTCGCGAACCTTTCGTCAGCGCCGCGACGCCCTCACCGCCATGCGCAGTCAGATTGTGGTCCGCGCCCGTTACGCCGAAGACGCCCTGGCTGCAGCCCGCGAGCGAGGGTGCCAACGCTACGTCATTCTCGCTGCGGGGTTGGATACCTTCGCGCTGCGCCAGCGCCAAGCCGGAACAGCCCGGACAGAACAAAAGGATGCAGACCCCATCAGCGTGGTGGAGATAGATCATCCCGCCACCCAGGCATGGAAGCAGCAGCATCTGAAGTCCCGGGGCCACGGGATTATCGAAAATCTGTCTTTTGTCGACGTAGATTTCGAGCGCGACACGCTCGAAGAACGACTGCCAGCTACCGGTAAGCCTCAGTACATTTCCTGGCTCGGCACCACCTATTACCTGTCCCGCGAGGCCATCAGGTCCACCCTGAAGACCCTGGCGGAAACGTCCGCACCGGGTTCCGAACTGGTGCTGGACTACTGGCAGCAGCCGTCTGCGTTCAACCTGAGTGCCACCCTGTTCTGGGGGACCCGCGTCGCCACAGCCTTTCAGCAGGAACCCATGCGCTCGTTCTTCGAGCCCGGAAAGATAGAACAGCTGGCGGTGGCCGCAGGCTGGGCAATTCGCGAGAACTGCGCGCCCGTCATCCAGGACGAACGCTACCTTTCGGGCCGAACCGACAACCTGGCCGTGCCTTCATTCGCCTATCTGCTGCACCTGGAGCGCTGATTTTAAACGCTCCGAATGGGGATATGCTTTTCGCCAGTGTCTGCGGTATGCAACGCTCGTGTGTCTGTATTGGAACCGGGCTCTGATCTGTTATAGGCTCGCCAGCGAAAGCCCGCACAAAAAACCCGAAATCGGAGGGAACAGGCCATGAGCAGCCTCTACGAGCGCCTGGGCGGTACCGAAGGTATAACGGCAATAGCCAGTGACCTGGTCGATCTGCATCTAGGCAACCCCAGAATTGCGCCCCGTTACGTTGAAAGCGACATCCCGAGGGTAAAGAACGCGGCAGCAACCTTCTTTATCGCAGGAACCGGCGGCCCAAGCGTGTATGAAGGAAAAGACATGCTGTCCGCTCACCGAGGCATGAACATAGACAACGAGGAGTTCATGGCGGTGCTTGATGACGCCATGGAGGCGCTGGAAAAGAACGGAATCGGACAAAGAGAGAAAGAAGAAGTGCTGTCGATCCTCTACGGCATGAAGAGCGACATCGTTCACGTATAGAGGGCTTTCAGTCGACCAGGTCGAACATGGCGAGGGAGGAAGGATGGCGGCGATCGTTCTGGTGCACGGGGCCTGGCACGGCGGCTGGTGTTGGCAGCGGGTCGCCGCAACGCTGCGCTCGAAAGACCACGACGTTTTCACCCCCTCCCTTACCGGGCTGGGCGATAGAGCGCATCTGCTGAACGCCTCGATCAATCTTTCCACCCACATCGCCGATATCACCGGCATCGTAGAGTCCTATGATCTTGAGAACGTAGTGCTGTGCGGTCATTCGTATGGCGGGCTGGTCATAACGGGCGCTGCTGATCAGCTGGCCGGGAAAATTCAGGCGCTCGTCTACCTGGACGCACTGGTGCCAGACGATGGCCAGTGCATGTTCGATACGATTCCACCGGAAATCGCCGACGGTTTCAGCACTCAGGCAAAAGAAGGCGATGGCTTTTCCGTGCCACCAATGACGGCGGAACAGTTCAACGTCAACGAAGCGGATGCACCCTGGATGAACCGGAAGTGCTCAAATCATCCGCTCGCCAGTTTTACCGAGCCTCTGGCCCTCAACGGCCGGTACCTCGAAGTGCCTCGTCGCGTCTACGTCCTGGCCGCCGGCTTCGACCATCCTGGAACCAAAGCCGCCTATGCGGCCGTGAAGGCCAAAGCGGGGTGGCAAACCGAGATCATGCAGGGTGGGCATGACCTGATGATCGACAACCCGGACGCAGTTGCCAACACGGTTCTGGCTTGCGTTTAGCTTTCTACTACGCGAACGGAGAGGTGAAGCCTATTGCCATGGATCTCAGGGCGGCTTCTTCCGCACCGCCTCTGATACGCTCGAGCTCTCCGCCATCAAGCCAGACGCCCTGACAGGTTGAACAGCGATCAATGACCAGCATGTGAGCAATCTCTTTCGTCATTTTCTGTCCATCCACCGGGCACAGCCGTTCGCTCTCAGCCGAGGCCTCTACCATCAGGGCCATTTCCTGCGAGCAGGCCTCACAAATCGCCCGGTCATCCTCCCGATTGCGCGTTCTGGTTCCGCACCGATCGCACTTTTCACCCAACAGCGCCATATCTTCCCATCCCCCAGTCAGTAAACGTAAGTTGAATTCACGATCGTACTTCTGTTCGCAATCAGTCAGCAACAATCCGCAGCGAGCCACGGGAGGCGAAGAATCGGGCTTGGAGCCTGACCACCTTCTCGGATAACCTCGTATCCTAATTCCGTTCTCATCAGGATAGCGTCACTCATGACCGACCAATCGTCTTACACGCCTCCCAAAGTCTGGACCTGGGACTCGGAGAGCGGCGGCAGATTCGCAAAAATCAACCGTCCTATCGCCGGGCCGACCCACGAGAAGGCGCTGCCCAGGGGAAAGCATCCTCTACAGCTCTACTCGCTCGCCACGCCCAACGGGGTAAAGGTCACCGTTCTGCTGGAGGAACTGCTGGCGATCGGCAAGCCCGCCGAGTATGACGCTTATACGATTAACATCGGGGACGGCGATCAGTTCGGCAGCGGCTTTGTTGAGATCAATCCAAACTCCAAGATTCCGGCCCTGCTTGACGTCAGCACGTCGCCGCCAACCCGGATCTTCGAATCCGGAGCCATTCTTGTCTACCTGGCGGAGAAGTTTGACGCCTTTCTGCCCAGCGAGCCCTCACAGCGGGCCGAATGCTTTTCCTGGCTGTTCTGGCAGATGGGCAGCGCCCCATACCTGGGCGGTGGCTTTGGCCACTTCTATGCCTATGCGCCCGAAAAGTGGGAGTACCCGATCAATCGCTACGCCATGGAAGTCAAACGACAGCTGGATGTTCTGGATCGGAACCTTTCTGCACGCCGATACCTTTGCGGCGATGATTACAACATCTCGGACATGGCGAACTTCGCCTGGTACGGGGCTCTGGTATTGAGCAACATCTACGATGCCCAGGAGTTTCTGGATGTGGCCTCTTACACCAACGTTGTCAGATGGGCTACGGAAATACGCGAGCGACCTGCGGTCAAGCGGGGCCAGCGTGTGAATAAAGTCTGGGGACCAGAGGAAGAGCGTGTCCCTGAACGGCACGACGCCAGCGACCTCGACTAGATATCGCTAAACGTGGACGAGCCGTGACTAGAAACCAGCTCGGAGCAATCCCATATCGGCTAACGCAGGCTTTACACGTGCAGAATCACCAGCATGTCTACCGCGATTTTCGCGACAATCTTTCCTCGGTCGACACCGATAGGGTGTCAGGAATGGGTGCAGACTGCCCATGAATTCACACCCGGGTTTATTGCATTCGTCGAAAAATATATGGGGAAATAGGATCCGGAATCTCACACGGAACCCTAGACTCACGGCAATTTCCGGTGCTTGTGCGCGCCTGAAGATGGGGCCACACTGTTTTTGGGGGAGAAGCTAGTTTTCGTAGACATCGACCTTCAGCAGCAGTGAACAGTCATCTGCGCTGTGCTGACGTCTGCCTGCCTGGCGCTTCCAAAACAGGTAACAGGGAGATACCAATGAGAAAGCTACTTACTGTAATGATCCTGGCACTGGGCACCGCCGCAATCGGGCATGCTCAGGAGTCGCAGCCCGTACAGGTTTTCGGGTGCAAACTCAACGAAGGAAAGACGATAGACAACGTCATGGGCCTCGCAGAGGCCTATCGAACCGCCTGGCCCAAAATCGGTAATGCTGATAAAGGGTCTGGCGCCTTCATTTGGACGTCTTTCCGAGAAGGCTCTGACTACGACTACATCGTGGGATTCATCCACTCGAGCCTGAGCGACATGGTCGCAGGCCTGAAGAACTATTACGGCTCGGGCATGGGTGCGGGTCTGGACGCGCAGTTTGCCGACACCGGAGACTGCATGTCGGGCATCATGTTTTCCGAGGAGGTTAAGGACGGATCCATGGGTCAGACAGCTGACAATCAACCCGATGCGCTGGTCGAAGTGTTCTCATGTACCCTCAACGAAGGTTCGGACATGGAAGATATCGAGGCAGCCGAGGAGTACTGGCGGAATCAGGTTGCAGACCTTAACTCGGATGCCATGAACGACTACGAAGCCTACCGCTGGACGCCGTACCGTGGTGGCACCGGGCAAGCCGACTTCCTTTGGGTCGGGAACTATCCCGACATCGATGCCTGGGCCAAAGGAGAAGACGCCTACATG
>JAHEEG010000038.1:24906-25505 GCA_024640825.1 Gammaproteobacteria bacterium
TCCGGCCTGTGGAACGGCTTCTGGATCGTTCCGCCTGCCTCCGGACCAACTGCCGAGTAATAAGGCCAGAACGAACCCTGGCGCAGCTGACGGTCACCTCGGAAACCCGCCTCGGTCGGGGCTCCGGGGCGGCCACCGCCGACCACCCCGTACCGCCGCCGGTAATGACCACGGACACGCAGAGGGCCAACAATGGAACTGCGCCAGTCCTATACCGTGCCGTCTGCTACCAGACAGACATATGAAGCATGGGTGTCCTCCAGCACGGTAATCGCTCCGACCAAAGCCATGGAAATCCACCCCGTGGTCGCCGGGCACTATCGCCTGATCATCGAAACCCCGGAGTTCGTCAGCCGCAATGCGGGGCGCTTTCTGGAGGTGGAGCCTGGTCAGCACATCCGCTACACCTGGGAACGGAATGGCGACGGCGAAACCTCAGAGAATAGACGTCACATTTTCAGCGGCGGTCGGGGGAACCAGAGTTACCATCATTCACTGCGGATTCGGGAAAACAGAAAGTCTTGAGAATCATCGCCGCGCCCGACGCTGAAGCGTAAAGTCTACCGCAGGCAGCACAATGGCTCTGCGAGCACGGATGA
>JAHEEG010000175.1 GCA_024640825.1 Gammaproteobacteria bacterium
GGGTCAGCGTTCCGTCGCTGGTTGCGGTCGCCGGCGCTGGCCTAGCGGGCGCCAGCGCAGCGAGGCAGCTGGCGGAAGCAGGTATCGCAGTGCAGGTTTTCGACGCGGGGGCAGGCGCGGCGGCCGCCAGCGTCAGCAACGACGAGCCCCAGCCCGGCTCCAGCCTGGAAGCTACGGTGCTGCACGCGCGGCTGCTCGCCGACGGTTCGACGGCCGCGGCGCTACGTTGCCAAAGCTTCCTGTTCGCCGTCGCCTTTCTCGCCCGGTTCCCAGACATTCGGCGCACCGGCGTTCTGCAGCTGCCTGGCGCCAATCAGCGCGTTGACCGGCTGGAGGCCATTGCCACCGCTTACCAGCCCAGCGGGGCCTGGCTGAAGCTGGTGGACACCGCAACAGCCATGGATCTGGCGCGCTGGCCGGTCGATACAGGCGGTCTTTGGTTCAGCGATGGGGGCGTTGTGGATACCCCCAACCTGTGCCGCTCGCTGCTGGATCATCCCGCTATTGAAATAATACCGGAACACATCCGCCGTCCGTTGGATGCGGTACCGCTGATTCTGGCGTGCGCTGCCGACTGCCGCTCCTTCGCCACGGCCCGCTATCTGGAGGTCGCGCCCATTCAAGGGCAGCTGGATCTGGTAGCGCTGCCGGATCTGCCCGCCGCACCCATCGTGGGCAACGGCTACCTGGCCCCCGCCGGTTCTCTCCTGGTTACGGGTGCTACATACGAATATCAACCCTGGGATCCGCAGCGAGCCACGGCGCAGAATCTCCAGCAACTGAGCCAGCGACAGTTTCGATGGTGCCGGCGGGTGCGCGGCACCCGGGCGGTAACCTCAGACCGGCTACCCGTCGCCGGCCGTCTGTACGACGTCGACGAAGCCCCTGTGCCGGGTCAGCTGGTGAGCACGGGGCACGGGTCCATGGGGACCGTCACCAGCCACCTTGCGGGCGCGGTGATCAGCGCCCAGCTGATCGGTGATTTCCCGCCACTGACCACCCCCCTCGAAGCCGCGCTGTCACCGCTGCGATTCCGACAGCGACAGGCGCGGCGCGGCTATCGACACGGCTCCCGAGCGTAGCCGCAGAAACCCGCCGCGGAAGAACTCTGCAGAAGCGGTCTCCAGTTGAACAGCGTCACGCCATAAGGAACTCACGCACGTTCAGGACGCTGTCTATGCCGCAGATCTCATCGATCGTCGCCTGGTCCAGCTCTTCCATCACGTCGATGAGGTTGTAGGCCACTTCGGCCCGGCTCTTGTTGATCATATCCACCACGTTGATCTGCCGGTCAGCCAGCACTGAAGTGACCTTGTTGAGCATGCCGGGCACGTTGCGGTTGGTAACCGCAAGGCGAAAGCCACCTGCCGGCTCTAAAGACACCGACGGGAAGTTGACGGAATTGCGAACGTTACCGGTCGTGAGGAACTCCATGAGCTGTTCGGCTGCCATCACAGCGCAGTTTTCCTCCGCCTCATCCGTGCTGGCCCCGAGATGCGGCGTCAGCAGAACCGAAGGATGATCCAGCAGCGAAGACACGGGAAAGTCCGCGATGTAGCGCGCTACCCGTCCGTCATCGAGCGCGGCGCGCAGCGCGGACGCATCGACGATAGGCTGGCGCGCAAAATTCAACAGAACGCTGCCGGGCCGGAAAACGCGCAGCGATTCTTCGTTGATCATGCCTTCGGTTTCCGCGAGCAGCGGCACGTGCAGGGTGACATAGTCTGCCCGGGCGAAAAGACTCGGCAGGTTCTCCATCCGCTGCACCTCGGCCGGCAACCGCCACGCAGCGTCAACGGAGATCGCGGGATCGAACCCCAGAACTTCCATGCCCAGATCAAGGGCGGCCCTGGCGACCATCGAGCCGATGGCGCCAAGGCCCACGACGCCCAGCAGCTTGCCTTTCAGCTCACGACCCTTGAAGCGCTTCTTCTCCGCTTCTACCAACCGGTTCAGCTCTGCTTCGTCGGCAATACCCGCCAGCGAGCGGACGTACCCCATACCACCCACTACATCGCGGGAAGCGAGGAGCAGCGCCGCCAGCACCAGTTCTTTGACCGAATTGGCGTTGGCGCCCGGCGTGTTGAACACCACGATGCCGCGCTCGGTGCACGCCTCGACCGGAACGTTGTTAACGCCGGCGCCGGCTCTGGCCACCGCGCGCAGACCAGGGTTCAGATCGTCGGCCGCCAGCTTGTAGCTGCGCAGCAGAATCGCGTGGGGATCAGCGCTGTCGCTGCTCACCTCGAACCGGTCACGGGGAAAACGCTCCAACCCCTTGACGGCTATCTGGTTGAAGGTCCGGATCTTGTGAATCATGTTGTCCCCCGACAGAACGCTTCGCCCGATGGAGTAGCCACCGGGTCGCGTATGGTACCCAAACCGAATGAAGCCTCAACCTAAAAAGTGGCCGCGCAGCGCCGGCGTCGGTCAGCGGGTGGGCGGCGTGCCCTGGCAGGCCATCTCGAGCGCATCGACGATGAGCGTCGCGGCATCCAGAAGCCGGAAGTTGGCGAGACGCTCTCTGGTGAAAGGCAACTCGCGCCAGGCACTCGATACAGCGTCCAGCAGGTTTTCAGGATTCAGATTTTCCTCGGCCAGCACGCTGCCGAAACCGTGAGCCTGCGCATAGGCCGCGTTCTCGATCTGATCGCCACGACTGACCCGCAGCGACAAGGGTATGAGCAGACTGGGTTTGCCCAGCGCCAGCAATTCGTAAAGCGTGTTTGCTCCGGCCCGAGACACCACCAGATCGGCAGCTGCGAGCAGGTCACCCCACTCCTGAGTGACGTACTCATATTGGTGATAGCCCTTCCGCTGCAATGCCACAGCCTTGCCTGGGCCACAGACATGCACGACCTCAAAACGCTCCAGAAGCTTTGGCAGCGCCGCCCTCAAGGTTTCGTTGATGGCATCCGCGCCCAGGCTTCCGCCGGTGACCAGAAGCACCGGCTTGCCGGTAGCTGCGCCGAGCAACCGGCGGCCCCTTTCGCGATTACCGGCCAGCAGATCCGCGCGCAGCGGCGTACCGGTAAGCAGCGGTCGCCCACGGAAACTGCCTGCGCGGGTGGCGTCAAAATTCAGACAGAGCGTGTGCAGGAAGGGCATCGCCATGCGGTTAGCGAGCCCCGGGCTGATGTCCGACTCATGCGCCACAGTGGGGATTCGCAACAGCCAGGCTGCCAGAACCACGGGAAAGCTGACGAACCCCCCTTTGGAGAAGACGACGTCCGGTCGCAGCCGGCGCAACAGCAGCAATGCCTGGAAAACACCAGCCACGATCCGGAAAAGGTCCGTCACGTTGGACCAGGAGAGGTATCGCCGAAGCTTGCCCGAGGAAATCCCGAAATAGCTCAGATCGACGCCCTGCAGCAACCGCTTCTCCAGCCCGGAACGGCTGCCGATATAGCTCACCTGCCCGCCCTGGGCGAGGACCCGCTCAATCACAGGCAAAGTCGGCAGCACGTGTCCGGCGGTACCGCCTCCCGTGCACAACAGATGTTTCACAGATCCAGGACCTGCTTGAGCAGCGGCACCGTAATGCGCCGGCGGGCCTGCATGGCGGCCTGGTCAAGCACATCCAACTGGCGCACCAGGTCGGCAAGCGCCCGCGATCCCCGAGACAGCCAGAAATCCAGCACCGCGCCATCCAGCGCCAGACCACGTTCGCCCGCAAGCCGCCTGAGAACGAGCGCTTTTCCGGCGTCATCGAGCGCGCGCACTGGATACGCGGTCAATCCGCGCAGTCTCGATGCCAGGTCCGCATAATGAAAATTCAGCTCGCGCCGCGTTGCCGCCACCAGTAGTCGTCCCCCCGTCTCGACAAGCCCCTGATAGAGGCCCATGAGGGCCCGCTCACGCTTGCTTTCACCCACCCACGCGTCCAGATCATCCAGAGCCACCAGCGCCAGCCGCTCGAGGCCATCGAGAAACTCGGGAACGACATCAGAATCTGCCAGCGGCAGATAGATGGCCGTGCGGCCCGCATCTCCCAGCGACTGGCTCGCAGCTTGCAGCGCAGCCTGCAAAAGATGGGTCTTGCCGACCCCAGCTTCACCCCAGAGAAAATAGCCACGCGATTGCCGCTGGTCTTGGGAGATTTGCTGCAGCCGGCGCACCAGCTCTTCGTTGCCGGTGGCTACGAAATTGCTGAATCGGCTCTGAGAACTCAGCGGAAACGCCAGCGTCAACTGGGTTCGTCCCGGCACTCCAGGCGGCAGCGTCATCCCGACCGCCTAACCACGCGACCGCCGCAGGGCCTGCCAACCCCAGGTCAACACGTAGTCGATACCCGACCCGATGCCGAGTAGCGCCAGGAGGACGAAACAGTAAGGTTCCGCCAGCTCTCCGGCGATATCGCTGATCACACCGAACTGGCAAAGCGACAGAAGCAACAGCAGCAGGGCGGCAATCTGCACCGCCGTGTTGGCCTTGCTGATCACAGTAGGGTTGAGCACGATGTCACCAAACAATATGCGATAGACCACCGCGCCGGCGAAAATGATCAGATCTCTTCCAAGCACAATCAGCGCCAGCCACAGCGGCATGTGGCCCTGGATGGTGAAGATGATGAAAAGGGCCGCTACCAGCAGCTTGTCGGCCACTGGATCCAGCGCGGCGCCCAGCTCGCTGACGCTGTTCATGCGACGTGCCAGCCAGCCGTCTATCGCATCGGATGCGCCGGCGATGCTCATCAGGATGAGCGCTTGAACGTAGCTGCCATTCCACAGCAGCCAAGCTGTCGGAAACACCAGAACGATTCTGGCGAATGAAATAGCATTTGGCAGGTGAGCCAGCATGACAGATCAGGGCTGCCGCCAGACCAACTCGATGGCACCGCTTGCCTGCCGATTCAGCTTGTCGGCAAACAGCAGGCCATCCGCTTCGAACAGGGTCAGCAACCGCTCGCTGTCGGCCGTGGTGACCAGGCCAAGTTCCAACCGGTTGCCTTCAACCCGCGCGACCCGCACGTCATCAACGAATTCCAGCCCGGAAAGGTAGTGCATCAGACCCGCATAATCCGCAGCGTCTTTCACGCCGCTGACGCCGAGACGCAGCTCCTGAACTCCACGATGCTGAACCGCGTAGCGCTCAACCAGATCGTTCGCCAGCCGGTCTACCACCGCGACGCCCAGAGCGTCTTCGGAGAGGTTTTCTTCTTCAAGCACGCTAACCTCGCCGTCGATCCAAAATTCCCAGCTGCCTGACCAGAGCCCACCGGCACCCGCCTGCAGACGGCCAATGAGGATGATCTCGGCGCTGTATCGTTCCGAGGCCGGCACCAGCGACTGACTCAGCCGACCCCACACCGCCCCTGGTTCGACCTCCAGCTGATCCTGCAGATCCATCAGCGGCAGCTGCAACGGCACGCCTCGCTCTAGCGCGCGACGGGTGAGTGACTGGACGACCGGACTGTTACTGTCGGCGCCGAGAATGCGCCTGCCGTCCCCCGCATCGGCCACCAGCCAGACGATAACCATGGGCCGCTCTGATCGCCAGATGGGGAGCCCGGCTTCACGGACGAGCGCCAGAACCGCAGACTGAACGAACCGCAGCCTGAGCAGCAGCGCAGGTTGCTCGTCGGCCTCGGCACCCTGCTCTATGTTGGCTGGCACAGGGGGCTTCTCGAAAACAAACCGGTTGTAATAGCGATCCGGCGCGGCAAGCGCAGCCTCCAGGGCTTCGCTGCCTGGTACGCTGGGCAGCCCGGTGATACGGGTGAGCACCTGCAGAAGCCCCGCCCTCGCTGCATCCACGCGCGCCGCCGCGGACTGATCCACCACGGGTACCACCGCTTCGTATATCCAGGTCACTTCCACGGCGCGAGCGACACCCGGTGCCTGCAGCGCCAGCAGCAGCAACGTGAGGCGACAGAAGCCCTGCTGCATGAGATTGGACCCTCGGAAAAACCGGCCGCAAGTTTACCCAATTCGCCGCAACAGGTCTGGTAAACTCGCCGCCTCCACCATTTGGGGTTCCGCCCGTGACCCGAGGCCTTACCTACAAAGACGCCGGCGTCAACATCGAAGCCGGAAACGAACTGGTGCGGCGTATCGGCTCAGCCTGCAAGGCCACACACCGACCGGAACTGCTTTCCGGCATTGGTGGTTTCGCCGCGCTGGCTCGATTACCCGAACGCTATCGTGAGCCCATTCTGGTCACCGGTACCGACGGTGTAGGCACCAAGCTGAAGCTGGCCATCGACCACGGAAGGCACGACCAGGTAGGTCAGGACCTGGTCGCCATGTGCGTCAACGACGTGCTGGTTACCGGTGCGGAGCCGTTTCTTTTTCTCGATTACTACGCCACTGGCGCGTTGGATGTGGACGTTGCAGAGCGGGTGATCAAAGGCATCGCTCACGGCTGCGAGCTGGCCGGCTGCGCGCTGGTGGGCGGAGAGACAGCGGAGATGCCCGGCTTCTACCAGGCTGGCGACTACGACCTGGCAGGCTTCTGCATTGGTGTGGTTGAGCGCGAGCGGATAGTCGACGGATCCACTCTGGACGAGGGCGACGTGCTCATCGGGCTGGAAAGCAGCGGGCCACACTCCAACGGCTACTCGCTAATACGGCGCATTTTGGAGAGCGCGGCGGTGACCACCGAGGGCGCACTACTGGACAAGCTCATGGCGCCAACCCGCATCTATGCCCGCAGCGTGCTCTCAATCATGGAATCCGCACCCGTCCACGGCATGGCCCACATCACCGGCGGCGGGCTGCTGGAAAATCTGCCGCGCATGTTCCGCGAAGAAAATCTGGCGGCCCTAGTCGACACCGACGCATGGCAGCGGCCAGAGATCTTCAGCTGGTTGCAGCAGGCGGGCAACGTGGCGGAGGAAGAAATGCTCCGTACCTTCAACTGCGGCATCGGCTACGTCCTCGCGGTGCCGGCAGACGTCGCTGCGCAGTGCCTGGAAAACCTGCGTGGAAACGGGGAAACCGCCACCGTCATAGGTAGGGTTGTTGCCGCCGATACCAGGCCGGGCCCTGGCGAGCTGTTGATCCGCT
>JAHEEG010000039.1 GCA_024640825.1 Gammaproteobacteria bacterium
ACGCGACGTGAAATGCTTCATCGGCAACGGCGTGGTGCTCGAACCCAACGCCCTCATGAGCGAAGTCGAAGGTCTGGAGAAACGTGGCGTACCGGTGCGCGAGCGGCTGCGCATCAGTCCTGCATGTCCGCTCATACTGCCTTACCACGTCGAGCTGGATCTGGCCCGAGAGGCAGCCAGAGGCATGCAGAAGATCGGTACCACTGGCCGTGGGATCGGTCCTGCTTATGAAGACAAGGCCGCGCGTCGAGGCGTGCGTTTGGGCGACCTCTTTTACTGGCAGGGGTTCGCGGCGAAGCTCTCCGAGGTCATGGAGTACCACAACTTCATGCTGCAGAATTATTACCGTAGGGATCCGGTAGACTTTGCGCAGACCCTCGAGAGCTGTCGACAGGTGGCAGAGCAGATAGAGCCCATGGTGGCCGATATCGTGCCACTGCTTCACACCATGCGCGAAGCGGGACAGGACATCCTTTTCGAAGGCGCTCAGGGAGCGCTGCTGGACCTCGACCTGGGCACCTATCCGTTCGTTACCTCATCCAACACGACGGCTGGCGGCACCGCGGTGGGCAGCGGCTTCGGGCCGCGCTATCTCGATTACATTCTGGGCATAACCAAGGCGTACTCCACGCGCGTGGGCTCCGGGCCTTTTCCGACCGAGCTCTTTGATGACGTCGGCAAACGGCTGGCGGAGCGCGGACGGGAATTCGGATCGACCACCGGTCGTCCGCGGCGGTGCGGATGGTTCGATGCCGTCGCGTTGCGCCAGGCGGTCCATATCAACAGCATTTCGGGTTTGTGCCTCACCAAGCTGGATGTGCTCGACGGTCTGGATACCATCCGCATCTGCGTCGACTACCAGACAGGTGACGGTGGTCGCGGTCTTGCACGGTTCGCCAATGAGTACTATGCAGACATCAAGCCGGTCTACGAAGATCTGCCAGGGTGGCATGAATCTACGCTCGGCGTTCGCCGCTTTGAGGACCTCCCGGCCAACGCCAAGGCCTACCTGAGGCGTATCGAAGAGACCGTCGGAGTGGGCATTGATATCATATCTACCGGTCCCGACCGGGAAGAGACCATCGTGCTCAAGGACCCGTTCCGGGGCGAGATCGAAGGCGAAGGATAAACCGTGCCCGTCGACAGCAGACTGCTAGAGCTTCTGGTTTGCCCCGTCAGCAAAGCTTCTCTGGTCTACCATGAGGAAACCGAAGAGCTTTGGTGCCGGGGCAGTGGCCTGGCGTATCCCATTCGCGATGGGATCCCCGTCATGCTCGAGGAGGAGGCCCGTCAGCTCAGTAACGAGGAGCGCGCCAGTCTGAAAGGCTGAATCGAATCCGCGGAATTGCGCCGTGGTCGTGACGTCGAACGACCGGCTGTGACGTCCCGTTACGAACAGTTACAATCCGGGGTTCTTTCGGGGTTTCAGGACATCTGCATGAACAAGCTGGAGTTGATCTCGGCGAACGAGATGCCGGACGTGGCGAGCCACGGCCTGCAGGAGCCCCACGTGACCCTGGACTGGGTTGGCATGGCCGGCATTCATCAGCCGTTGCTGGTGCGAGATGGCGCCAGCGCCAAGCAGGTGCAGGCCAAAGTTCAGATATACGTGGATCTTGGCGATGACATGGCGAAAGGCATTCACATGTCCCGGCTCTACCTGATACTGGACGAACATTCGGAAACCCGACCGCTCTCCCCGGCAGGCCTCAAGCTCATGCTTGCCAGCATGCTTGAGTCGCATCGCGGGCTGAGCACGCACGCTTTCATACAGTTCGATTTCGAGTATTACCTGCGGCGCAAGGCGCTGGTCAGCGACAATTCGGGTTGGAATGCCTACCCTGCGGCTATTCGCGGCACCCTGAAGGACGGCGAGATCAAGCTTGAACTCATGCTGACGGTTCAGTACTCGTCCACCTGTCCGTGCTCGGCTGCCCTTGCAAGGCAGCTCATTCAGAATCAGTTTGACAAAGACTTTGGCAGTGGGGACGTCCGGGCCAGCGAGGTCAAGGAATGGCTGGGCACAGAGCAGGGAATCGTAGCCACGCCTCACAGCCAGCGCAGCGATGCCCGGCTCACCATCCAGCTGCAGGATGGCCTGGAAGAGTTTCCCATTACCGATATCGTCGATCTCGTCGAAAATACGCTGAAAACGCCGGTGCAGACGGCGGTTAAGCGCGAGGACGAGCAGGAATTCGCTCTGCTGAACGGTCAGAATCTGATGTTCATCGAGGACGCTGGGCGCAAGCTCAAGATCGCCTTTGCAGAAGATCAGCGCCTGGCGGATTTCTGGGTGCGTATCGAGCATCACGAAAGCCTGCACGCCCACGACGCGGTAGGCGTATTCACCAAGGGCGTTGACGGCGGCTATCAGCCCATACCGTGAGCGACAACGATGCGACCCGCTTTTCCGGGGGGGACATTGTGCTCAGCCTTTCGTGCCCGGATCGCATCGGAATAGTTGCCGCCGTTACTCATTTCATCGCCTCGCGCGACGGCTTGATCACCGAAGCCGCGCACTTTGTGGACGACTATTCTCAGCGCTCGTTCATGCGTACTCGATTCCGCAGCGGACCTAGTCAGACCCTTGCCGGTCTTCGGTCCGCTTTTGCCGATGTTGCCGAGCCGCTCGACATGGATTGGGATATGGTTACCGCAGACGCCCGCTGTCGCTTGCTGGTGGCGGTCAGCAAGCAGGGCCACTGCCTCAACAGTCTGCTGCATCGCTGGAGCATCGACGCCTTGCCCATAGAAATCACGGGTGTGGCCTCCAACCACCTTGACCATGAGCGAATGGTGGGGTGGTACGGATTGCCGTTTTTCCACCTTCCGTTGAAGAACGACAACAAGGCCGCTCAGGAACGGCAGCTTCTCAATATCTTCGATGAGACGGAATCCGATCTGCTGGTGCTCGCTCGCTATATGCAGATTCTCTCTACCGAAGCGTGCCAACGTCTGGCCGGCCGCTGCATCAACATTCACCACTCGTTCCTGCCTGGGTTCAAAGGCGCGCGACCGTATCATCAGGCGTATACCCGGGGGGTCAAGATCATTGGCGCTACGGCCCACTACGTGACCCCGGAACTGGACGAAGGCCCCATCATAGAGCAGGGCGTGGAAAGGGTAGATCACACGATGAATCCCAAGGATCTCATCGAAATCGGTCATGATCTGGAGAGCCTCGTGCTCAACCGCGCGGTGCGCTGGCACGCGGAACATCGGGTGTTCGAGAGCAGAGGCCGCACGGTAGTATTGCGGTCCTGACGGGCGGAGTTCAGCCTCGTTCGCGATCAGCCGCTTATGTGGATTTCGACAGTCGCCCGGAGGGTGTCACCGGGTCGTATGGTGTGCCAGCCGTTGGGCTGGTCATCCTGCCAGTTGGCGGCGTCAGGCAGGTGGCTCACAGGTTCGACGCAAAAGTAGTTCTGCCCCGGCGGTGTGTAGATCACCAGAAAATTCAACGGAGGTGCCGCGGATAAGGTGAGGCCGACGCGTCGCGCGGGCCAGGTGATTTCTGCCGTCCCGTTCCAGCCATAGAATCCGTGATCCACATCCAGGTCCTCGACTGCCGCCGATGTGAATCCTCTGTGCGGTATTCGGCGTTCGCCTGTCGGGTCGCCGGCGCCGCGGATTCTGCCTTCGGTCTGCCCCGTCAGGCGGGCGTCGTCTCGATGGATATAGGGATGCCAGCCCAGCCCGCCTGGCATATCGCTGTCCGAGAGGTTGGTCAGCGCCAGCGTCAGACGCAGTGCCGATTCGGTCAGTTCAAATATCTGTTCCGCTTCGTAGTGCCAGGGCCAGCCGTCGTCGGCATCTTCGGCCGAGCCGCCCGCTGGATGATCAAATTTCAGCCGACAGCTGTGCTCCGTCACCAACGCAATCTCCCAGGGTCGCCGCCAGCCGTGGCCGTGAATAGCGGCCGGTTCACCCGGCATGTTGGGAGTCAGGGCCACTCGTTTGCCCTGCCACTCGAATTCGTTGCCCTGCATCCGGCTGGCAAAAGGCACCAGGGGAAAGCCAGCCAGGGCCAGGGGTTCGTACCCTCGCCTGGCGGCCGGCGTGCAGGTGCGAAACAGCGGCAGCTCGTCGAACAGGCAACTGCTTACGCTGCCACCGGCCGCGGGAACAACCATCAGGGTCAATCTGCGGCAGCGCAGTGTGATCTCTTCGACGGCTGGCATGGACAGGGCTTAAGCCCGGGGATAAATGCGGCCGGCATTGGTTACCAGCATCGCGTCTGTGGAGCCCGTAGCGTCGACAGACTTGTCAGGATAGTCCACAGTTGAGAGAACGAAGCGCATAGCCTCCAGCCGGGCGCGCAGTCTGTCGTCGGATTTGATGATGGTCCATGGTGCCTTGTCCGAGTCGGTGAGCCGGAAGGTTTCTTCTTTAGCGTCGGTGTAGGCATCCCAGCGACTCTGCGCTTCCACATCGATGGGTGACAGCTTCCACTGCTTCAGGGGATTGGTTGCACGCTCCTGGATGCGCAGGGCCTGCTCCTCCCGGCTGACGGAAAGGTAAAATTTGAACAGCAGCACACCGGTGTCCACCAGCATCTGCTCAAATACCGGGGCCTGCCGGACGAACTCCCAGTACTCTGTTTCGCTGCAGAAACCCATGACGCGCTCCACCCCTGCGCGGTTGTACCAGGAGCGGTCGAAGAGCACCATTTCGCCTGCGGATGGCAAGTGTTGTACATAGCGCTGAAAGTACCACTGGCTGCGTTCGGTTTCCGACGGCTTGGTCAGGGCTACTACCCTGGCTCCCCGGGGATTGAGATGCTCCATGAAGCAGCGGATGGTGCTGCCCTTGCCCGCGGCATCACGCCCTTCGAACAGGAGCAGCATCTTCAGTCCCTGATCCTTCACCCAGTTCTGCAGCTTCACCAGCTCGATCTGCAGCAAATATTTCTGCTCGAGATAGGCGCGAATTTTCAGTCGCTCAGAATAGGGATAACGCGGCCCGCGGAAGTAGTCCGTGTCGGACTCGTGTGTGGCGGGCTCGTAGCTGGGCACCGGCCCGCTGGACGGATCGATGTCCAGGGCGTCGCTGACGAAATCTATCCAGTGGCTCTGCTTTGACACGGCGGTTTCCTTGCGTCGACAGGTTCCAGGAGATGGGCTCCCTGATTCCGCAGATGATGACGTTTTCCCTGTTGGAAACAACCGCTGGATGTGTTCCTTTCGACACAAAAGTATCACTGGCGTCGGGGCGATAACGGCGTATTATCCTCGCCCCTTTTGGCCAACTGATGCAGCAGGTGCCGATCACACAACATTCCGAACCGGGTATACCCCCTGGTGCACCCCAGGGGTCAATGCAGAGTCCCGTTGTTGTCCGCGCTGCGGAGATTGGCGATGTACCGAAGCTGGTTGCCATCGAATGCCACTGTTTCGAAACCGATCGCGTTAGCGCTCGATCCTTCCGTCATCTGCTTCGCCACGCCCATTCGATCAATCTTGTCGCAACCTTGGACTGTGCTGTTGTGGGTTACGTCACGGTTCTGCTGCGCAAAGGCAGCCACCTCGCCCGAGTCTATTCTCTGGCCGTTGACCCGCAGTGGCAGGGGCGAGGGATCGGCACCCGTGTGCTTGAGGCTGCTGAGGGGCGAGCAGCCAGTGTCGGTTGTCGACGCCTGAGGCTGGAAGTGCGGGCCGATAACGACCGCGCTGTTCGTCAGTATGAAAAGGCCGGTTACGTTCAGATCGGCGAGAAGGCCGGATATTACGAGGACGGCGAGACGGCGCTGCGGTTTGAAAAGCATATCGACACCGCCAGTGACGTAGGGGCCTGGTGATGGCCAGACACATCATCATCGTGCAGAAGCCAGAAGATCGGGAATGGGCGGAGAGCGCGGGAGTTGCGGTGACGGCCCGCGAATACGTGGTAAAGGCCGACCTCTATGGCAGTGGTCGCGCGCGGGTCGTTAATCTGTCCGGCGACTACGGCTATATGGACATGGGCTACTACTGCTCGCTGCTGGCCGAGGCCCGGAAGCAGAAAGTTGTGCCCACGGTGGAAACCATTCTGGATCTGTCTCGCAAGACGCTCTACGGACTGTTGCTGCCGGAACTCAACGGCGTGTTGCGCCAGGAGGTAGAAAAGCTTCCCCAGCCCCCTCGTGCAGCTTTTACGCTTGTTATCTGCTTCGGGCAGCCTCTGGAGGCGCACTTCAAAACGTTCGCCCGGCGGGTGTTCGAACGGTTCCGCTGCCCGCTGATGAAGGTTCACGTGGGTCCGGATGACAACTGGCAGGTTCGCTCGTTGGAGGCGATTGCGCCGTCAGATCTTTCTAGAATCGAGTTCGAGTTCTTTCTCGCTGCGCTGGAGGACTACACCCGCAGCAGCTGGCCCAAAGCCAAAGCCCGTTCAGCGGCCAAATACTCACTGGCAGTGCTGCACGATCCGCGGGAAGCCATGCCCCCGTCGGATCCTGGGGCGTTGCGGAAATTCATCTCGATGGGTGCCAGCCTCGGGGTCGAGGTCGAGCTGATACAGCGGAAGGATTTTCCGCGGCTGGCCGAATATGACGCGCTCTTCATTCGGGAAACTACTGGCATCGACAACCATACGTTTCGTTTTGCCAAGAAAGCGATCCACGAAGGCATGCCGGTAATCGACGACCCGGTCTCCATTCTGCGTTGCACCAACAAGGTATATCTGGCCGAGTTGCTGCAGGCTAACAAGCTGCCGGCCCCCAGGACGCTCATCCTCGACCGTGCCAATCTGCCGAGAGTGGAGGAGGAGCTGGGATATCCAGTGGTGCTAAAAATTCCTGATGGGTCTTTCTCCCGGGGCGTTGTGCGTGCCGAAGACCGCTCGGAACTGGAAGCCCACGCCCGCAAGCTGTTCAAGCGCTCCGATCTGATTCTGGCTCAGGAATTCATGTATACCGAATTCGACTGGCGTGTTGGAGTGCTGAATGGCGAGCCGCTCTACGTGTCCCAGTACCGCATGTCACGCAAGCACTGGCAGATCGTCAATCACCGGGCCGATGGCAAGGTGGTGGAGGGGGGATTTTCCACCCTTGCGGTAGCCGACGCCCCAGAGGCCGTGGTCAGCACGGCACTGCATGCTGCCCGGCTCATAGGCGACGGGCTCTACGGCGTCGATCTGAAACAGAATGACAAAGGCGTATTTGTCATCGAGATCAACGACAATCCCAGCATCGAACGGCATGTCGAGGATCTGGTGCTCAAGGACGATCTGTATCGGACCATCCTGCAGTACTTCGTACGACGTATAGAAACCCGATAGGCAGGGTTTGCCGTGGGGGGCAGTCAATGAACGAAACGTCCGGAGAGCCCGGCGGACGGCGCCGGTCCGTCTCTGACACAATGTTGCAAGGCGAAAGCGACGCCCAGGCCGCGGCGTCGGGATATTGGCTGCCCGCGGAGTGGTCAAAACATCAGGCGACCTGGTTGTCCTGGCCCCACAACGCTGAAACCTGGCCCGGTTGTCTGCCAGCCGTAGAGCGTGCGATGGCGTCTGCGGTGGCGGCTCTGACCGAAGGCGAAGACGTTCATATCAACGTGCTCGACGGTGATCACGCCGAGCATGTTCTGGCGGTGCTGGGAACATCCTGCAAGGCCGGGCGCGTTTACCTGCACGAGGTGCCCACCAACGATGCCTGGTGTCGTGACCACGGTGCGATTCTTCTCAACGGAAACGGGGCAAGCGCCCACGGCCAGTTGGCCCTGAATTTCCGCTTCAACGCCTGGGGCGGCAAGTACCCGCCCTTCGACCTCGATGACGCGGTGCCTCGGCATATGGCGAGGCTGCTGAACACGCCAATCCGCGAAGTGGATGTGGTGCTGGAGGGCGGTTCCATTGACTCGAACGGTGCTGGGGCTCTGCTGACTACCGAGCAGTGTCTGCTGCATCCGAATCGGAACCCCGGCCTCGACCGAGCCGCAATCGAGTCAATGCTTTGCGGCTCGCTGGGCGTGCAGCAGATCATCTGGCTGGGCGATGGCATCGTCGGTGACGACACCGATGGCCACGTTGACGACATCACGCGCTTCGTAGCGACCAACCGGGTTCTTACCATGGTGGAGCCGAATCGGAACGATCCCAACCACGCACCATTGGCCGAAAATCTCCGGCGGCTGCGCGATGTGCGGCTTGCGGACGGGCAGCCCCTGGAACTCATCGAGCTGGCAATGCCGAAACCGCTGCTGCACAAAGGTGAGCGCCTGCCCGCCAGCTACGCGAATTTCTACATCGGCAATCGGGTGGTGCTGCTGCCGGTGTTTGACGACCCGGGCGACAACGTCGCCATGGAGACCCTGCAATACTGCTTTCCGACGAGGCAGGTCGTGGCGCTGGATTCGCGCGATGTGGTCATCGGCCTGGGTGCGTGGCACTGTCTGACGCAGCAGGTGCCGGCGTTCCGAGAATGAATTCTGCCGGATTTCCTGGTGTGCGATCCGAGTGCTTGTGGCACCGCCTGAGGGGAACTATTCTGGCGCCGCGTTGGCGTGGGAGCCTTCCCGCATCCCATGGGGGAACGAAATGACCGCTGTCTCCGAGTTTGTTCATCACCACTTCCGCCATTTCAACAGCGCGGCGCTGATTGATGCCGCGGACGCCTATGCGCGGCACGTGGATTCCGGTGGACGCATGCTGGTAACCCTGGCCGGCGCTATGAGCACGGCTGAGCTGGGTTTGTCGCTGGCGGAGATGATCCGTCAGGACAAAGTGCACGGCATCTGCTGCACCGGCGCGAACCTGGAAGAAGACCTCTTCAATCTCGTCGCTCACGATCACTACGTTCGAATTCCTCACTATCGTTACCTAAACGGGGAAGACGAAACCCGGCTTCTGGAACGTCGCCTGAATCGGGTGACGGATACCTGCATTCCCGAAGAGGAAGCTATCCGGAGGCTCGAGGGGGTTATGCTCGATCAGTGGCAGACTGCCGACAGAGCCGGAAACAGGCTGCTTCCTCACGAGTTTCTCTACGCCGCGCTGCGTGCCGGGGAACTGGAGCGACACTACCAGATAGACCCGAAGGACAGCTGGATGGTGGCGGCCTGCGAACGGAATATTCCGCTATTCGTCCCTGGTTGGGAGGATTCGACCCTGGGCAATATCTATGCCGCCCATGTGATTCGCGGCGACGTAAAAAATGTCACCACCGTGCGTTCCGGTATTGAATACATGCTCTCGCTCGCGGACTGGTACCAGCGTGCCAGCGGCGAACCGGGTTTGGGATTCTTTCAGATCGGCGGTGGTATTGCCGGTGACTTTCCCATCTGTGTGGTACCCATGCTGCAGCAGGATCTTGAGATGAAGGCCGTCCCGTACTGGAGCTACTTCTGTCAGATCAGCGATTCCACTACCAGTTACGGCAGCTACTCCGGGGCCGTGCCCAACGAGAAGATAACCTGGGGCAAGTTGCAGGCAGGTACGCCGATGTATGTCATTGAATCCGATGCCACAATTGTTGCGCCGCTGATTTTTGCCTGCGTTTTGGAGCAGTGATGAACCCCACTCTTGCCCGCCCGGGCACCGCCGGATTGCCGCCCAGCACGGAGACCTGGGCGCTGGATCATGCCCGCGAACTCTATCGGGTTGATGCCTGGGGCGATGCTTTTTTTGCCATCAACGAGCTCGGTCACGCTGCCGTGCGGCCGCTGGGAACCGACGAGATCACCATCGATCTCACGAAGGTGGTGGCGGCGCTGGAACGCCAGGGTGTTCCGGTGCCTTTCCTCATCCGCTTTCAGGACATCCTGCGGCAGCGGGTACAGCAGATATCCAGTACCTTCTCTGCGGCCATCGCCGATGCCGCATACGGCGGGCGCTTTTGCCCCGTCTACCCGATCAAGGTCAATCAGCTCCACGAGGTGGTAGAGGAAGTGCTGGACGCCGGCAAGGCCGTGGGCCTCGGGCTGGAATGCGGGTCCAAGGCGGAGTTGATTGCCGCGCTGCCGCTGATCAATGACACGGAGCGACTGCTCATCTGTAACGGCGTGAAAGACCAGGCCATGCTGACGTTGATCCTGTCGGCGCAGCGGCTGGGCCAGCGGGTGATTCCCGTCATGGAGAGATACTCGGAGTTCTGCGAGTTTCTGCGGCTCGCAGAACAGCTCGGGGTAACCCCGCGTCTCGGTGTACGGGTGAGGCTTGCAACCCGCGGCTCGGGACGCTGGGGAGACTCGACCGGGACCCGATCTAAATTCGGCCTCACCGTCTCCGAAGTTCTGCGTCTGGCCGGGGAGCTCAAAAATCGTGGCATGCACGATGCGTTGGAGCTGGTGCATTTTCACCCCGGCAGTCAGATTTCCGACATTCAGGTGCTCAGGCAGGCGGTGAAGGAAATCGGTCAGATTTACGCCGCCTTGCGGAAACGGGAACTGATCATCCGCTATGTCGATGTCGGTGGCGGTCTCGGGGTCACCTACGACGTGGGCGCCTCGGGCGATGAAACCCTCAACTATGGTCTCCGGGAGTATGCCAACGCGATCGTGTTTGGCGTCAAGGAAGTCTGCGTTCAGCAGGGCGTCCCGGAGCCCGATCTGGTTACGGAAAGCGGCCGCGCGCTGACGGCACATCACTCCGTGCTCATCGTGCCGGTGCTCGGAGCCGTTTCTCGCGAGGATCTCAAAGCGCCCCTTGCCCCGGAGGTGCTGAAGCAGCCCAGGGTCGCGGAACTCGCAAATATCTACGAGCATCTGCAGGATGGCGCAACGGTTGAGTATCTGCTGGAGGCTATTCATGACAGCAAGGAGATCCGCGGCGATCTGCACACGCTCTTTGGTCTCGGCTACCTGGACATCGATTGCCTGGCCGCGGTGGACGAGCTTTACTGGGCCATAGCTCGCGTGGTGCTGTCCGGGCTGCAGAAGCTGGAATGGAACCCGCCGCCGGACGAACTGGTCGAGCTGGAGGAAGGGCTGACGGATCAGTACCTGTGCGATTTTTCAGTGTTTCAATCGATTCTGGATCACTGGGCCATCGGCCAGAGTTTCCCCATCATGCCCATCGACCGGTTGGATGAACGGCCCGGGCGTCGCGCGCGGCTGGTAGATCTCACCTGCGATTCCGACGGTCGGGTCAGCCATTACGTCTCCGCCCTCGCCGACAAAAGCTTTCTGCCTGTGCAGGAACTGGAGGAGGGTACGCCCTACTACCTGGGCTTTTTCCTCATGGGCGCTTATCAGGATATTCTGGGAGACGCGCACAATCTGTTTGGCCGGGTTGCGGAAGCTCACGTCTACGCCGATGCCGGAGAGCCGGACAATTTCTGGATCGAGAAGGTAATTCCCGGGGCGGCGGTTCAGGACATGCTGGCCCAGGTGCAGTATTTCCCCAACGATCTTCATCGGCGGATGGAAGAGCTGGTACGCGCGCGCATCAGCGAAGGCGTGGTGCGCCCCTCGCAGGGCTCGGAGATACTCGAGCGGTACCGGGCGTGCTTCACCGAGACCACGTATTACAAACCCTTTGGCAGCAAGGCGGTGTCCGAATGAGCCGGTCCAGTGAAACCGTGCTCGAGGTGGCGCTCGTGCAGATGAGTATGGATGCTGATGTTGCGGCAAACACGGCCCATGCGCAGGCCAGCGTCCGTCAGGCGGCTGCAGAAGGTGCAAAGCTCGTCTGCTTGCCCGAGTTGTTTCGCGCCAGATACTTCTGCCAGAGCGAAGACGACGGCAACTTCGCTCTGGCGGAGCCGGTTCCCGGACCCACTACCGAGGTCTTCGGAGCGTTGGCTCGCGAACTCGACATCACCATCGTGCTGAGCCTGTTCGAACGCCGTGCCCCGGGCCTTTTCCATAACACTGCCGCGGTCGTTGACGGTCAACGCGGTTACCTGGGCAGATATCGGAAGATGCACATTCCCGATGACCCTCTCTATTACGAAAAATACTACTTTACGCCCGGTGACACGGGTTTCCGGGTCTTCGACACCTCCGCCGGGCAGCTGGGGGTGCTCGTCTGCTGGGATCAATGGTTCCCCGAGGCTGCCCGAATCACCGCGCTGCGCGGCGCGCAGATGTTGATCTATCCAACTGCGATCGGCTGGCATCCCGAGGAGAAAGCGCTGCTCGGCGAAGCCCAGCATGCTGCGTGGGAAACCATCCAGCGTGCCCATGCCATTGCCAACGGCTGCTTCGTGCTGGCCGTAAATCGTGTTGGTATGGAGCCGGATCCCGCCGGGTCGGGTGGGATCGAATTCTGGGGCCAAAGCTTCGTCTGCGGTCCCGACGGTCAGATTCTCGCCCGGGCCGCATCGGACGCTCCCGAAATCGTGCGCGCCACGCTGGATCTCGGAGCTATTCAAACCCAGAGGGTGGGCTGGCCGTTTCTACGCGACCGCCGGATTGACGCCTACGATGGCATCAGCGCCCGCTTTCTGGACGAGTGACATCGCAACAGCCGGTGGAGCCTGACCGGAAGCATCGCAGCCCCGGCGGAGGACCAGCCAGCGGGCCGTAGATCATCGCGCGGCAAGAGAAGCGGCAATTCGCTCGGCCGCTTTGCCACCTGGCAGATCCGCACTGCGCAACAGATAGACGGGTCTTTCCAGCACTGCTGAAGCGGTGACCAGATGCAGGCGCCTGCTATGCAGGTCGTCCGCCACCATGGTTTCCGGCAGGAGCGCGGTGCCGCCGGTATTCTGTAGAAAACGGTACGCCAGCATGGGCGTATCGACCCGCAGCATGGTGGTCGTCCGCGGGTTCAGCAAAGCTTCCACATAGAGTCGGATCGAGGTGCCCCAGTCCACGTCGATGAAGTCTTCGATTGGTGCGTCCATTTTCACCCTGCGACGGCTGGAGACCAGCCTCAGATGCAGCGTTGCGACTTCGGTTGCAGTGAGGTCCCTGGCCTGTGGCGGCTCGTAGAGCAGGGCCATCGAGATGGATTGTTCCCGCACCCGATTGACGAGGGCCGAGGCGTTCAGCAGTTCGATCTGCAGCATCGGCTGCGCTCCGGATCCGTACAATTCCGCCAGCCACGTATCGAGAAGCGCTTCTCGAAGGCTGGGCAGGCAGCCCAGCACGACCAGCGATCGGTCGTCGTCTTCGGTCCCTACGTCCAGTTTGGCCCGGTTCCAGCTAGCGATCATCGCTTCTGCATGCGGGAGCAAACGATGGCCCGCGGGCGTCAGCTGAATGTTGTTGCGACCGCGGGTAAACAAACGCGCACCCAGCCTGTCTTCCAGCTGTCGAATTCTCGCGCTCACGGCCGCTTGGGTCAGGAACAGGTTGCCAGCGGCACGAGCGAAATGGCGCGTTCTGTTGACCTCGAGGAAAGTTCTAAGCGTTTCCGTGTCCATGCGCGCTAACGTTCAAATATTTCTATCATAAACTCAAATAGAATTTTCTTTATTTGTCGTAATGCCGACGGTATACCGCCATTGTCCTTGACGGATGCGGCTGCGCCGAAGCGTGCAGCCCTGGTAGCACGATAGGAAAAGGGGCCTTTCATGACCGCGACAGATACAGATTTCGATGATGATTTCGACGACGACGAGGGGGACCTCTCACCCCAATTGCGCGATCAGCTGGATCGGCTGATTCTGCTCAACAAAGCGCTCGAGCAGGGAGGACGCACACGCCGCTCACGTGAGTGGATCGCGCGTCGCCGCATCGAGGATTGGCGCGACTCTCGGGCGATTCAGCGCAGCGTTGATTACCTCATCGAGGATCGCGAGCTGCACTAGAATCGTCGCAACTCCTAGATTTCAATACGGGAAGGGCTCTGAAGGCGTCTGGAAGCCCGCAGTCTCCGGAGCCATCCTGTTTTGGCTGGGTGTGTGATAGCCTGCGGCAGCGTGGCTCAGCCGGAATCCGGCAGAGACGCATCTGGCTGCTGATGGGATGTTGGTGCCGAGGAGAGGACTTGAACCTCCACGGGGTTGCCCCCACTAGCACCTGAAGCTAGCGTGTCTACCAATTTCACCACCTCGGCATGAAGCGGGGCGCGAAATGTACTGAACAGCCCTGGGTGTTGTCAAACGTGGCTCGACGTAAAGATTCCAATCAGAAAAATTCCGGCGATGCCGCGCGTGGCGCCCGACTGGGTGCGTCCGAGTTGCTCGAAGTTCTGGCCCGTGAGCCGGCACCCGTCGGATGGCGAGAACTCGTGGCGCTAACGGAAAGCACCGCGCCCGGCCGCCGCAAGGCGCTGCGGCTGCTGGTAAAGGGCATGTTACGCAGCGGGGAGCTTATCGAAGACCATCAGGGCCACTATCATCCGGCCAGCGTCGATGGCAATGAAGGCGTCCTTGCGGGAACGCGTCGCGGGCTGACCTTCGCCGGCGTCCCCGTGGAGCGAACCAAAGCGTTCCGCCTTAGGCCCGGTGACCGGGTCGAGGCCAGCGTTCAGGAAGAAACGGCGCGGGTGCTGCGAGTCATCGAATACTCATCCCAGCCGGTCGTCGGTGAGCTCAAGTACGTCGGCCGCTACCCGCATGTGGAGTCGCTTTCCCCCGAGTACCGAGGTCGGATCAGTCTGTCCGAGTCTCCCGCCGTGGGGGAAGACGGCAATACCGTTGCGGTGCGGATTACCGGCGAGGATCGTCGGGGCTTGGTTGGCGTGGTGACCCATGTAGTTTCTAGCAAGGAAGGTGTAGCCCACGCTGCGCAGACGCTGCTGGCCAGCCATGGGGTCCCCGTGGAGTGGCCTGAAGGTGTCGAAAACGCCGCCGAACGGCTGCCCAAACAGGTGCAGCCTGGCCGTCATCGGGAGCGCCAATCGCTGATCAATCTGCCGCTGGTGACCATTGATGGTGAAACCGCCCGGGACTTCGATGATGCCGTCTATGCCGAGCGTCAGCGGGGTGGCTGGCGCCTGGTGGTGGCGATCGCCGATGTCGCCCATTATGTCAAACCGGGCAGCGCCCTCGATCTGTGTGCCTGGGAGCGGGGCACCTCCGTTTATCTTCCGGACCGGGTTGTCCCCATGCTCCCCGAGGCGCTGTCCAACGGCCTGTGCTCTCTGCGCCCCGAGGAACCCAGGCTCGCGTTGGTCTGTGATATGCAGATCAGCGACGGCGGCCTGGTCTCACGATTCGATTTCTATGAAGCCGTCATCCGCTCCTGGCAACGGCTGACTTACACCCGGGTGCAGGAGTTTCTGGAATCCGGCGCGCTGGACGTCGAAGCTCAGGTGCAGGAATCGCTGCGGCAGCTGCGGGCCGTTTTCCAGCGCTTTCGTGAGGCACGCGAACGCCGTGGAGCCCTCGATTTCGATACCCACGAAGCGGTGCTGGAGCTGGAGAACGGGCAGGTTCGCGCCATTCACCCCGTCACTCGACTGGATGCCCACCGACTGATCGAAGAGGCCATGATCGCCGCCAACGTCTGTGCGGCGGAGTTTCTGGAGAATGCTGATCGTTCGGGCATGTATCGTGTGCATGAGCCACCTGACAGCGCCAAGACCGAGCAGCTGCGTCAGGCGCTGGCTTTTGCCGGCGTCCGATTAGCCAGGGGTGAGGTAGCGCCGAAGGTGCTGCAGGCCGCGCTCGCGCAGCTGGAAGATCGTTCGGACCGGTGGATTTTCGAGATGCTGACCCTGCGGTCCATGAACCAGGCAGTTTACAGCCCCGGTAACAAGGGTCACTACGGGCTGGCGCTGAGCCACTACATGCATTTTACGTCTCCCATCAGACGCTATGCGGATCTGGTGGTGCATCGGGCCATCAAGGAGGTGCTGCATGGTAACGCCGCCTTGCAGGAGTTCGACTGGCTGGTTACGACCGGTGAGCATATCTCCATGGCGGAGCGTCGTGCAGAGGCGGTCTCCTGGGGTGTTGAAGGCTGGCTGAAGTGTGAATACATCGCGCATCGTGTTGGTGAGGTGCTGCAGGGCGTGGTCATGGGCGTAACCGATTTCGGCCTGTTCGTGGAGCTCTCCGGTTTCTATGTGCAGGGCCTGTTACACATTTCCGAGCTGGGCCAGGATTATTTCCGCTTTGTGCCTGAGAACCTGACGCTGGTTGGCGACCGTTCGGGGCGCCGTTTCGGGATTGGCGATGAGCTGCAGGTGCAGTTGGTGGAGGTGCAGCCGGCCGTCGGTAAGGTGGATCTTGCCCTGGTGAAAAAGGCCGCGTCCGGTGCGGCTGCACGTGGGCGCGGCAAAAGTAAAGGCAGCCGCTCGCGGGGCAGAGGGAAAACCGGCCGCCGCTCATGAGTTACGTTTTCGGGCTTCACGCCGTGGCGGCACTGCTTGAATCGTCGCCCGCCAGGGTTCGTGCGCTCTACGTTCAGCGCGGACGACGCGATCAGCGTATGGGCGCGCTGGTGGAAGCGGCTCGTGCCCAGGGTGTCCGGGTAGAGACAGCGGATAAACGCTGGCTCGACCGCCGAGCCGAAGGCAGCCATCAGGGGGTGCTCGCAGATTGTCACGATCTTGCCTTGTCTGACGAAAAAGACCTGGAAGCCCGCTGGCCGACGATGCAGCCGCCGGTGCTGTTGCTGGTGCTCGATGGCGTTGCCGATCCGCGGAACCTGGGCGCGTGTCTTCGCAGCGCCAACGCTGCCGGGGTGGACGCCGTGCTGCTGCCCCGCCGGCGCAGCGCGCCGCTCAACGCGGCTGCCCTGAAGACCGCGGCGGGAGGCGCCGAAGATCTGCTGCTGGTAGAAGTGGCGAATCTTGCGCGTCGACTGGAGTGGCTGAAAGACCAAGGCGTCTGGGTCGTGGGCACTGCGGCCGACGCGGCGGACAAATGGATACAGGCAGACGTGGCCGGTAACTGCGCGATCGTGCTGGGTGGAGAAGGGGACGGAATGCGCGCCCTGACCCGTAAAACCTGCGATCAGCTGGTCGGGTTACCCATGCGCGGATCGGTACAAAGCCTCAACGTCTCGGTTGCTGCGGGTATTCTGCTGTTCGAGGCGGTTCGCCAGCGCGGCCTCTGAGGCCGTTTCTCAGACCTAGTTGTTGCATGGCGCGTACTTCGCCCCTAGAATTCGCCCCCCTTATGCAGCCCCCTTGCCTCACGCCCGGCGCACTTGCTCGTCGTATTCTTCAGAGCGAGGCCCGTGAGCGGAGGCGGTAACACCGGAAGGAGGAGTTTTCATGCGGCACTACGAGGTCGTTTTTCTCGTGCACCCCGATCAGAGCGATCAGGTGCCCGGCATGGTTGAGCGTTACGAAGCGCTTGTCGAGCGCGGCGGCGGTCGGGTCCACCGGAAGGAGGACTGGGGTCGTCGCCAGCTGACCTTTCCCATCGCTAAGATCCACAAAGCCCACTTTCTGTTGATGAATATCGAGGTCAATCGGGAAACCCTGAACGAGCTCGAGAGCGCTTTTCGTTTCAACGACGCAGTGATCCGCAACCTCATCGTCAAGCGGAAGGAAGCCATCACGGGCAATTCCCGCATTTATGAGGAAGAGCTGAAAGAGAAAGAGAAAGAACGCGAGCGCGATCAGCGTCGCGAGCAGGAGCAGCCTCGACGCGCTGCGGAAGGCGACGATGACGCGGCAGCGCAGGTGAAAGAAGAAGCGCCGAAAGCGCCGGTGGAGACCGCAAACGAAGAGGGGACATCATGAGCAGACGATTCGGACGCAAGAAGTTTGCCCGCCTCGACGTGCCGGGCAGCGAGATCGACTACAAGAATCTCGAGCTCCTGAGACAGTACATCGGCGAGACCGGCAAGATTGTGCCCAGCCGCATTACCGGCACCACTGCTCGTCAGCAGCGGCAATTGGCTCTGGAGGTCAAGCGCGCGCGCTATCTGGGCCTTCTGCCCTACACCGACCAGCACAAGTAGAACCAGGAGACCGATATGAATGTGATTCTGCTGGACCGTATCGGCAATCTGGGTGATCTCGGGGAAGAGGTCACCGTACGGCCTGGGTTCGCCCGTAACTTCCTCATTCCCAAGGGCAAGGCAGTGCGGGCCACGGCCGAGAACCGGGCCCTTTTCGAGCAGCGTCGCGCAGAGTTGCAGCGCGACGCCGACCAGAAGCTCGCGCAAGCACAGGAACGTGCTGCAGGGCTTGCTGATATGGCCATTACGCTCGTGGTCAAGGCTGGCGAGGAAGGGAAGCTCTACGGCTCCGTAGGTACTCAGGACATTGCGGACGCGGTCAGTAGCAAGGGCCAGCTGGTGGAGAGGAGCGAAGTGCGGCTTCCCGAGGGCGTCATTCGCGATCTGGGTGAGTACGACATCGATCTGCAGCTCCACGCCGAGGTTACGGTTTCCATCCGGCTGGCAGTGGTCGGCGAGTAGAGCACGCCAAGCCAGTTGTTCTGGCCCCGAACCCGGGGAAGTGGGGTTCGCAGGCACAGGGCTGGCCCGTTAGCGGGCACTTTGTGCTTGCAATAGCCGGCCCAAGATTTCAGTCTGTTCCCGTCTGCATCGCCTGCTGAAACGTTCATGTCCGATACTCTAACTGATGTTGCCGACAGCGATGAAACGTCTCGGGAGGCGTCGTTCATCTCTGCCACACCGGCGGTATCTCCTGCTCGCGCGTCGTTGAAGTTGCCGCCTCACTCGGTGGAAGCCGAGCAGTCCGTGCTGGGTGGGCTGATGCTCAACAACGATGCCTGGTTCGATGTGGCAGAGGTGCTGTCGGGCCAGGACTTTTACCGCCCGGCCCACCAGATCATCTTCGAAGCGATGATCGACCTGGCGGCGGATGACCAACCCCTTGACGCGGTCACCCTGTCGGAGCGGCTGTTTTCTAAAGGTCTCCAGGATAAGGCTGGCGGCCTGGCCTACCTGGGCGAGCTGGCGGAAGGTACCCCGGGCGCCAGCAACGTCGTCGCTTACGCGCACATCGTGCGTGAGCATTCAACGCTTCGGCAGCTCATCGGCGCTGCCAATCGCATTGCCGAGTCGGCGTTTGCCCCCCAGGGGCGCCCCAGTGACGAGCTGCTGGATATCGCAGAGCAGGAAGTGTTTCGTATTGCTGAAGGCCGCCTTAAGGAAGGCGGCCCGCAAAAGGTGGTACCGCTGCTTTCCGCGGCCGTGGAACGCATCGAGCGTCTGTATACCACCCGCAACCCGGTTACCGGCATCGCTACCGGGTTCGACGATCTCGACAAGAAGACGGCCGGCCTCCAGCCGTCGGATATGATCATCGTCGCCGGTCGTCCTTCCATGGGCAAGACCGCCTTTGCCATGAATATGGTGGAACACGCGGTGATGGAAGATCAGGGCGCTGTGCTGGTGTTCAGCCTCGAGATGCCGGCCGAGCAGCTGGTCATGCGGCTGCTGTCGTCACTGGGACGCATCGACCAGACTCGGTTGCGCACCGGCGACATGCATGAGGACGACTGGCCGCGATTCACCTCCGCCGTGAGCCAGCTCAAGGACAAGGATCTCTACATTGACGACACGCCGGCCATAACGCCTAACGAGCTGCGGACCAGGGCCCGTCGAGTTGCCAGAGAAACCGGTGGGCTTGGCCTCATCGTTGTGGACTACCTGCAGCTTATGCGGGGTACCGGCAAACCGGAAAACCGCACCAACGAGATTTCCGAAATTTCCCGCTCTCTGAAGGCGATTGCCAAAGAAATGCGCTGTCCGGTGGTCGCGCTGTCTCAGCTCAACCGCAGCCTTGAGCAGCGCCAGGACAAACGGCCGCTGATGGCGGATCTGCGTGAGTCTGGCGCGATCGAGCAGGATGCGGACCTGATCCTGTTCATCTACCGCGACGAGGTCTACAACCCGGAATCGCCCGACAAAGGCACCGCCGAGATCATCATCGGCAAGCAGCGCAACGGCCCCATAGGTTCACTGCGGCTGGCCTTCATTGGCAACCTCACGAAATTCGAGAATCTGGCCGACGACCGCTACGACAGCTTCGCTCCCCCCTTCGAGTAACCCCTTGACCAGAAGCAAACCCAGAAGCAAAACGAAGACTGCCTTCGTCTGCAACGACTGTGGTGCGGAGCACATGAAGTGGCAGGGCCAGTGTGCAACCTGCAGCGCATGGAATTCTCTGTCCCGGGTCAATGTTGGCCCTATCGCGGAACCGGCCCTCGGCTACGCGGGGGCGGACGCTCAGGTTAAACGTCTTTCGGAAGTGGAGGCGGAAGAAGCGCCGCGGCTACCCACCGGCTTTTTCGAGCTGGACCGGGTGCTTGGCGGCGGTCTGGTACCCGGCTCCGTGGTGCTCATGGGCGGCGATCCAGGCGCCGGCAAGAGCACCCTGCTGCTGCAGGTCTGTACCCGGCTTGCCAACAGCGCCGAAGTCCTCTACGTCACCGGCGAAGAGTCTCTGCACCAGCTGGCCCTGCGGGCACAGCGGCTGGCATTGCCCGCCGAGCGGCTGCAGGTGGCTTCGGAAACGCGCGGCGAAGCGGTTGCCCGCCTGATCGGCGCGCACACCCCCAGCGTGGTCGTGCTGGATTCCATCCAGGTGATGCAGCTGGAGTCCGTTGACAGCACGCCGGGCAGCGTCGCTCAGGTGCGGGAAACCGCCGCCTTCTTTACCCGCCTTGCCAAGCAGACGGGGACGGTGGTGATCCTGGTTGGGCATGTCACCAAGGAAGGCAGCCTGGCTGGTCCCAAGGTGCTCGAGCACATGATCGACTGCTTCATGATGCTGGACAGCCCGGCCGGCAGCCGCTACCGAACCCTACGCGGCATTAAGAACCGGTTCGGCGAGGTCAACGAGCTGGGTGTTTTCGCCATGACCGAGCAGGGCATGAAAGAGGTCGCCAACCCCTCTGCCATTTTCCTGCAGCGTGGCGAGCTGGATTCGCCCGGCAGCGTGGTGACCGTCACCTGGGAAGGCACCCGGCCGCTGCTGGTAGAGCTGCAGGCCCTGGTAGACGGCGTACAGTCCGGTTATCCAAAACGGGTGGCCGTGGGCATGGATCAGCAGCGGCTGGCCATGCACCTGGCCGTGCTGCACCGCCACTGCGGCATAACCCTGGCCGACCAGGACGTCTTTGCCAACGTGGTGGGCGGCGTGCGCATTTCGGAAACCGGCGCCGATCTGGCGGCGCTGCTGGCTGTATTGTCGTCATTCCGCAACCGTGCGCTGCCGAGAGACCTGATCGCCTTCGGCGAGCTGGGTCTCACCGGCGAGGTGCGCCCGGTAGCCAACGGACAGCAGCGACTGACCGAGGCGAAAAAGCACGGCTTCAAGCAGGCCATCGTCCCCTTCTCGAACCGCCCCAAGTCGGTGATGCAGGGCATGACCGTGCACGGCGTAAAAAGCCTGTCCGGTGCGCTCGATGTGCTGGACTCCCTCTAAGGGCCTGAAGCACGGGCCTAAAGAACGGTGTTGTTTGAATCGGCTTGCACCCGGTTCAATCAAGAAAGCCAGGCCTCGCTCCGGCGCGAGGCCCGACAATCTGCATCAGGCTGAGGATCACAGGATCCGACAACCCTACCGAGTCAGCGGCTTGTATTGCATTCGCTTCGGCGAAGTGTCGACGCCGGCCGCCGCCAGACGCTTCTTGTGGTCTGTTTCGTAGTCGGAGAAGTTGCCGGCGAACCACTCGATGTGTGAGTCGCCCTCGAAAGCCAGAATGTGCGTCGCGATGCGGTCGAGGAACCATCGATCGTGAGAGATAACCAGCACGGTGCCCGGAAAGTTCAGCAACGCTTCCTCCAGCGCCCGCAGGGTTTCTACGTCCAGATCGTTGGTTGGCTCGTCTAGCAGCAGCACGTTGGCGCCGCGGCGCAGCAGCTTCGCCAGGTGCACCCGATTGCGCTCGCCCCCGGACAGCTGACCCACGTGCTTCTGCTGATCCGGACCTTTGAAGTTGAAGCGCGATACGTAGCCCCTGGAGGGAATTTCGTACTTGCCCACCCGGATGATGTCCTGCCCGTCCGAGATCTCCTCCCATACGGTTTTTTCCCCGGCCAGACTGTCGCGGCTCTGGTCGACATAGGCCATCTCCACGGTGTCGCCAAGCGCCACCGATCCCTTGTCCGGCTGCTCCTGGCTCGTCAGCATGCGGAAAAAGGTGGATTTTCCGGCGCCGTTGCCGCCAATGATGCCGACGATGGCGCCGCGCGGGATGCTGCAGTCAAAATCGTCGATCAGCAGTCGGTCTCCGAAGCCTTTGCTCATATGGTGCACGTCGATAACCTTCTCGCCCAGGCGTTCTCCCGGCGGTATGTACAGCTCGGACGTTTCGTTGCGGGTCTGAAATTCCTTGGAGGAAAGCTCCTCAAAACGCTGCAGGCGCGACTTGCTCTTGGCCTGTCGGCCTTTGGGATTGGCCCGTACCCAGTCCAGTTCCGCTTTCATGGCGCGCTGGCGAGCCTTCTCCTGAGACGCTTCCTGCTCCAGGCGATTTTCCTTGTTTTCCAGCCAGGCGCTGTAATTGCCCTCGAAGGGAATGCCGCGGCCGCGATCCAGTTCGAGAATCCAGCCGGCCACATTGTCGAGGAAATATCGGTCGTGGGTGACCGCGACGACGGTACCCGGATACTCGGCAAGAAAACGTTCCAGCCACGCCACACTTTCGGCGTCCAGGTGGTTCGTCGGCTCATCCAGCAGGAGCATGTCCGGGTTTGACAGCAGCAACGCGCAAAGGGCTACCCGGCGCCGCTCGCCGCCAGATAGCGTGGCCACGTCGGCGTCCCAGGGTGGCAGGCGCAGCGCGTCAGCGGCGATTTCCAGTTGCCGATCCGCGTCCCAGCCGTTGGCCGCATCGATCTGCGTTTGCACCTCGCCCTGACGCTCGATCAGCTCGTTCATCTCGTCGTCGCTCATGGGCTCGGCGAACCTGTCGGAGATGGCGTTGAACTCGCTGAGCAGCGCCATGGTTTCCCCTAGGCCCTGCTCAACAGCGCTGCGGACGTTGAGGCTGTCGTCCAGCTGCGGTTCCTGAGGGAGATAGCCGACTTTGATGCCTTTCTGTGGCCGGGCTTCGCCCTCGAATTCCTTGTCTTCGCCGGCCATGATGCGCAGCAGTGACGACTTGCCGGAGCCGTTGAGACCCAGCACGCCTATCTTTGCGCCGGGAAAGAATGACAGTGAAATGTTTTCCAGAATTACGCGTTTGGGCGGAACGATCTTGGAAACGCCCTGCATGGTGTAAACGTATTGCGCCATGGAGATGCTGATCCTCGTCTGGTGCTGAATCGGATGCGCACGCTACAGGGCATTTTGCGGTTGTTCAATCCCTGCGTCGCGCGGAACCTGCCTCGCGCTGATCTTGGCGCCGCGGCTGTTGCAGCCGGCTCAAGGCGTCGATGAGCCTTTTTCGCATACGGCCACGCTCGCGTCTGGGCTACAATGCGCGCTTTCCAGCAGCCAACGACCACGGTGGGAACGGATGTTTGCACAAGACCTTACGATTGCCGGTTTCGATGACGAGATTGCTCAAGCAATTGACTGGGAAAACCGGCGCCAGGAAGAGCACATAGAGCTTATCGCGTCGGAGAACTATGCCAGCCCCAGGATCCTGGAGGCTCAGGGCAGCGTGCTGACCAACAAGTACGCCGAGGGCTATCCGCACAAGCGCTACTATGGCGGCTGTGAGTATGTGGATCAGGTCGAAGTGCTTGCCATCGACCGGGTCAAGGCCCTGTTTGGTGCGCACTACGCCAACGTGCAGCCCCACTCCGGATCCCAGGCCAATGCTGCCGCCTACCTGGCGTTGCTGAAACCGGGTGACACCATACTGGGCATGAGCCTCGATGCTGGCGGACACCTCACCCACGGCGCGGCGCCCAATTTTTCGGGCAAGATTTACCATCCCGTGCAGTACGGTTTGAACAACGACACCGGTGAGGTGGATTACGACGAGGTAGCTGCGCTCGCGGAAGCCCATAAACCGCGCATGATCATTGGCGGGTTTTCGGCATACTCACGCAGGCTCGACTGGCAGAAGTTTCGCGACATTGCTGACTCGGTAGGCGCTTATCTTCTGGTGGATATGGCGCACGTTGCCGGGCTGGTGGCCGCCGGCCTCTACCCGAATCCAGTGCCCATCGCCGATGTCACCACGTCAACGACGCATAAAACCCTGCGCGGACCGCGAGGCGGCATCATCCTCGCCAGGGAAAATCCCGAGATCGAGAAGAAGCTGAACTCCGCCCTTTTCCCGGGTTCCCAGGGTGGGCCGTTGATGCATGTAATCGCGGCAAAAGCCGTGTGTTTCAAAGAAGCCGCCGGCGAGGAATTTCGTGCCTATCAGCAGCAGGTGATAACGAATGCCCGAACCATGGCGAAGGGGTTTCAGACCCGCGGCTACAACGTAGTCTCCGGCGGCACCGACAACCATCTGTTCCTGCTCGATCTCATCGACAAAGGCATTACCGGCAAGGATGCCGATGCTGCCCTTGGTCGGGCGAATATCACCGTGAATAAGAACGCGGTGCCCAACGATCCTCGTTCGCCTTTCGTTACCAGCGGCCTGCGCATCGGAACACCGGCGGTTACCACCCGGGGTTTCGGGGAGGGGGAGTGCGAGACCCTCACCACCTGGATGTGCGACGTACTGGACGACATCGAGAACGACAATATGATCGAGTCGGTTCGTCAGCGGGTCGTGGAGCTGTGCGGACGCTTCCCGGTCTATCAGGCCAACGCGGCCTGACCTTTGCGGTAAGCTGAGGTGCATTGTCCTTTCTGCGGTGCCGATGACACCAAGGTCATCGACTCCAGGCTGGTCGCGGAAGGGGACTCTGTTCGGCGGCGCCGAGAATGCCAGACCTGCGGCGAGCGCTTTACCACCTTCGAGAACGCCGAGCTGGTCATGCCCCGGCTGGTGAAACGGGACGGCACCCGGGAGCCCTTCGACGAGGAGAAGCTGCGCCGTGGTCTGCAGCGGGCTCTGGAAAAGCGACCGGTCAGTGTCGAGGAGATAGAGAGCAGTCTGAATCGCATCATGCATCGGTTGCGCTCCACAGGAGAGCGCGAGCTGCCTTCTCTGATGGTAGGTGAGGAAGTCATGAACGAGCTGCGCGAAATGGATGGCGTTGCCTACGTGCGCTTTGCGTCGGTCTATCGCGATTTTCAGGACGTCAGCGAGTTTCAGAAGGAAATTCAGAACTTGACCCGCACCGACGAGTCCAGCTGAGGCTCGCGCCCGCGCTGATCTGGAATTGGCCCGCAAATGATCCAGGACTCAGATCTCATGTACCTTCGCGCAGCCGTGGAGCTGGCCGCCGAGGGGCTCTACTCCTGCACGCCAAATCCCCGCGTCGGCTGCCTCATCGTTCGCGATGGACGGGTAATTGGGCGCGGTGCCCATATCCGTGCCGGTGAGGGTCACGCCGAGATTAACGCCATCGCCGACGCGCGCAGGGACGTCGCCGGCGCCACGGTCTACATCAGCCTCGAACCCTGTGCATTTCACGGCCGTACGCCGCCCTGTTCGGAAGCGCTGATCGCGGCCAACGTTCGACGGGTGGTGGTGGCGATGACCGACCCGCACGAGCAGGTGTCCGGTGCCGGCCTGGCTCAGCTGCGGCAGGCCGGCATCGATACGGAACGTCGGGAGCTGCCGGAAGCGCAGGACCTCAATGCCGGCTATGTCTCGCGAATCCAGCGCAAGCGGCCCTTCGTGCGGATCAAGATTGCCGC
>JAHEEG010000176.1 GCA_024640825.1 Gammaproteobacteria bacterium
GCATGGTGTGGAGCCCCACCCAGCAGACGCACATACCCATGTCTCAGGTGGTCTCGGCGTTCGAGCTGCGCCCGGAGGACAATACCATCTACCGGCGGGACCGCATCCGCACCATCAGCGCCCTGGCGAACCCGCCACCGGGCTACAACGTGATCCGGGTCTTCAACGAGATCCGTCCCGATGTGGAGGCCATAGATCTGCCGCCGGGGTATCGCCTGGAGTGGGGTGGCGAATACGAAGCCAGCCAGGATGCTCAAAAGATGCTGCTCATGAAGATACCGTTGACGTTTGGCATCATGTTACTCATCACCGTTCTGATGTTCGGCAAGCTGCGTCAGCCCATCGTGATCTGGCTGACGGTGCCGATGATCGTCTGCGGCGTGGTCATCAGCCTGCTGGTGACGGACTTGTCCTTCACCTTTCCAGCGTTTCTCGGTTTTCTCAGCCTGTCGGGCATGCTGATCAAGAACTGCATCGTGCTCGTCGATGAGATCGATAAGCGTCTGGCCGAAGGCACACCAACGCTGGATGTCATCGCCGATGCCAGCGTCAGCCGGCTGCGCCCGGTGATGCTGGCCGCGGGTACGACGATCGCCGGGATGTCACCGCTGCTGGCCGACCCTTTCTTTGCCGAGATGGCCGTGTGCATCATGGGCGGGCTGGCTTTTGCCACCCTGCTGACGCTGGTGGCGGTGCCCGTTTTCTATCGCATTGCCTTGAGGAAGATGCTGGCGGCCAGCGAGCCGGATGCGGTTACAGCCGGTAGTGGCGAGGCGCAGACAGCGCCCGGTTAGCCGCGACTGTTTGTTCTCAACCGCCGACTGTCTATTCTCAGCCGCCGACTGTCTATTCTCAGCCGCCGGCGCTCTTCACGGTGTAACCGTCGGCTTCCAGCAGCGGCTGAATCTTGCGTCGTTGATCACCCTGCAACTCGATGAGGCCATTGCTGACCGTCCCCCCCACGCCGCAGGCCGACTTCAGACGCTTAGCCAGCGTCGCCAGGTCGGGGTCGGACAGCGGCAGCCCCACGACCAGTGTCACACCAGCACCCTTTCGGCCTTTGGTTTCCCGGCGCAGTCGGACGATGCCGTCGCCGCCGCTGCGCGGTCGAGACCGGTCGTTGCACACGCACTGATCCAGCGGCCGCTGACAGCCGGGGCAGATTCGACCGGCTTCGGTGGAATAGACCAGGCGGCCCTGGCGATTTTTCCTGCTCATTGCTGACCCGCGGAGCAGCCGGAGACGGGCGGGCTCATGGGCGCCGGAGAGGGCCAATCAGCTGGCGCCGAAGGCCAGCTGTTTCCAGAAATCGCGGTAGTCATAGTCCGTCTGCAAGGCCAGATTGAGCCGGTTGTAGGAAGCGAAATCGCTGACGATGTGGGTGATCTGGACGATGCCCCGATCCGTCAGCCCCACCGCCCGCAATCCCTCTATATCTTCGTCCGTGATACCGGCGGCATCGCCATTCACTTTCAGCGCGTAGTCCAGAAGGGTGCGCAGTCGGACGCCATCCGCGGCTGCGGTGCCGGATTTCACAAGCTCGGCCACGTAGTCCTCGCTGGTGCCAAGGCCGTGATTTAGGATGGTGCAGAAAGCGGCCGTACAGTAGGCGCAGCCGTTCGCCTTGGATACGAGAATGCCCACCTGCTGTATTTCCGCCATGGTCAGCTCGCCCGCTTCCCACAGCACTTTTGTTGCGCCCAGCTTGGCGGTAAAGAACTCGGGAAAATTCAGCTCCACATAGAAGTGGTTGGGCACGCTGCCTTCCATTTCGGTCACCCAGTCGAAGATCCCCTGTACCGCCGGGTCATCGACGCTGTCCGGTTTGGCAATTTGTACTCGGGCCATAGTGTGTCTCCGTTGTCCTTGTGCATTCACCGCGGGCCCGCGTTCAGGATGCGGTTTTCTGACCAGGGGCCGGATCAGAAATCCTTGCGGATTTCCAGGCGCCACTGCCGGCCACGGTTCAGATTGCCCTCGTAAGCCTGAAACGCGGTGCCGTAGACGCCGGTGACCAGATACTCCTCGTCGCCGAGATTGCGGCCATAAAGGGTGACCGTCCAGTCCTCGCCGGGGTTGATCCAGCGGATGCTGGCGTCCACCAGGTTGTAGGAGTCCGTCTTCAAAATTTCGGTGTTGTACGCGTCGTTGTAGGTATCGTCGCGATAGCTCCAGTCGGTTCGGACCACCAGAAAACCCAGCGCTTCCAGCGCAAACTCTTTGGAGACCCCGATGCTGCCCGTGTACTTTGGCACCCGCTCGAACTCGAAGTTCTCTTCGATCAGGGTCACGCTGGTATCGATGTTGTCGTACTCCGGATTCAGATACGAAAAGCTCGCTTCCACCAGCCAGCCGTCGCCGGGCGCAGCCTGCAGTTCCAGCTCCAGGCCGTCGATGCTGGCCTTGCCGATGTTCTGAGTTACCGGGGCAACGCTGTTGAACACCTGTACCTGCAGGTCTTCGTATTTAGTGTGGAATATGGCGCCGTTGAAACGCAGCCGCTCATCCAGCATGGCGCTCTTGAAGCCGAGTTCGTAGACCTTTACGTCCTCCGGTTCGTAGGTGGGGATGAGATCGATGTCCGGCGTGCCCGGCGGTGCGGTGAAGCCGGCGACGATGGGCGGGAAAACCCGCTGGGTGAAACCGCCGGACTTGAAACCCTCGGAATAGCTGAAGTAGGTCATGATCGTGTCGGTGACGTCGAACGACAGGCTCGCCATGGGGGTGAACTCGTCGATGTCGATCTTCTTCTTCAGCAGCGGCAGGATGCGCTCTCCCGCCTGCAGGAAGGGCGCGTCCAGTGCCGCAAGGGGGTTATCCGGGGGAACTACCCCGCTGATGCCGGCGTAGTAGTTCTGGAAGATGATCTGATCCGGTTTGAAAGATTTCTGCTCGTCGGTGTAGCGACCGCCGACGGTCAGGTGCAATCGGTCCGTGATGTCGTAGGTCGCATGAGCAAACGCGGCCCAGGCTTTGTTGTCGAACTTGCCGCCGGAGCGGAAATTGGAGACCGTGAAATCCAGGATGTTGACGTTCTTGCCGTCTTCGTGGAAGTAGTAGCCACCGAGAATCCAGGCCAGCCGGTCGTGAGTCCCGAGCAGCTGCAGCTCCTGGGTGACCTGGGTCTGCTGCAGGTCGTCATAGAACTGAGAAATGCGCTGAGGAGAATGATCGCCATCCCGAGCAAACTGCGAATCTAGGTCGCGCCAGCCGGTGATGGACTTCAACGTCAGCGTTTCCGAAAGGTCGTAGGCAAGCGTGGCTGATGCGCCGTACAGGTCGGTGTCGGACCGGGCCTCTGCGGTGCCCTGGTTCGTGCCGTCCTTGCCGATGTAGCGTTCGTCGTAGCAGTTGGCGACCGCGGGATTCGAGGTAATCCCGTTGCCCTGGGCATCGGTAGCCGCGCAGGGCACGCCCGGGGCCACGGCTGCCGTCGTTACGTTGTGAATGAAAGCCATGGGTGGAGGCGGCGCCAGGACCACGCCCTGCAGCTGGCTGAGGTCAGTGAAATCGATGCCCAGCAGGCGCATCGCCGGCCCGTTCTCCCGATCCCGGGTGGCCTCGAAGTTGACATCCGCGCGGAACTGGTCGTTCGGTTCCCAGGCGAAAGCCAGGCGGCCCGTCAGCGTGTCGTCGTCGCCCAGATCCTTACCGTCTGTGCGTTTTACGTAGCCGTCCTGTTTCAGCGAGGCGACTGACAGCCGGGCGGCCATGGTGTCGCTGATGGGCAGCTCCAAGGTGCCCTTGGCGTTGAGCAGATCGTCCGTGCCGCCGGCCAGGGACACGGTGCCGCCCAGCTCGCCGCCGGGTTCGGGTTTTACCGTGGTGACGGAAATGGCGCCGCCGATGGTGTTGCGGCCGAACAGTGTGCCCTGAGGCCCGCGCAGCACTTCCAACCGCTCGACATCCACGATGTCGAGAATGGCGCCTACGGAGCGGGCGACGTAGACGCCGTCCACGTAAAGACCGACGCCGGGCTCGGTAGTGGGCAGAAACTCTTTCTGGCCCACGCCGCGCAGGTAGATGGCGGCGGAGTTCGACGCGCCGCCAAAGCTTGGATTGTTTTCCAGGGTCATGCTGGGCACGAACTTGGCGATCTCATCGAGGCGGGTTACACCGCGGTAGTCCAGAGATTCGCCGGTATAGGCGGAAATGGCGATGGGCGCGCTCTGCAGCCCTTCCTCCCGCATGCGGGCCGTCACCACGATCTCTTCCAGCACCATGGACGCACCGTCGCGCCGCTCGGGCGTTTCGGCCGCACCGACGTGAAGTGATGCGAGTGAGAGCGTTATGGCTGCCATCCGCAGACAGACGGGTAGATTGCGGGCCGAAGCGTGCATCAGGCGGTGTCCCCTTGAGTTTTCGTTTTGCTGATCTTCTGTTCTGGTTTTTCGACCCTGGTGATGGCCGGTCAGGCGATCTCCGGGACGTCCTTCATGGCTTCCGCGATGGCCGCGTCGGACAGGTCCAGGTCGACCATCTCGCCGCGCAGGTACTTGTCGTAAGAGGCGAGATCCAGATGGCCGTGGCCGCACAGCGCCGTGAGGATCACTTTCTCTTCGCCGCTCGCCTTGCAGGCAAGGGCTTCGCGGATGGCTGCCGCGATGGCGTGCGTGGGCTCCGGCGCCGGGACGATGCCCTCAGTGCGGGCAAACTGCAGCGCGCCGGCGAAGCACTCCGTCTGCGGGATGGCGATGGCCTCCACCAGACCCAGGTTGTACACGTGGGACACCAGCGGCGCCATGCCGTGATAGCGCAGGCCGCCGGCGTGAATGGGCTCCGGTATGAACGAGTGACCCAGGGTGTGCATCTTCATCAGCGGTGTCAGCCCCGCAGTATCGCCGAAGTCGTAGCGGTACTGGCCTTTGGTGAGCGTAGGGCAGGCGGTTGGCTCTACGCAGCGGATGGTGGGGTTCATCCTGCCGGCAAGCTTTTCCCGCAGGAAGGGGAAGGCCAGACCGCCGAAGTTGGAACCGCCGCCCGTGCAGCCCACCAGGACATCCGGCGTCTCCCCGACTTTGGCCAGCTGTAGCAGCGCTTCCTCGCCGATGATGGTCTGGTGCAGCAGCACGTGGTTGAGCACGCTGCCCAGGGCGTAGCGGGTTTTCGGGTCGGCCACGGCTTGGCTGACGGCTTCCGAGATGGCGATGCCCAGCGAGCCCGGGTGATCGGGATCCTGCTTCAGCAGGGAGCGACCGAACTCGGTTACCTCGGACGGGCTCGGGTGTACCTTGCCGCCCCAGATTTCAATCATGGTCCGGCGCTGGGGCTTGCTGTAGTAAGAGGCTGCCACCTGCCAGACCTCGCATTCCAGGCCGAACTGGACGCAGGCGAGGGCCAGCGAGCTGCCCCACTGACCGGCGCCGGTCTCCGTGGTCAGCTTGCGGATGCCCTCCTGGGCGTTGTACCAGACCTGGGGCACCGCCGTGTTCGGCTTGTGCGACCCGGCTGGGCTCACGCCTTCGTACTTGTAGAAAATCTTCGCCGGGGTATCCAGCAGCTTTTCCAGCCGCCGCGCGCGGAACAGGGGGCTCGGCCGCCACAGCGTGTAAACGTCCAGCACCGCCTCGGGGATGTCGACGTAGCGCTCCTGGGTCATCTCCTGCTCGATCAGCGCTTTCGGGAACAGCGCTGCGAAATCTTCCGCCGTGGCCGGCTGCCGGGTGCCCGGGTGCAGGGGCGGTGGCGGCGGCTCGGGGAGGTCAGGCACGATGTTGTACCAGCGCCTCGGCATCTCGTGCTCCTCGAGCAGAATCTTCGTGTAGTCGCTCATTGTCAGGGTCCGCCTCAATCGTCCACAGGTCCGCAGCTGCTGCGGGGACGCGGGATAATATGGGCTCCCTCTGAAAAAGGAAAGTTGGCCTCCCCCCCAGAAGGAGGTCCCTCACCAGGACCGGGTGTGGCGTGCGGGTCGACGATTTCTCCGCGTTGGCCAAAGTCAGTATGATGTTCGCCCTTCCGGCCGACCTTTCCGGCCCACCGCTGATAGTGAGGACATGATGTTGAAACGACTGCTGCTGGTATCTGCCACGCTCTTTCTGGTGTGGGGGTGCAACAGCTCGCCCATCAAGAGCACCCACGACTATGACCCTACGATCAACTTCAGCGGGTATAAGACCTACGCTTTCATTTCCGAGCATCCGATGATCGCTGCCGGCGACAGTGTCCCGAACCCGCTGACGGAGGGCAGGCTGATGCAGGCGATCCGTGAGCAGATGGACGCCAAGGGCTTCCACGAAGTGGGCGATCCCGAGCAGGCGAACATGGCAATCGCCTTTACCGTCGGCGCCCGCGATCAGGTCCGGGTTGACAGCTATCCCACGTCCTACCGGAGCGGCTTCTACGGGGGCGGCGGCTTTTACGGGTCCCGAGGTTACGGCGGCATCTATGGCGGAACCGAGACGCGAGTGCGGCAGTACACCCAGGGCCAGCTGGCGGTAGACATCTTCGACGTGGCGACCCACCGGCCCGCCTACCACGGCACCGCCAGCAAGAAGATCACCAGCAGCGACCGCGAAGATCCGCGACCCGTGCTCCGCGCCGCGGCTGCCGAGGCCCTGGGCGGTTTTCCGCCGCCAGCGGGCGGCCAGGATTTCGTGCCTCTGCGATAGGCGCCGCCAGCTCAAACAGGCGCCGCCAGCTCAAAAAGAGCAGCGAGCTCAAAAAGAGCAGCGAGCTGAGACGAAAAAGGCCGGCACCAGGTGCCGGCCTTTGAGACTTCAAGCGTTCCCCTGAGACCAACGCGGGCGTTGGTCTCAGGGTCAGTGAGGATCAGCGCAGGAACGTAGCTACGAAGGTCGCCCCGTACTGCCTTGGCTGGGTCGGTGAGGCGAAGGCAAAGAGACCGCCCACCGGGGTGCCGCCCAGGCGTTCGGTGTTGTCCGACAGGTTCTTGCCCCACAGTGAGAACCGGTACTGGCCGCCGGGGGATTCCCAGGTGGCTGACGCAT
>JAHEEG010000002.1 GCA_024640825.1 Gammaproteobacteria bacterium
GATCGCAGCAACCCGCCGTAAAGGAGAAATGCCATGTTGAGCTGGGAAGATTACGAAGACGACTCGCAACAGCAAGCGCCTGCGGTTACGCCCGCGGTTGCACCCGCGGTTGCACCCGCGATAAGCAAAGCACCAGCAACCGCTTCAGACACCGACAACCAGACCCGGACCCCGGAACCCGAAACTTCGATCGTGGTACCAGAACCGACCCGTGAACCGGTCGTCGGCGCACCTGAGAAAGCGTTCGAGACGGCAGCCCCATCCGAGGGTCCGGCACAGGCCGAGACCGCTGCATCAGAGCAAGCGATAGCTTCGATCGAAGGCGGAACGTCGGTCGAAGCCGGCACATTGAAAGACGAAGTATTACTGCAGGCGGAAGCGGCGCTGGCGGATCTGGATGCGCCGATGGTAGGCGACGGTGCAGCCGAGGAGAACCAGCGGGTTACCGTTGACCAGAAGCGCATGATCAACTGCCGAGCCGATCTGAATCAGCTGGTGCCTTTCAAATACGACTGGGCCTGGCAGAAGTATCTGGACGGCTGCGCGAACCACTGGATGCCACAGGAAGTGAACATGACTGCGGACATCGCCCTGTGGAAGTCCGAGAACGGGCTTACCCAGGACGAGCGGCTGATCGTCAAACGCAGCCTCGGCTTCTTTTCGACCGCAGACTCGCTGGTGGCGAACAACCTGGTGCTGGCCATCTATCGCCTCATAACGAATCCGGAATGCAGACAGTATCTGCTGCGTCAGGCCTTCGAAGAAGCCATTCACACCCACGCCTATCAGTATGTGATCGAATCGCTGGGCATGGACGAAGGCGAAATTTTCAATATGTACCATGAGGTGCCAGCTGTAGCCCGTAAGGCATCGTGGGGGCTGAAGTACACGAAAGACATTTCCGATCCCACGTTCACAACCGGCACGCTGGAAACGGACAAGGTGCTGCTGAAGAACTTAATCGCCTACTATTGCGTGCTGGAAGGCGTTTTCTTCTATTGCGGATTCACGCAGATCCTGTCCATGGGGCGGCGCAACAAGATGACAGGGACGTCGGAGCAGTTTCAGTACATTCTGCGCGACGAGTCCATGCACGTGAATTTCGGCATCGACGTCATCAACCAGATCAAGATGGAGAATCCCGGTCTGTGGGACGAAGAGATGCAGAATCAGGCCCGACAGATGATTCTCGAAGGCACACAGCTGGAAATTGAATACGCGCGCGATACCATGCCACGAGGCGTTCTGGGTATGAACGCCAACATGATGGCCGAGTACCTGATGTTCATCGCCAACCGGCGGCTGGCTCAGATCGGGCTTACCGAACAGTTTCCCGGCGTGAAGAATCCTTTCCCGTGGATGTCCGAGATCATGGATCTGAAGAAGGAAAAGAACTTCTTCGAAACGCGGGTAACCGAGTACCAGACCGGCGGCGCTCTGTCCTGGGATTAGTGGGGCCGGGCGTCGCAGGCCGAGCCTCGCAGGCCGGGCCTCGCAGGCCACAACCTTGCCCGGCCGTTTCTGACAGCAAGCCCCGCCTATCGGCGGGGCTTTTTTTGTCCGCACATTCCTGACCCTGGCGCTGCCCCATTAATTGAGGTATTCAGTAAGCGGGAAGGAGAAGAGGGATCGGCATGCAGCTACGAGCGACCGTTCTAGGCGGCGGGTCATGGGGAACGACGGTTGCGTCCATGGTATCAAGGAACACGCCAACTCAAATCTGGGCAAGGAATCCGGATACAGTCGACGAGATCAACCGCAATCACAGCAATGAAGCTTATCTCCCCGGCGCCCGTCTCTCCCCTCGGCTGAACGCTACTGCAGATTTCGAAGAGGCGGTCTCTTCGGCCGACGTCCTAATCATGGGTGTCCCGGCCCAGACTTTCCGCGTCACCCTGACCGAGGTAAAAAGATACCTGCGTCCCTGGGTGCCGGTTATCAGCCTCTCGAAAGGCTTGGAGCAGGGCACCAAGCTGCGCATGACGCAGATCATCGACGAGATACTGCCCGGTCATCCACCCGGAGTCCTCAGCGGCCCCAACCTTGCGCGGGAGATCCTAGCCGGCAACGCGGCCGCCAGCGTCATCGCCATGGAGGACGACACTATCGTCCGGCACCTGAAGGAAGTCTTTGGCTCCGGGCTGTTCCGCGTTTACACCAATACGGACGTGATCGGCTGCGAGCTGGGCGGCGCGCTGAAAAACGTCGTGGCAATTGCGGTGGGCATGGGCGACGGCCTCAACGCCGGTGACAACACCCGGGCCGCTGTTATTACTCGCGGCCTCGCGGAGCTGACACGTATGGGTATCGCTCTGGGCGGGCGCGCGTCTACCTTTGCAGGCCTCGCGGGCATGGGGGACCTGGTGGCAACCTGCACCAGCCCTCAGAGCCGAAACCGCCACGTGGGAGAGAAGTTGGGTCAGGGTCAGGCGTTGGATGACATCATCGCGGAAATGAACATGGTGGCCGAGGGGGTGAAATCCGTACCCGCCGTCATGGAGCTAGCGGCCGAGCATGACATAGATATGCCCATCACTTACGAGGTGCACCGGGTGCTCTACGAGGCAGGAACGCCGGGCCAAGCCTTCCGCGGCCTGCTGCGCCGGGAATCCGGTTCGGAGGCCGATCCGGCGTAGCACTACCGCCGCCAAATCGAGACGAGATCAGTCTTCAGTAGCCGACACCTTCCGGGTGGTCAAATTTGTTACGTCCGCGTAGGAGGCCACCGCGCGGTCCAGCTTCTGGGTTTCAAGAAAAAGCGCGAACGGCTCGCTGAAGACTTCGCGACGCACGCTCCACCAGGTCTGAAAGCCTTCCCTGGAAAAGTACGTCAGCATGAGCCGCTCCCAGCCTTTCCAGACCTCGTCTTCCATATAGCCTTTCCGGTGCTGATAGAACATGTTTTCAAAGTCTCTGAAGGTCATGTAGAAAAGCTGGGAAACCCGCGCTTTCTCGTCAGGTTCCAGGTCAGCGAAGTTTTCCATGGCCTGTACATACAGGTAGCTGAGGTCCGGCGTGCTGGCCAGCATCCGGTTCATGGCGCCAAAATCCGAAACGATGGCCGAGTAGGTGGAGGCTCGGTCCGTTTCAGTGCTTTTTTTGATCTGCAAAGACAGATAGACCAAAGAGACGAGCACCGCGATGGAGCTGACGAACTCACCTATGTTGCCCAGCTCTTCCAGCGACATGGCTCAGCCGGACAGATCCAGCAACATCTGCTTCAAGGCTTCGACGAACGCCAGGGGCTGATCGAGAAACACATGATGCTGGGCGTTTTCAATGGCAATCGCCGGGAAACTCTGCGGTATCAGCTCGCGCATGTAGTCGAGCGTCCGGTGCGAGAAGAGCTCGCTATCGGCGCCATAAATGACGCCGAGCTTGAGCTTGAGATTCTGGTAGTCAGCGGGCGCACGCACGACGTCCTTCAGAGTGTCGGGCAGATCGTCGTCAAACTTCCAAGACCAGCCACCGCCGTCAACGGCCATGAGGCTGTGGCGGGCGATGTACTCCAGCACATACTGATTCTCACAAGGCTGAGGGGGCTGCAGACGAAATCGTGCCAAGGCCGTCTCGCGATCCGGATAAACCTTGGCCCGGCCTCCCATAGAAGGCCGGGCCGGTTCGGGTTCGTCGGGGTGGCGGATGCCAGAGTCGACGAGGATGAGCGCTCCGAAACGCTCAGGAAACAGGGTTGCCGCCTTGACCGACATATAACCGCCGAAGCTGTGGGCCACCAGCGTGACGTCGCTGCCAAAGCCGGCGGCGTCGCAAACCGCGCGAATTTCTTCAGCGAAAGTGGCGCCGCGATACTCGTAACGGTAATCCGAATCACCCATACCGGTAAGGTTCATCGCCGCGCAGCGGTGGGTGTCGAGAAATTGAGGGGCAATGAAATCCCACCAGTGAGCATGGGCGTTCATGCCGTGGATGAAAAGCAGCCCCGGTTTCGCGGGTTTGGTGCCCTCCGCTTCACCCCATAGCTGATAGGCGACGTCACACTCGTCAACCTCGACGGTTCTTTCCTCGAAAGGCGTTTCTACCGCTTCGAAAAACCATTCCGGGATGGTGGGAGCGCTGCCCCTGTCCCAGCGCGCCATGATCAGAGCGCGCCAAACCGCTTGAGATGAAAGTCCACGTTTCCAAAGAGCGTGTCGATCGTGGTAAGCCGCTTGAAATAGTGGCCGATGCGAAGCTCTTCGGTCATACCCATGCCACCATGCAGCTGAACCGCGCTCTGACCGACAAAGCGACCGGATTTGCCCACCTGAACCTTGAACGCGGAGACGGCCTTCTGAGCCTCGGCTGTATAGCCTTCGTCCAGCCGCATAGCCGCCATATACATGAGCGATTTAGACTGCTCGTGCTCCATGAACATGTCAACCATACGGTGCTGCAGCACCTGAAACTTGCCGATAGGCTGGCCGAACTGCTCCCGCGTCTTGCAGTATTCGACCGTGTCCTTGTAAAGCACTTCCATGCAACCAACGGCTTCGGAACCGATGGCGAGGATTCCTTCGTCCACTACCTGCTCGACGATGGGCAGACCCTTTCCTTCCTCGCCGATCAGCGCGTCAGCGGCTACTTTGACGTTTTCCAGCGTGAACTCCGAAGCCCGCAATGCATCGACAGTCGGGTAGTCGCGCCGGGCGAGGCCCTGGGCGTTCGCTGGCACCAGAAACAGAGACACGCCCTGGGTATCACGCTGGTCTCCAGATGTTCGGGCGGAGACCACCAGAACGTCCGCTGCCGGACCGTTGAGCACGACAGCCTTGTAGCCGTTAAGCACGTAGCCATCGTCCTGTTTCTTCGCCGTGGTCGTAAGATCGGCCAGATTGAAACGGCCCTGAGGCTCCGCATAGGCCAGCGCGCCCTGCAATGAGCCGTCGATGATGCCTGCCAGATACTTTTCCTTCTGCGCCGCTGAGCCGCCAATCTTCAACGCGCCCCCGGCCAGAACCACCGTAGGCAGAAACGGCTCTACCACCAGCCCTTTACCAAACTGCTCCATCATGATCATGGATTCTATGGCGCTGCCGCCAAACCCGCCGTCCGCCTCAGAAAACGGCACGCCCAGCCAGCCAAGCTCGGCGAACGTTTTCCAATTTCCGCCGCTGAAGCCCTGCTCGTCTTTGACGTTGTTCTGCCGTGCTTCAAAGGCGTAATCGTTCTGAATGAACCGCTCGACACTGTCCTGCAGCAGCGTCTGTTCTTCGGAAAATGAAAAATCCATAGCTTCCCCCTGGACCTAAACCTGCCCTGGCTCAAATAGCGCCTTGGCAATACTATTTTTGTGAATTTCGCTGGTACCGCCGGAGACAGTCCATGACCGGCTGGACAGCATACCCTGCAGCGCGGGCAACGCGTAATCATGCCCGATTGCGCCTTCGTTATCGATGAGCAGCGCTTCCGGATACGGCAGGCCATAGTAGCCCAAAGCCTCGACGAACAGCTCGTTGATGCGTTGGCCGATCTCGGCGCCACGCAGCCTCAGCACGGAGCCTTGGGGTCCCGCCAGTTCGCCTGACCCAGACTGGCTGAGCACCCGCAGCTCCAGCGCTTCCAGCCCAGCCAGGTCGATTTCCACCTCGGCGACTTTGCGGCGGAAATCCGGGCTCTCCTGCAGCGTCCCACCATCCTGCGTAAAGGTACCGGCAAAGGCCTTCAATCGCCCCAGCTGAACCTGCGATTGAGCTACCCGCGCGACACCAACGCGCTCGAGATCAAGCAGCGCCTTGGCGCAGGCCCAACCTTCATTTTCCTGGCCCAGCAGGTTGGCAACCGGTACCTCGACGTCGGTAAGGGTCACCCTGTTCACAGTGTGTTGATCCCCGAGGGTGCGAATCGGGGCGACCTCGACCCCCACGGATTTCATGTCGACAAGCAGAAAACTGATGCCGTCCTGAGGTCGCGCGGTTTCCGCATGAGTGCGCACCAGACAAAACATCCAGTCGGCCGAGTGGGCGCCGCTGACCCAGGTTTTCGACCCGTTCACGACAAATTTATCGTCCCGACGCAGTGCCCGGGTGCTGAGACTGGCGAGATCCGAACCCGCCCCCGGTTCCGAAAACCCCTGGCACCAACGTACCCGCGCCTCGCGGATGGGCGGCAGAAAACGATCCCGCTGCTCGGCAGTACCCCAGGCGCAAAGCAGGGGTCCAAGCAGGTTAGCGCCATACGCGTCCATCCGGGGCGTCTCCGCGTAGGCCGTCTCCCGATCCCACAAATATCGCTGGACCGGCGTCCAGCCTGTTCCCCCCTGAGCTACCGGCCAGTGGGGCACCGACCACCCCCGGGCGACGAGCGCGTCAAACCACCCGGCCTCCTCCGGCTGGCGCTGCTCGGGGTAAACGGCGGCAGCTTCTAGCGGTCTGCGAGTCGATGGCGGCCAGTGGCGGACGATGAACGCCAGAACTTCGTCGAGAAAGGCTTGGTCTTCGTCGCTCAAAGCAAGCTTCATAGACTTTGACCGAGGTTGAAAGCGCGAAATCTTAGGCGTCACGCTACAGCATGACAAGAAATCGGCTGGAGCCTGCGCGGGTCAGTCACGCGCCTCGAGCCCGGCCTGCTGAAGCCGCCAGAGCAGAACATCAAGGCGGTCCTGACCGAAAAAGGGCTCACCTCGAAAGACGCAAGTGGGCACCCCCCAATGGCCAGCCGCCTGATGATCGGCTTGATTCTGCTCGATGACTGCCTCCAGCCGATCCGCTTCGCGGTCGATTCGGGCGTCCATATCTGCAATATCCAGTCCGGCCCGGGCCGCCGCCGCCGCCAGATGTTTCCCTTCGTGCCAGTTCTGCGTGCCGCCCCAGATGAGATGGGAAACCTCGTCGGCAAACTCGATGCCCTGACCCAGCTCCTCCGCCAGCGCGCCCAAGCGCGTCAGACGATGAATATACGGCTGCTCGGCGAGATATCGAGGACCCTCAGGCGTCATTTCGGCAGCCACCGGATCGGGGACAGGCCAGACGCAGGGAAGCGCCAGATACTCCGCGACCCGGAACATATCCTTCATGAAATATGAGACCCATAGCGGGTTTACCTGCTTGAAGAACTCCGGCGTGCGAATGGCAATGGGATAAACCGGGCGAAAATTCACCGCCAGCCGGTACTGTTCCGACCATGCCCGCAGTCGCGGTGTGGCCAGATAGGACCAGGGGCTGCGAAAGGACCAGAACACATCGATGGCAAGCGGTTCGGACACCGGATACTCCTCGTACGAATTGCCACGGCATGTTCGCCTGAATCCGGAACAAACTGAAGCACCCGAATCCGGCACCGACCCTGTGCAGAGGCGGTGATAGGCCACTGCGGCTCCGCTTGACCCGAGGCTACGCGGAGGAAACGATCCGCGTGCCGGCTCGACCATCGAGCGCGTCTGCCAGTGACCCCAGCAGGGCGATGCTGGCAGAACAGCCGGTGGCCGTGACGAAATCGGCAGCACTTTCGACCTTCGGCGCCATGGAGCCGTCACCAAAGACCCCGGCACGCAGCATGTCCCGTGCCTGTTGCGTCGTGAGCGCCCGAAGCAGCTCCGCGTCGGAAGATCCGAAGTTCCGAAACGCGCCCTCCACGTCCGTACCGAAAATCAGCCCCCGAGCGTCCAGCGCGCGGGCCAGCAGCGCTGCCACTCGATCCTTATCCACCACGGCCAGGCAGGGCCTTCCCCGGTCATCAACGGGCACCCCGCCGCCACCGCCAGCGATGACGTGAGCGTCCGCCAGCAGCTGTCCAATGACCGGCAACTCCGGCACGCCGCGGGGCCCTGGCGATGGCACCAGCCGGCGCCAACCTCCCGGTCCGGAGAGCCATACCGCATCGCCATTCGGACGATCTCGCACCACCGGGCCTACCGGCTTGTCCGGTTTCCGGAAAGCGGGATCGTCCCGTTGCACCTCCGTCCTGGTGAGCAGCGCGATGGTTCTTTCGCCGCCGGCATTTTCGACAGCCGCTGCAAGCAGATATCCCAGCTCACCTTGAGTCTGGGCCACGTGAATATCCAGATCCGTCAGTTTGAAATCGGCCGGTAGAAGACGACCTACCTGGGGCCCGTTGCCGTGCACCACGAGCAGTCGGTAACCGAGTGCGGCAAGCTGCACCAACTCCCGGGCGGTCTGCTCTACGGCTCGCCGCTCGCCAGCGTAGGACAGGTCTCCAGTGGGCGGGCTGATGGCGTTGCCGCCGAGCGCGACGACCAGCAACGGCCGAGCCTTCGGCCGATCCGTCACACCAGCCCCTGCTCGCGCAGAAATGGCTTGAGATGGTCCAACAGGGTAGGTGCGCCCGCATCGGCATAGGTATAGCGCGCGCGCACCACGGGCATGCGAACCGAGACAACCCTCGCGAAATCAACAGGGGTGCCCGCCACCACGACCTCTGCGCCTGAGTCGTCGATGGTGCGCTGCAGCGCCTGGCGCTGGGACGGGTTGTAGCCCACCGCAGGCAGCACCGGCCCGATGTGCCGATAACGCCGGTAAACTGCCTGGATTTCAGGCGCCGCGGATGCTCTGGGATCCACCAGAGTTATCCCTGGCAAACCCTGCACCGCCTGGTAGCCTGCGCCGAAAGGCATACCGCCGTGGGTCAGCGTGGGGCCGTCATCCACCACCAGTACCCGCTTCCCGCGAACCTGATCCGGGTGGTCCAGAGCCACCGGGGACGCCGCAAGAACCTGAGGCACATGGGGAAGCAGGTCGCGCAGCGTATCTGCCAGACTGCCTGTCTGTTCCGGCGTGGCAACGTCCACCTTATTGATCAACAGCAGGTCGGCCATGCGCAGCACCGCCTCACCGGGATGGTGAGTCATGAGCTGATCGGGGCGCAGCGCATCCACCAAGACGATGTGAAGATCCGGCTGCAGAAAGGGCAGATCATTGTTACCGCCGTCCCAAACCAGCAGATCCGCCTCCCGCTGCGCCGCCGCCAGTACCGCCGAGTAATCCACCCCGGCGAACAGCAGGCTTCCGGCAGCAACGTGAGGCTCGTATTCCTCACGTTCCTCGATGGTACAGTCTGCGGCATCGACATCCGACAGGCTGGCAAAGCGCTGCACCCGCTGCGCCGACAGGTTCCCGTAAGGCATGGGATGACGCAGAACGGCGACCCGCAGACCTAGCTTGGCCAGAGCCCGGGAGACATGCCGAGCCGTCTGGGACTTACCGCACCCGGTGCGCACTGCCGAAATGGCAATCACCGGCACCGATGCGCGCAGCATGGTGGCACCAGGCCCGGCAACATGAAAATCCGCACCGCAGGCAAGCGCGCGCGACCCCAGGTGCATGACCTCAGCGTGGGTTACGTCGCTGTAGGCAAAATCGACCTGAGAGATCAGGTGTTCTGCACACAGGGACTCGAGCGCGCTTTCCGCTACGATGGGGATACCTTCCGGGTACAAGGCGCCGGCAAGTTCCGGGGGATAACGCCGATCATCGATACCGGGAATCTGCGTAGCCGTAAAAGCTACGACCCGAACTTCGGGGTCGTCGCGGTACAGGCAGTTGAAATTATGGAAATCCCGGCCCCCAGCACCACATATGACCAGATGCCGCTGTTTCAATCGGGAAGCCCCAGCACTCGCTTGGCAATGATATTGGCCTGCACCTCGTTGGTACCGCCGTAAATGGTCACAGCGCGGCTGGCCAACCAAGACCGGGCAACGCCCAGCTCGTCATCGGTGAACGCGTTGCCTTGCCAACCCAAACCCTGAGTGCCCATCAGGCGCATCAACAGATCCTGACGGTCCTGAGCGAGGGTGGAGCCAAAAAGCTTGAATATCGAGGTGGCCTCGCCGGGCGTGTCCCGTATGCGACTCTCCTCGCCGACCCGCCGCTGGGTGAGCTTGAAGGCGGCGTCGTCCATTTTCCAGCGCAAGACTTCGTCTCGAAGACCGGGTTCTGCAATGCGGCCGTCGTCCAGACCCAGGTAGCGCCGGGCAACCTCGGCAACATCCAGATCTACCGTGACACCCACCGGCCTGGGACGTGCGGAGCTAACACTCAGGCCGCCTTGTCCGGAGCGCTCGTGCTGTAGAAGCCGCTTTCCCACCGTCCACCCATCGTTGAGCGGTCCAATAAGGTCTTCCTTGCTGGCGATAGCGTCGTCGAAGAAGGTTTCACAGAACGGAGAGCTGCCCGAAATCAGCGCGATGGGGCGCACCGTGACGCCAGGCTGATCCATCGGCAGCAGAACGAAGCTTATGCCCCGGTGCTTGGGCACGTCGAAATCCGTGCGCACCAAGCAGAACATCCAGTCCGCCGTCTGCGCCCCCGAAGTCCAGATTTTCTGACCGTTGATAAGGAAGTGATCGCCCTTGTCTTCGGCGCGGGCACGCAGGCTGGCCAGGTCTGAGCCAGCGCCAGGCTCGCTGTAACCCTGACACCAGGAAGCCAGGCCCAGGGCAATGCGGGTGAGATGCCGTTTCTTCTGCGCTTGTGTTCCGTACTCGAGCAGGGTGGGCCCCAACATGCGGGTCCCCATATTGATCAGCGGAGGCCTGGCATCGATGGCGGCCATTTCCTGATAAAGCACTTGGGCCTGATCCTCGGAGAGCCCGCCTCCACCATAGGCCTCAGGCCACGTCGGCACCGTCCAGCCCCGCTCCGCCATGCGCTCCAGCCACAGACGCGTGTCCGGGTCCTGGATCTCCTCTTTAGTGCTGCCGCTGGGGATATCGCCGGGGCCTCGAGCGCCCGGAGGGCAGTGCTCCGCCAGCCAGGCTCTGGTCTCCTCACGGAAACTCTCTAGATCACTCATGAATTCACCCCCATATGTCTGACCGAGCCGCTGTGTTCCAAATATTCGCTTTTCTCGGCGGCTGCCCAAGCATATATCGACGCAACGGCCATTGGAAAAACCAACCCGACCCGGACATCCATATCAGTATCAGCCGCAGTGATAGCGGGGCCTGGTCCGGGGAAACGCATTTGCTGACAATGTCGCGGCGCCGAGGCGGCCGATTTGGCTCGAATAGAGGCAACATCGACCGCCAAGGGCAGGCCGGAGGCCCGACGCGAAGTCTGCAAATGCGTTTCCCCGGACCAGGCCACTCAAACAACCTACTGCCGTGCCGGACACCGATGTCTGAGTCGACAAAGTCGACGCAGCATGGAAAAAGCCCGCCGATCTGTGCACCATAGCTGGCCTGAAAAGCCAGAAACCCTCCACGGGAAATCACACCATGAGTTACAACACCATCCTCTACGACGTCGAAGACGGCATTCTCACCCTGACGTTGAATCGACCAGAGATACTCAACGCCTACAACCGGGAAATGCAATCCGAGATGGTGGACGCGCTCGACCGGGCGGACGCCGACGACGAGGTTCGCGCCATCATCGTGACCGGCGCCGGCCGGGGGTTCTGTGCGGGCGCTGATCTATCTTCAGGCGGTAGCACTTTCAACGCTGACGGTCGGGAAGATCGCGAAAGCGGCCTGCAACGGGATGGCGGCGGCGTCCTGACGCTGCGTATCTTCGAGCTGAACAAACCCATCATCGCCGCCATCAACGGCCCCGCGGTAGGGGTGGGCGTGACCATGACGCTGCCCATGGACATCCGGATCGCCGCGGACACGGCCAAGTTCGGCTTCGTTTTCTCCAGACGCGGAATCGTCCCCGAGGCCTGCTCGAGCTACTTCCTTCCTCGGATCGTCGGGATCAATCAAGCCCTGGAATGGTGCTACAGCGGGCGGGTGTTTCCTGCCCAGGAAGCGCTGGACGGCCGGCTGGTGCGCAGCATCCACCAGAAAGAGGACCTGCTGCCTGAAGCGCGTCGCATTGCTCGGGAAATTGCCGAAAACACCTCTGCCATTTCGGTATCACTGATCCGCCACATGATGTGGCGCATGCTTGGCGCCGACCACCCCATGGAGGCCCACAAGCTGGATTCCCGAGGCGTCTACTACACCGGCAAGTCAGCTGACTCGAAGGAAGGCGTGGAGGCCTTCCTGGAGAAACGCGACGCCAGATTCCCGGGCAAAGTCTCGGCAGACATGCCCGAATTCTTCCCCTGGTGGGAAGAGCGAAAATTTTCCTGAGCGACCTTCGCTTTTTCGAATGCCCCAAGGAACGGGGAAAAGATGGAGACAAACCGATGAGCCAACCAGACATTCCCCAGAAAACGCCCTATCCGGTGGAAGTGAAGGCGGGCCAGAAGCTTTTCTGGTGCGCCTGCGGCAAGAGCGCGAAGCAGCCCTTCTGCGATGGATCCCACCAGGGAACGGACTTCACACCAATGCCCTACACGGCGGAAGAAGATCGCACTCTGTACTTCTGCGGATGCAAGCACACCAAGGCCATGCCCCTGTGCGACGGATCCCACAGCACGATCTGAGGCTGCGCTAAAGTGCTTCGTAGGCTGTTCAGAGGCGCGGGCCCTCTCGAGGACGATGACCCGCAGACGCGGCGGAAGGCCGTTATCGCGCTTTCCGAGGCGGAGGCGGTCGAAAAATCCGCCTGGCTGGAAAACCGGCTTACCTCTGACCCTGACCCCGGGGTGCGCCGCGCCTGTCTCGAACGCGTCAGCCGTGTGGGGTGTCTGGAATCGCTGCTGGAAGACCCGGATCTGGGCGAAGCTGCGGCACAGCGCATCGTCCGCCTGAGCCCCCAAGGTAGACCCGACGAACATCCCCGGGTAACCGAAACCCGCCTCCTGCTGCTGCCTCCGGAAGCCGCCGGGGAAAAGGCCGCCGAATTGCAGGATGTCAATCAGTTGATCTCCCTCGCCCTGCAGGCTCGAGACCCGCTCAGACAGAAGCTTCTGGAGCATCCGCTGCTGCGCTCCGCGAATGGCCTTGTCAGCCTTGAAAAAAGCTCCCGGGGTCACGACAAGAAGCTGAACCGACACGCACGGGGGGCGCTGGAGTCTCTAAAGCAACAGCGCCTGGAAGCAGAAACCGCCCGACGCCGTGTCGAGGAACTCTCTGCCGCCCTGGGCCGAAGCGCCCTGGTCACCTCGGCGAGCACCGAGCACAGCCGCCGGTTAGCCCTCTACGAGGCGTTCACCGAAAACGCGAATCGTTACGACCAGCTGAGCAACTCGTTGTCTTCGTGGGGGGAGCGGATTCCGACTATCGATCACCTGCGCGCTGCGACCGCGGCTCCGGCTGAGAAAGCGGAAGACCGGGAAGCGGCATCGGGGGACGCCTCAGAGACCACGGCCGCAGCGGCGCCCACGGAGGCGCATAAGGCGGCAGCCGATGAGACGGCCGACCCGTTCGCGGAACTTACGATCGCCTTTGCAGCGCTAAAAAAGGATCTGGCGAACGCCGGGGCTGTTGCCGCCCTAAACACAAGATGCAGCCAGCTGACACAGGACTGGCTGGCGACAGCGGAGACAGAAGCTCCCGCACCTGAGCAGCTTGCGCTGTTTACATCCGTCTCCCGGCGCTTGCAACAGTTGAACCGCGCTTCGGAACGGCTGAGCGCAGCGCTTCTACCTGATCCGGGCGATCTGCGCTTGCCGGAAAATCTGCCAGAGGGTGGAGAGAAGCAGCGCGCGCTGTGGGCACGGGCGGCGGAAAATCGCAAGCTGACAAAAGATCTGGCTCGGTTGCGCAAAGAGATCGATTGGCCGGAATGGGCAGACCCTACGGCTTCCTACAGTCGCCTGCTGGAAATTCAGCGCGTGCTGAAGCAGATGGACGTCCAGGCAGAGGACCTTCTTAACACACAGGTCGCGGAGATCAGGCTGAAAGTAGATCAGCTCGAGAGCGCCGTCGAAGACGGCAGCCTCAGCGACGCCCGGAAGCTGATGAGCGAAGCAAGATCGCTGTGTGATCTGCTGCCGGCTTCCGGCGTTGCCGGGTTGCAGAAGCGCCTGGGCCGATCCGCGTCCCGCCTGTCAGAACTCAAGGACTGGCAAACCTTCGCGACGACGCCGAAACGGCAGGCCCTTTGCGAAGCCATGGGGGGGCTGGCGGCAAGTCCTCTGCCCCCGCGGCGCCAGGCCGACCGGATCAAGAAACTGCGAGGCGAATGGCAGGCTCTGGGCCCGATCACCCAGGCAGCAGATCGACGGCTGGCGGAAGTCTTCAACGAGCAGGCTGAAAAAGCATTCGAAACCTGCCGCGTATTTTTTGCTGATCAGGCCGAGCAGCGACAACGCAATCTGTCGGATCGGCAACGTATTTGCGACCAGCTTGAAACCTACCTCGAAGCAACCGACTGGCGACAGGCTGACATGAAAGCGGCCGAGCGCATCATGCGAGCCGCGCGGGACGAATGGCGGCGCTTTCACCCCGTCGACCGCAACCCGGGTGCCGTGCTCGAGGCGCGTTTCGAGGCACTGCAGGAGCGGCTGTACCAGAAGATCAAGTCTGAATGGGAACGCAACCTGGCAGCCAAAGGCGACATCGTGGTCGAGGCCGAGGCCCTAGCGGGCAACGACGCTTCGCCTAAAGAACGCATCGCAGCGGTAAAGGCCCTCCAGCAGCGCTGGAAGGCCATCGGTATCACGCCCCGCAAACCGGATCAGGAACACTGGCAGCGCTTCCGCGCCGCCTGCGATCTGGTGTTCGCCGAACTGGATGCCAGCAGACAGGCGCTGCAGACAGAGACCGAAGCGAGGAGAACCCGCAACGAGCAGGCGCTGGACCAGTTTGCATCTGCACTCGCGGGCACAACGGCTGACTCGGCTGAAGAATCAGTGTTGGGCGGCTTCATGAAGCTTAAAACGGAGCTGGAAGAGCTGCCTGCCGGGGTGAAAAATTCGCTGCTCCGCCGTCATGATGAGCTTAGCGGGCGCTATCGCGCGCTGCTGGCACAGCGCGCAGTGGTCGAGCGCGGCCGAACTCTGAATGAACTGCGGCAGGCCGACGCAGCCACCGTGGCAGCCGATAGCGGAACGGCTGCGGACGTCGAAGAGCTGCGCCGAATGACCGTGCGCGCGGAACTGGCAGCGAGCCTGGATTCGCCCGCTGAGGACGAGCCGCTACGACTGCAGCTGCAGGTAGAGCGGTTGAACGCCGGTTTCTCCGGATCTGCGGACACCGCCGACCCTTTGACGCTCGCCCGGCGCTGGCGCGATCTGGGGGCAAAATCTGAAGCCGCCGAGACCCTTCGCGATCGATTCTTTACCGCGCTGCTGAAAGGCTGGGAGTGAACGGCGGCCGGTAAATCCGAGGCGGGTTCTCAGGGCAGCTCGAGACTGAGGCTGGCCCCACCGAGCACGCTGTCACCGATGCGCAGACGCCCTTTGTAAAGGTCCACCAGCTCCGCGACCACGGCCAGACCGATGCCTTGACCGGACTCCACCTCGTCGGCCCGCGTGCCGCGGTTAAGAACGGCTTCACGCACGTCCGGCGCGATTCCAGGGCCGTCGTCCTCCACGACTATCTGCAGGTTTTCTCCGCGGCTTCCGCTTACACGGATTCTTGACCGGGAGTACTTGAATGCGTTTTCCAGCAGATTACCCAGAATCTCCATGAGATCCCTCTCGTCTGCTCGGACGCCGAGAGAAGCGGGAACGTCCAACTCCACGCGAATTCCGCGGTCTCGATAAGCGGTTTCCAGCGCCCGCAACAGTCGCTCGATCAGCGCCCGCAGCTCGATCTGGCGGCTTACGATAAGAGGCCCCGCGACAGACGCCCGAGACAGTTGATGGGCGACCGTGGTCTGCATCCGATCCAGCTGTTCGGCAAGCAGGTCGCGAGGTTCCGGGGGCACCTGCTCGAGAGCATTGCGAATAACGGCCAGCGGCGTTTTCAGGCTGTGCGCCAGGTCATCCATAGCCTTGCGATAGCGACTGCGACTGCGCTGTTCATGGGCGACGAACCTGTCGAGATTTTCCGCCAATCCCGTTAGCTCCAGAGGATAGGCTTCGCTCATACGCTCCCGATGGCCTTCTTCCATCTCACGCACCTCCTGCGCCATGGTGCGCAGCGGCCGAAGGCCCCAGCGCACTGCCAGATACTGGGCAAGAACGAACAACAATGTTACCGCCGACAGACCGATGGAAAGGTTACGTCTGAAGCTCTGGATCGCCGCATGAAAAGGCGCCCGGTCCGCGCCGACGCGGAACGTGAGCAGGGATTCCTCAGGGTCTTCCCAGATCACCGCATAGCTGAGGAAGATCAATCCTGTGCCGTCGGCGGGTTCGGCGCGAAAGCGAAACTCGCCAGGATGGAGACGGGGACCCTCATCAGGGAAGCTTACCCCGCCGGTCACCACAGATGGCGAACGCCACCTGATGTTACCTTCAGCGTCGTTGACCCAGGCATAAAGACCGCTTTCCGGCTGGCCCAGCCTGGGCTCCGGCATCTGATCCGGGAGCGTGAACCCCGCATCGTCGCTCTGCACGGCGCCCATGAGAGAGTAAATCACCAGCCGCAGCTGTTCCTCCGCCCCGGACAGCACGCTGAGCCTGAAGGATCGATCGAGAACAAGCCCGGTGAGCGTCAGAAAAGACCCGAGAGCCAGCGTAGTAATGAGCAGCAGCCGGGTCTGGATGCCTGATTTCAAGCAGCGGTGTCCGAGTTGAAACGATATCCCTGTCCACGCACCGTGCGGATAGGATTCAGCGGCACCAGCTTTTTGCGCAGCCGGCCGACGAAAACCTCGATGACATTGCTGTCCCGTTCGAAATCCTGTTCATAGAGGTGATCCGTGAGCTCAGTTTTCGACACCACACGGCTGGGATTGAGCATCAGATACTCGAGCACCCTGTACTCGTAGGCGGTCAGCTCCACCAGCGCCTCGTGCACTCGCACCTCTTTCTTCGCAGTGTCGAGGCTCAGAGGACCTTCGGATATCAACGGCGACGCGTACCCGGCTGCTCTTCGCAGCAGGGCGTTGAGCCGCGCCAGCAGCTCCTCCATCTGGAAAGGTTTGGTGAGGTAGTCATCCGCCCCCGCCTCCAGGCCCTCGACCTTATCCTGCCAGTTGCCCCTAGCTGTCAGAACCAGAATCGGAAAACGCCGATCCTCCAGCCGCAGCTGGTTGATCAGGTCGATCCCGCCAAGCTTGGGCAGGCCGAGATCTACGACGGCCGCGTCGTACTCGTACTCGCGGCCGTAGTACAGACCTTCCTCGCCGTCCTGCGCGGTATCCACCACGTAGCCCGAATTCTTTAACTTGTGTCGCAGCTGCTCCTGCAGCTGAACTTCATCTTCTACGACGAGTATGCGCATGTCATTTCGCTCCCGAGCGCATGTTGCCCTGGTCATCGACGAACACTTTGGTGACCCGCTTCCCATCCACAAGCACACGGACCTCGTAACCCCGCTGGCCGCCCCGACCTGCCGGCGCCGCGGAAAGCACACGCCCTCCCGTCTGTCGACGGACGATGTTGGTTGCCTGCTCAAGAGAAACGCCCGGCGGTTTCACAAGATTATTCGGGCGCAGTTTCGGTTCAGCGGCGGCCCAGTACGGGCCAGCACCGTAGGCGGGCGTCAGGGGAAGCACCAGCATCAGCGCCAGGAGACATCCTGCAAACGCGCTGATACACGCACGGGCCTTCATATTGCTGTTCTCTGCGCAAAAACCGTGAGCATTGTACTCCCAATGATGGCGTTTACATTCGACCGGCGTCACAGGCGCACCGACAATGCCGGCCATTCTGGCGCTCTCAGTCTGAATGATCTCTGAATGGGGGCGCTGGGTCCGAGCGCGGGCCACGCCGGGAAAACCGTTGATGGGTGATTATCGATCCGTAAAATCCGCCGCCGATTCCCGCGACAGCGCGCCTTGCCAAGACTTCGACCGCAACCGACGCCTCTCGCGTTCAGTTCTGCCAGTGATAGGTTATGGTCGCTCGAACGGTTCTCGGCTCCAGCGGATGAAAATGGATATCTTCCACACCCTCAGCAGGTTCGCCGGGTAGCCGGGAAGCATAGTAATAGGCGATGTCGTCATCGTCTGAGTCCAGGAGATTGAATACGTCGAGCCGGAACTCCAAAGCACCCCGGCGGTAGCTGGAGCCCGCGTTCACCAGCCAGGAATTATCCGACCTGACGGAGTTGTCCTCGATCAGAGGTGCCTCGCCCAGATAGCGCACTCTCGCGCTGAGACTCCAGCCGTTCGTCCAGTTGGCGTTCGCACCCACCACAAAGGAGCGTTCGACAGCACCCGGGATCTTGCGGCCGCCTTCCTGCGCGGCCTTGAACTCCGCATCCGTGTAGGTGTACGAGACGTTGATCGCCAGCCAGTCGGCCGGCCTCCAGAAAGAGGCGGCCTCGATCCCGAGGCGCCTGCTGCCGTCGTTGGGCTCGGTGGTCCCAGCGTCGCCAACGAAGACCAGTTCGGAATCGAGTTCCAGCCAGAAACCCACGAGGGTGGCATTGAAGCGGCGCCCCTGTTCAAAGCGCAGACCAAACTCAGCCCCGTTTGACCGAACCAGAACGTCCACAGGGCTCACGGGGTCGCCGCTGCCGGGGTTCAGGGCAATAGTGGCACCGCGGACATCGTTGGAATGAAATCCGCGCCCCCAGCTGGCATAGCCCTCCAGCTGCGGTCCGAACCGGTAGGCGAAATTAAGCTTGGGGCTGATCAGGCTGTCGTCGCCAGAATCGCCGTTGAGCTCGCGGAGCGCCGAGACGTCCCAATGGTAGTAATCAACCCGCGCGCCGAGGGTGGACCTCAACCGTTGCGTGAGGAAGACCTCGGCCTCGCCGTAGCCACTGACCGATATCTCCTCGACGCTGTCCCGACGGGTCGTCCCAATGCGTGCTCGCGCCACCGTGTCGTAAAGACCAACCTGGTCGATGTCATCGTAGTGCAGATCGCTGCCCCAGTTGACGCGTACCGGCCTGTCCCAGAGCTTCGAGTCCACACCTCCGCTCGCCCACAAGCCCCACTGCGAACGATCGTCACGCTGCTCGAACTCGTCGCCGTTGACCGGGTCATCGAGAAGGTAGGTGAAGTTGGAATACAAGGTGAAGTCGTACTCGACGAAGTAGCCGCCGAACTTCCACCGCGCAAAATCCAGCTCGCCAGTCACCGCATAACGCTGCGTACGGCCGCCGAGATCCGGGTCGATGAAACCGAGCTCGTCGATAAGGCCGGACCGCACCGCCCGCCGCGGGATCTGATCGGTCGCGTTCCATTCACCGTCGTAGCCCTGCAGCGACAGGCGTGCCCTGCCGCCAGCAACATCAAACCCGTAGCTCAAGAGCAGCTTGTACTGCTCAAGATCCTCATCAATATCCCAGGGACCGTCGTAAAAAGCGGCGTCGAGCGCGCCGGTCAGCACGCCATTGCCCGATCCGCCAACATCCAAGCTTCCTGCGACAAAGCTGCGGGCGAAATTATCCTTGCCAATGGTTACCTGCAGCAGCGACTCCTCCAGACGTTCGTAGAACGAAAAATCCACGCTGCCGGCGGAAGAAAAGTCACCAACGCTGGCATGATAGGGACCCTTACGGTAGGCGGTTGTCTCCACCATCTCGGGAATGATGAAGTTCAGATCCAGGTAACCCTGGCCGTGGCCGTGGGTGCGCATGTTTACTGGTACGCCACCGGCGCGTGCGAAAAAATCGGTCCCGTGGTCCAGGTTGAAACCCCGGAGGAAGTACTGGTTCGCTTTCCCCGTCCCAGAGTGCTGCGTTGCCACCATCCCGGGCACCGCTTCCACCAGCTCGCCCACCCGCAGCAGGGGCGGCAAACGGATATCGTCGTAACCGACAATGCCTTCGGACGCGGTGTCGGCAATACCGATCAGCTGCAGGGCCCGACCGTAGACGACTACTTCCTCGATCGAGCCTTCGACCGAGTCTTCGACCAGGTAGTCGCTGGCACCTACTTTTGCTGATTCGGCGACTGCTGCGCCAGCTGCGAACAGCAGGCTCAAACCCACCAGGGCGCGCCACCGTTTCGAGCAGGGCGCGGTCACTCAACACCTCTCATCGTCGTTGTCTTCACCGCATGGCAAACAAAAAAATCTATCAGGCCCCGATACAGGTGTTACACAGCGGCAATGAACCCGGCGTGACGTTCTCAGCCCGCAACACGCAGGCTCTGCCGATGTGCGCCATGAATAGTTCTGCCCCCTTACTGCCGTTCACGGGGCGAATCTTCTGGCAACACACGTCCGAGTTTTTAGCCGAGGGCCTCACTTATAGCAAGTATGCTTACTATAAAGAGTTTTCCATACAGCTGCCAGTAACGCGCCACGGCCACATGAGAGTCTACTCGCTCGGCTTAAGCACGGGTTTTCTGGCAATCAGCTGGTATTCCTGACCCTCGTGCTGACCAGCCTGTGGTCCACACCGAGCACCGCCACGATGTCGGAACGCTCGGGCATGGTCTCGAACATCCAGCGCGTGATCCGCTCGTAATGGGCAACAAATCGATCCAGCTGATCCGCCGTCATGCGCCGGTCTGCAGGCAGATCCTGTTCCTGTTGCGTGCGCCAGCGGGTTACCGCCGCCATGTCCGGGACCCGGAGGTAAAGCCAGAATTCGACCTGCGCCCACAGGCGCGCGTAGTCCCGCAGCAGCGCCTCATTGACGAATCTGCGCCAGTGGCCTTCAGGGTCTTCAACGGACTCCAAAGCGTTCAACGGGCTCGCCAGAAGGCTCTCCGGTTGCGGAGGAGCACCCAGGCACCAGCCCTCCAGCACAAAGCAGTCCAGGGGCGCCCGCACCCTGGGCCACGCGTCCGGCGGGCAACGATCGTCCCGCCCCTTATCAAATCGGGGCAGAGCCACCCACCCGCTGCCCTTCAACGCGCGCAGGGTACGCCGGCAAAGGCCGACATCGTGGGTGCCGGGCACCCCCCGGGTGACCAGCAGGGGGTGTACCGTTGCTGCCAGCTCGCGACGCTCGTCGAGGGTAAGGTAAAAGTCGTCAATGGAACCGGTGGCGGCTCGAACTTCCAGCCGTTGCAGGGCATCTACCAGGAGCGCCGCCAACGTGCTTTTGCCAGCGCCCTGACCACCGCTGATGCCGATCACGCGGGGCAGCAGATGCACGCTTTCGGGGTTACTACTCGTGTTCTTGCTTGTCTCCGACCCCGAACCACCTGCGAAACGGAATGCCAGGCCGGCAGCCAGCACCCGCCAGTCCTCCGGCGCCTGAGCGTCCAGCTGGCCAAGCAGCCTCTGCAGCTCCGGATCCCCGCTGTCGATCCCCAGCCGCGTGAATACCTCGGCGCGATTCACGCACCCAAGCTCTGGCGACGGGCAGCGTCCAGATCGATGCTCGATCCTGGAGTACGGGAACCATCATCTGTCACCGGGTCTAACCTCTAGGCCGTGGAAAAGCACCCATCATGACATTCATCAGATCTGCGAGCATCTGGTACGACCGTGGCCTGCAGTTTGTACGACACTTCGACGGCGCGGCATCATTGCTTCTGCGCCTGATCCTGGCGCCGGTACTCATCGCCGCAGGCTGGGAAAAGCTCGCTGGGGACAACTGGTTCCATAACCAGATGGATGCCTTTCCGTTCCCTTTCAACGTGCTGCCGGCGGACATTTCCTGGTTTCTTGCGGCCTGGACAGAATTCCTCGGTGGTATCGCGCTGCTGTTGGGCCTGGCCGTGCGGCTGATGGCCATTCCCCTAGCGGTCACGATGTTCGTTGCCGCGTATGCGGTTCACTTAGACAACGGGTGGCCCGCGATCGCACCGTCCGATCCACCGGCCTTCTGCATCCCGGGGTCCGAGGCCTATAAGGCATCGACTGTCTTTGAACGCTACGTCAGCTGCTACAATGTCAACGAGCGCACAATCGAAGCCTCCAAGCGCCTGAGCATCGCCAAAGACATCCTCCGCGATCACGGCAACTACGGCTACCTGGACAGCAGCGGCAGCCTGGTCAAGCTGAACGGCGGTATCGAGTTTGCCGCCATCTACTTTTCCATGCTGATCGCGCTGGTGATCATCGGCGGCGGGCGTTATCTCAGTCTGGACTACTAACTGGGTTGGTGGTTGCGCGACGCCCACACCGCGGCTGGCAGCTGATGAAGCCCCCTGATTCGCCGTATAATTTGCGACCGCATCTGAAGCAGTACCTGTCGGCATGAGGAAATACCCCTTGAGAATCTTCGCTTCCGTCCTGATGGGCGTCATTTTTACGTCGCTCCTGGCAGCGTGCTCCAGTAACCCCGCCTCGGACCTAAATCGTCCTGTCACCGACAGCGGCGGGCCGATTGTTCTGGAGCAAAGCCCCAACGACGATCGCGAGTACCGCTATCTGACCCTGGATAACGACCTGCGGGTGCTGCTCGTATCGGACCCCGGAACCGACAAAGCGGCGGCCTCTCTGGCGGTATTCCGGGGCAGCTACGACGAGCCGGACGCTTATCCCGGGCTGGCACACTTCCTCGAGCACATGCTGTTCATCGGTACCGAAAAATATCCCGAGGTGGACGCCTATCAGCATTTCATCTCGCAACACGGTGGCGCCTCGAATGCGTATACCGCTGGCGATCATACCAACTACTTTTTCGACATCCAGCCGGATCAGTTTCCCGCTGCCATGGATCGCTTTTCCCAGTTTTTCATCAGCCCGCTGCTGGATGCCGACTACGTTGATCGCGAGAAGAACGCGGTAAATTCCGAGTACCAGATGCAACTGCGCAACGATGACTGGCGCAGCATGGCCGTCAACACCGTCGCCGTTAACCCCGAGCATCCGGATTCACGGTTCAGCATCGGCAGCCTAGAAACGCTGGATGCTGGTGTTCAGGAGGCGCTGCAGACGTTTTTCGAGCAGGAGTACTCCGCTGACCAGATGGCGCTGGTAGCGCTCAGCAACCAGCCGCTGGACGAGATGGAAGCCTGGATAGTGCCCATGTTCAGCCCGATCGAAAATCGCAACCTGGGCCCCGCATCCCGAGAAGAGTCGTTGTACGTAGAGGGTTCCCTACCGACGCAACTCTACTTTCAGACCATCAAGGAAGGCTACAAGGTTAGCTACAGCTTCCCGATTCCAGCCACATACCCCTACTACCGGCAGAAACCCGATCAGTACATCAGCAATCTACTCGGCCACGAAGGCGAGGGCAGCCTCTACCAGCGCCTCAAGCGAGAGGGCTGGACGGAATCTCTGGCCACCGGCGTGGCCAACGTCGACGAGAACAACAGCCTGATCGTGCTGGAGATCAACCTCACCGAAACAGGCTACGCCAATCTGGAGCGCGTCAACGAGCTGACGTTCCGCTACATCAACCTGCTCAAGCAATCGCCACCCGAACCCTGGCGATACGCCGAACAGGCTCGGGTCGCCGAGCTGGGCTTTCGTTTCCAGGAAAAGTCTTCGGCCACCGGCTTCGTCTACCGGACAGCGCCCGCCTTCATGCACTACCCACCGTCGGAAGTGCTGGTGGCTCCCTACCTGATGAGCGGTTTCGACGCGTCGCTCATCAACGCATTTCTGAAACGACTCGACGTCGACAACGTCATCGTCGAGATCAGTGGCCCCGACGTTCCCGTGGACAGCCTGGAGCCCTGGTTCAAGGTTCCCTATCAGCTGGTCTCAGGGCCACCGGCGGGCGCACTGAATGTCACAACCGACACCATGACTGGCAACGGGCTCAGCCTGCCCGCGCCAAACCCCTACCTGCCCGTAGATCTCCAGGTGCTGGCCGAGGACGGCAAGCTTCCCGAATTGCGCTACGAGAGCGCCGGTCTCGCGCTCTGGGAAGACCGCGACACCAGTTTCGGCACGCCCAGAGCCAACCTTTTCCTTTCGCTGGGTATCGACGGGGGCATTCTATCTGCGGAGGATCTGGCCATGGCTTCGATTTACCGAAGCCTTGTGACTGACTCGTTGTCCGCGGAGGTCTATCCCGCCTACCTCGCCGGCCTCGGCTACGCTATCGGCGTCGACGGCATGGGGTTCGAACTCTCGATTTCCGGGTACAGCGACAAACAGCTGGTGCTGCTGCGTACGGTGCTTGACGGGTTAACCCGGCTGGAAATCGACCCTGAGCGCTTTTCGGCGTTCAAAGAAGAACTCCTCCGGGAGTGGGGCAACTATCGGGACGAACGACCCTATACCCAGACCTACGGCGCCCTGAGCTACCTGCTGCTGTCCAGCCGCTGGCCGCCGGAAGCCCTCATCGCGGAGCTGGAAAAACGCAGCGTGGAAGACCTGCAGCGCTGGCGCGCCGCGCGGATGTCCGGTTTCAACGTTGTTGGGCTCCAGGCCGGCAACGTGGCCGATCTCGAGGGCCGCGATCTTGTCGGATTGCTGAAGTCGGAACTACCGCTGAGAGATTTCCCCAGGGTCGAGCCGAGCGTGAAATCCATCGATACGGCATGGCGGCATCAGATTCCTATTGATCACCAGGATGCCTCAATCGTGCTGTACCTGCAGGACCCGGACAGCGCCATCAGGTCCCGCGCCCTCAGCTCCCTGGCTGGCCAGATGATCAAGCAGTCGTATTTCACCAGCCTGCGCACTGAGCAACAGTTGGGCTACGTGGTCTCGGTCAGTGCACAGACCATAAGAGATCGCGGCGGCCTCGCGTTCATCGTTCAGTCTCCCGTGGCTTCGCCCGCAAAGCTCGAGGCGCTGACCCGCGAGTTTCTCAACAAGGAACTGAACGCGGTAGCGCAGATGGGGCACGATGAGTTCCAGCGCTTTCAGAACGGGCTGGTGGGTCAGCTGACAGAGAAAGATCGAAATCTGGGGGAGCGTAGCCGACGGTACTGGACCAATCTGCAGCTGGGTATAACTACTTTTGATACCCGGCAACGTATAGCGGCGGCAGCGGCAAATCTGAGCAAAGAAGACGTGCTGACCTATCTGCGTCAGCTGGTGGCTCGCTTCGACCAGGAGCGGCTGATCGTTTTCAGTAGCGGTAGATTCGAGGATGCGCCCCAGGGCGGACCAGAACTCATTGATGTAGCGGGCTTCAAGAGCGCAGGTTGAGGACGGCCCGTGCAGGGCGATCTCTGGCGACGTCAGCCTGTCGCTGAGCCGATACGGGTCGCGTCTGGCGCTGCCGGAATCAGATCGGATTTGGAAATCCCCAGCCGCATCCGATAGGGCGGAAGCGAGTCGAGCAGCGCGCGGCCATAGCGCTTCGTCAGGATGCGCTTGTCCAGCAGCGTTATGCGGCCATGGTCTGCTTCGTGACGAATGAGTCGGCCGCATGCCTGAACCAGACGCAGAGCAGCATCGGGCACCGAGATCTCATAGAACGGGTTCCGGCCCTGGGACTCCGCCCACTCGGCCATCGCCTGATCCACCGGGTCGTCGGGCACGGCAAACGGCAGCTTCGCGATGACCACATGCCGACAATAGTCGTCAGGCAGGTCAACGCCCTCGGCGAAGCTGGCGAGCCCGACCAGATAGCTGACTTGCCCCGCGTCCACGGCGGCACGATGAGCCTCCAGCAGGGCCTGCTTGGAACCCTCCCCCTGCACCCGCAGCTTATCGGCAAACTTATCCGGCAGCTGCCTGAGCACCTCGTGTAGCTGCCGCCAGGACGTGAAGAGGACAAGGCCGCTGGGCTCGGGGGTCAGCAGCATCGGCAACAGCGAAGCGACTTCCTCACTGTGGGCGGCAAAATTGCTGGGATCCGATTCCATATCAGGCACTCGGAAGGTTGCTATGTTGGGGTAATCGAACGGGCTGGGAATACGCAGCCCGTTGACCCCCTGCAGACCGGTTCGTTCAAAAAAGCGATCGAAACGTCCCAGGGCTGTCAGGGTGGCGGACGTGCAGATGGCGGCAAAACAACGATCCCAGAGATGTTCCTGTAGCAGATGACCGGGCTCTATGGGCGCGCTCACCAGCTCCACGTCCTGCTCCGACCGGTTCGCCCATCGGGCATGCACGCCCGTACGCCCGTCCAGCCCGGCAAATTGCCGCAGCATCGCCAGAACCCCTGCGGCCCGTGTCTGCTGTTGCCCCAGCACCGGCAGCCAGTCTTCGGCTTCGAAACCGTTCTGCCACTGAATTTCGCCGGCCAGCACGTCCTGCAGCATCTCATGGGTCTTGATTAGATCGGCGTGCACTTCCCCGATCGGGCCAGCGGCGGAGTCGGCCAGCGCCTGAAGATCCGCAGGCACTTCGCCGAGACGAAACCGATAAATTTGCAGCGTCTCGTCTCGCTCGGCAAACGGCAGAAGGTCCACGGCGCCGTGCAGCAGGCGCAGACCTTCCTGCGCCTGCGCGCCTTTATCGGCAACCCGCGTCGCGAGATGCACCAGGTCATCGGGCCTGGCAAAGCGCTGGGTCATGCTGCCTAGAACAGCCGCAACGTTGTCCAGCCAGGTACAGGTAGCGAGAAGCCGGGCACGGGCTGCAAAGTGCTGCTGAGTTTTATCCGGAAGATGATGCGCCTCGTCCAGCACGTAAATTGACTCTTCCGGGTCGGGCAGCACCGCCCCGCCTCCCAGAGACAGATCCGCGAGCACCAGGTCATGATTTGCAACGATGACGTCGACACCGTCCAGGCCGCTGCGCGCCTTGAAAAAGGGACACTGCTTGAAAAAACCACATTTACTGTTAGCGCAGCCGCGATGATCCGTGGTGACCTGGCGCCACATCTGCTCGTCCACGCCTCCGGACCAGCTGTCCAGCTCGCCGTCCCAGCTTCGATCCGCAAAGGCTTTCAGCATGGACTGATACAGGGCAGTTCCATCCTCGCTCAAGGCGTCGAACAGGGGAATCTCCTGCTGGTCGTCATAGCGCAGCCGGTCATCCAGACGCTTGAGACAGACATAGCGACCGCGCCCCTTGGCCAGCGCGTAGGTGAAGCGAATGCCCGCGTTGCGCTGCAGGTCGGGCAGGTCCCTCAACACCACCTGCTCCTGCAGGGCAACGGTAGCCGAACTGACAATGACCGACTTTCCGAGCGCCCGGGCGATTGGTATGGCTGGAAGGGTGTAACCGGCGGTTTTACCCGTACCGGTTCCCGCTTCAACGGCGAGAATTCTGGGGGCCTCTCCGGTCAGGGTTCTGGCCACCTGCGCAACCATCTCCCGTTGGCCCCGCCGCGCGCGGAAACCCCGCGCCTGTAACCAGGCCCGATAGGCTTCCTGAATCTCGGTTTTCAGCGCGTCAGTGAGCACGGCCAGACCAGCGGGGTGTCACACACCGGCCCTGGCAGCGGTGAAGGCAGACATGAGATGTGGGGGAAATCACCGCCGCAGCTTAGCCCGCCCGGATGAGACGCACCAGCGCAGATGTCTGATCCAGGCCGCCGAGTAAGCCCGGATAGAAGTGGTTCGACCATATCGGGAATATTATTAAATCATTTGTTTTAATAATCATGGATTAATGTTTTAATTCTGCCCATGCCAGAACGAGAAGACACGCGCGCCCTCCTGCTCGCCACAGCGGTCCGCCTCTTCGGAACCCACGGTTACGACGGTGTAACCACGCGCATGCTGGCCGAAGCAGCAGGGGCCAACATCGCCGCGATCAAGTACCACTTCGGCAGCAAAGATGAACTCTATCTCGGGGTTATCGACCACATCGTCCAGCTGGTCACACCGCGTCTGGACCTGGTCCTGAGCATGGCGGGTCAAGCGAGATCGATTGCCAGTAACGACCCGACGCGCCAGGCGGTGCTGGTGACCCAGCTGGTGGAAGCGGTGCTGTCGATACTGCTACGCACGCCCGCGCTGAAGCCCATGGTTCCCTTCGTCCTGAGGGAACTGTTTGTGCCGGGGCCGCATTTCAATCGTCTCTACGATGCTGTACCCCGTCGGCTGCACGAAGCGCTGACCGATCTGGTCGCCTGGGTGCTGGGCATGGCAGCCGACGCGCCGGAAACCATCGTCCGCACCCACGCGCTGGTCGGCCAGCTGGTGGTGTTTCAGATCGGTCGCGGCATTCTGCAGCGCCGGTTGGGTATCGACGACTACGGTGATGCCGAGATCGATCTCATACAGCGGCAGGCCGGCCGGTCGATACTCATGAGCCTTGGGCTGCCCACCCCTGATTCGGATCCGGCGCCGTGACCGGTCACGGCACAGGCAACCGACCGATGGGGATAAAGTGCATTTGCCTGTGCGGGCTGATGGCGCTGGCCGGGTGTGACACACCCACCACGGATATCCCCGCGTTTGGAACCCTGGAGCGCGACCGGATCGACCTGAGCGCCGATAGCAACGAGCCTATCCGCGTTATTCTGGTCCGCGAAGGCCAGCGGGTTGCGGTCGGGGAATCCCTTTTGATCCAGAGTAGCGAACGGGCGGAAGTTGCGCTGGCCCGAGCCCGCGCTGAGGAAGCGGTTGCGCGCTCGAGCCTCGCGGAGGCGGAATCCGGACCGCGGGCCCAGGAAATCGTCCAGGGGCGAGCCCGCCTGGAGGCAGCCAGGAGCGCGCGGCAGACCGCCAAATACGAGTTGGATCGCCAGGTTGCGCTGGTGGAACGCAAGTACGCGTCGGCCAGCCTGGTAGATACGCTACGAGGACGCTACGAGGAAGCTCAGGCCCGTGAGGCGGAGGCGGAAGCCGCGCTGGACGAGCTGCTGGCCGGAACTCGCAGCGAGGCGATCGACCAGGCGCGGAATCATCATGCTGCCACCAGCGCAATGGTCAGAGATCTCGAACTGACAGTATCGCGAACCATCATCCGCAGTCCTATCGCCGGCATCGTCGAGACCCTGCCCTATGAGGTGGGCGAGCGGCCGCCTGCCGGAGCTACCGTGATCAGAGTGCTGGCAGCGATCCCCCTGTATGCCAGCGTGCACATAGCGGAGCCTGTCCGAACCCGTGTAATCAGCGGAACTCGGGCCCTCATCCGCGTGGACGGATACCCGGACCCGTTCGCCGGAACCGTGCGCTGGGTATCGGCAGAAGCCTCCTTTACCCCCTATTTCGCCCTCAACCGGCACGACAGGACCCTGTTGAGCTACGCCGCCGAAATTGATCTGACAGCTGAGGGCACTCAGGCGCTGCCCGTCGGAGTACCCGTCCAGGTCACGTTCCCCGACTTGTCACCCTGACTTTTGTGATTGAGAGCTTCGCCATGGAGACTTTCGCCATAGAAACCCGTGAGCTGACCCGCTGCTTCGGAGATCTCGTTGCTGTCGATCACGTCAATCTCAAGATACCCGCGGGCAGCATATATGGGTTTATCGGGCCCAATGGCTGTGGCAAGTCGACGACCATCCGCATGCTGTGCGGTTTGCTCCTTCCTTCCGACGGTGGGGCAACCGTCCTTGGCATCGACGTGCTTCGCGACCCGGAGGCCATCAAGAGCAAGATCGGTTACATGACGCAGAGATTTTCTCTCTACCAAGATCTCACGGTACGAGAGAACCTGCAGTTCCTGAGCGAGATCCACCGGCTGCCGAGGGTAAATCGCCGGGCGCGGATACAGGCTCAACTTGAACGCTTCGGCCTGCAGGACCGGGAAAGACAGCTCGCCGGGACGCTGAGCGGCGGACAGCGCCAGCGTCTGGCGCTGGCGGCAGTGACGCTGCACGAACCGAAGCTGCTGTTTCTGGACGAGCCCACCAGCGCCGTGGATCCGGAGAGCCGTCGCGAGTTCTGGGAGTTCCTGTTCGACATGGTGGATCAGGGCACCACCGTGCTCGTCACAACCCACTTCATGGACGAAGCCGAACGCTGTCACCTCATTGCCATACTCGATCGTGGCGCTCTGGTGGCCGAAGGGTCCCCAAAAACGTTGATGGCCGAGCTCCCGGCAACCGTGGTCGAGGTGGAAAGCGAGGTAGTGCGCCCGGTGCGCCAGGCATTGATCGCCCTGGATCCGGTCATCGACGTCGCGCAGCTGGGCTCACGTCTGCACGTCCTGGTCAGGCCGGAGGTAAGCCAACCGGAAATGTTTCTAGGCAACGTCCTGGCCCGCAAAGAACTGCAAGCGGAGCTCAGAACCGTCACGCCCAACCTGGAAGACGTATTCGTCATGGCCACCACAGGTCGGGCGCGGCCCTCGTGAAAAGGCCGAGCGCAGCACGGATTCTGGCTATCGCCCGGAAAGAGTTTTTCCATCTGCGGCGTGATCGCCTTACCGGCGGCATGGTGGCCGGAATCCCCATCGTGATGACCCTGCTGTTCGGCTACGCCATCAACAATGACGTCCGCCACCTCAACACCGCCGTGGTGGACGAAGCCAACACCAGCACAACGCGCGCGCTGATCCGGGACGCAGCAGCGTCGCAGGTGGTGCGCTACACAAAGCAAGCCACGAACGTTCACGAACTCGAGCAGATGATTGCTGCGGCAAAGATATCCACCGGGCTCTATATCCCGGCAGATTTCGAGGAACGGCTTGCGCAAGGACGCAAGCCCTATGCCCAGCTGCTCGTCGATGATAGCGATCCAACAATTCTGAGCGCGGCGAGAGGCCTGACAGCGCTTCCCGTGCCAACGGCAAGCGCCGGCAAGCGGCAGCAGACTTCGCTGGAGGTCCGGCCCCTCTACAATCCCGAACGCCGCTCGGCAGTGTTCATCGTGCCGGGACTGTGCGGGGTCATACTGACCCTGACCATGGTCCTGTTCACCTCAATCGCCATCGTCCGCGAGCGGGAACGAGGCAACCTGGAACTTCTGATTACCACGCCCGTTCAGTCCCTCGAGCTGATGATCGGCAAGATAATCCCGTACATACTCATTGGTTACGTGCAGATTTCGTTGATTGTGCTGTTGGGGCTGATCCTCTTCGACGTGCCGCTGAGGGGAAGCTGGTCAGACTTTTACGCCAGTGCCGGCGTATTCGTGCTCAGCATTCTGACACTGGGCCTGCTGATATCCACCGCAGCGGCAACGCAGTTTCAGGCGTTTCAGATGACTTTCATGACTTTTCTGCCGCAGCTGCTGCTGTCGGGGTTCATGTTTCCTTTCGAAGGCATGCCACAAGCGGCCCAGTACCTGGCCGAGATATTTCCTCTGACGCATTTTCTGCGGATCGTTCGGGGCGTGGTGCTGCGCGACGCGTCTCTGTCCATGATGGCCGCGGATATCTGGCCCCTGTTCGCCTTCTTCGCTGTCGGTATGGCGGTGGCGACGCTGCGCTTCCGCAAGCGGTTGGATTGACCGGGTGGCCTCAGCTGAACCAGCCCCAGAAACCCTTGGAAAATTTCTTTTCGCAGGTGCCGAACTGATCGCTATACCGCTGCGCGCGTCGCGCAACCTTGCTGGCGTATCCTTTCACCCGTGCATCCTTACGCCAACGGCCCGATGCGAATCCCGAAATGCCCTCGTAGTAGGCCAGGTACAGGTGGTAGGCGTCCTGCTTGGAGAGGCGCAGCTTGCGCGCGCTGCGATGGTTGTACCAGCCGATGAAATCAAAGGCGTCGGAAAAGTCATCCCGATCCACCATCCAGCGGCTGGTGGCTTTGCGATAGTCCGACCAGGCTTCGTCCGTCGCCTGTGCATAGCCATAGGCGCTGGACGGCCGCCGCCACGGGATGACCCACAGCAGTCGACCCCTGGGCGGTTTGGCATCTGCAACGTAGCTGGATTCGCGATGAACGAAGGCCATGCCAACTGGAATCGGCAAACCCCACTCACGCTGAGTCGCCGCGGCGGCCCGATACCAGGACGGTTTCTCCTCGAAAATACGACAGATGTTGTCAGGCTGCCTCGGCGGCGCGCTGGTGCACGCGGCAAAGGCAAGCACCGCCAGCAGCGGAAATCTAGTCCACACCATGTTCCTCAAACAGCGCCAGAAGCGCCACCTCATCCATTACCGGAATACCTAGCCTTTCTGCGCGCGTGAGTTTGCTGCCCGCACCAGGCCCGGCTACCACTTGGTGGGTATTTTTCGAAACAGAGCCCACCACCTTTGCGCCGAGTCGCTGCAGACGAGCCTTGGCCTCGTCCCGGGTCAAAGCCTCCAACGTGCCTGTGAGGACCCAGGTCTGTCCCGCAAGGGGTGCAGCGCCCGGATCCCTGGTCTCCTCTGGCCAGTGCACGCCCGCCGCCAGCAGGCTATCGACAACCTGGCGGTTTTCCGAATCTGCGAAGTACCCGTGTACGTGACGGGCGACGATAGGACCCACGTCTGCGACCTCTTCCAGAGCTTCGATCGAGGCCGACATCAGCGCGGACAGATCGCCGAAATGAGACGCCAGATTACGCGCCGTCGCCTCACCGACTTCGCGGATGCCGAGGCTGTAGATGAATCTCGCCAGAGTGGTCTCTTTGCTGTCCTCCAGCGCCCGGAGCAGCTTCTCGGCAGATTTCGGGCCCATTCGCTCGAGAGAGATCAACTGCTCCTCGCTGAGGTGGAACAGGTCAGCGGGATGCTTGACCAGATCAGCCGCCACGAGCTGTTCCACCAGTTTGTCACCCAGACCCTCAATATCGAGGGCCAGCCTGGAGGCGAAATGCTTGAGGCCCTCCTTTCGCCGCGCGGGACACACCCCTGGACCCGCAGAGCAGCGGGCAACCGCTTCTTCCTCAGCGTGGACTATGGGGCTGCCACAGGCAGGACAGGCTTCGGGCAACGTCACCGCCCGGGCATCCGCCAGGCGTCTGGCAGTAATGACCGCCATTACCTGTGGTATCACGTCGCCTGCACGGCGGATCATCACCGTATCGCCGATATGGAGACCCAAGCGGGAGACTTCGTCCATATTGTGCAAGGTCGCGTTGCTCACCGTGACACCGCCGACAAAAACGGGATCAAGCCGGGCTACAGGGGTGACCGCCCCGGTACGACCTACCTGAAACTCCACGGAAAGTACCCGAGTCGTTGCTTCCTCCGCCGGATACTTGAACGCCATGGCCCAACGCGGCCGGCGAGTCAGAGTTCCGAGGCGCTGCTGCAGCGCCAGGCTGTTGACCTTGATGACAGCTCCGTCGATGTCGTAACCGAGAGCACCGCGTCGCGCCAGCAGCGAATCGACGTAGGCCTCACAGCCTGCAATGTCCTCCACCAGGCGCGTTTCCGGGTTGACGCGCATTTCCCAATCCCGCAGCTTTTCCAGCACTTCCATCTGGGTAGCCGGCCGCCAACCACCATCCAGCATGCCCACGCCATAGCAGTACATGGTCAGCGGTCTCGCAGCTGTTATTCGCGGGTCGAGTTGCCTCAGGCTGCCCGCAGCGCCATTTCGGGGATTGACCAGCGTCTTTTCGCCGCGTTCCCGGGCCCGAGTATTGAACGCCTGGAAGTCCTCCTGGGGCATGTAAATCTCTCCTCGCACCTCGAGAAGCTGAGGTACATCGTCGGCATCCAGGCGCAGCGGCACCGCCCCGATCGTGCGAACGTTGGCGGTGATGTCTTCCCCGGCCTGACCATCTCCACGGGTTGCCGCAAGAACCAATCTTCCCGCTTCGTAGCGCAGCGCAACCGCTACCCCGTCGATTTTCGGCTCGCAGGTGAAGCTGAGTGCCTCTTCGGTCCCCAGTCGGGACATGCAGCGCGTCAGCCAGTCATCCAGTTCCTGACGAGTCGTGCACTTGTTGAGTGACAGCATGGGAAGTTCATGAGCGACCGCCGAAAACTGTGCAAGCGGCGCTCCACCAATACGCTGCGTCGGCGAATCATCACTGATCAGATCTGGATATTCGGCTTCCAGGGAAACCAGCTCGTCGTAGAGGGCATCGTATTCGGCGTCCGCAACTTCCGGGTCATCGAGCACGTAGTACCGATGATTGTGGTGCCGAATCAGAGCGCGAAGCGCCTCAACCCGCTCTGCGACCTCGGTTGCCGCCTCGAAACTTCGGTTCATGCCCGCATAGACATCGCCCGCCGACAGAAATCGGCTATGCGTTGACGATAGTGCTCCACAGTCTGACCGGTCATCACGCTGCGCTGCTCATCCTTCAGCTCGCCGCCGAGCTGCAGCGCCAGGTCCCTGGCCGCCGCGAGCATATCTTCGAAAGTCTCCAGAGGCTGCTCCGGGCCAGGCAACTGCATGAAGAAGCAGACGCCCGGTGAGCGAAATTCTTCAATTTCCGCCATATCGAAGGTGCCCGGCTCCAGCACGCTGGCCACGCTGTACCGGATAGATCGGGTCATGGGTTCCACCCGGTGGAAAATATTCATCTCGCCGTAGCGGAGCCCGCGGGCCCGCAACGCCTCCACCAGCGCGGGGCCCTCGAAGCGCTGGCCCTGAGCGGCCACCACGTTGATCACGATGAGCTCTTGAACGTCCGGTTCGCCTGCAGCTGAGGCAGCCTCACGACCCGGAGAACGCCCGCGGTCAGTCCGGCTGCCACGGCCGAGGCCCCGCCCGCCTGCCTGAGAGCGATCTCTTGCGCTATCCCGTTCCTGTCGCTGACTGTGCAGAATTCGGGTTTCAGCCTTCGGTTGGTCTGCCGGCAGTTGGGCCTCCGGCAAACGTCGACCAGCCCAGCGCCGAGGCTCCTTGGGGTCGTCCGCCAGGATGGGCTGCTCGGGCATGATGACGTCAGCAATTCCGCCACGGGCGGCGTCTCCAACAACGTCACCGTCAGAAGGACGACCGGACGGTCCTACCGGACGTGCCGTACCTGCAGGGACTTCGACGCGCGGCTCTGTGCGTTTTTCCGTGGCCGCGTGGACGGTTCGAGGTCCCCCGGCATCGGCAGAACGACCCGAAGACGCACGCTCCCGAACACCGTCATCTTGGTCACCACTTGGGTCAGAGCGAGAATCAGCACGGCCTGCAGACTCTACCGCCTGCGCCCCGGGTAGAAGCTGATTCTCATCATCGCTGTGCAGGGGTTCGAGCAGCAGAGCAGCGTCCGCATCAAGTTCAAGACTGACCTGCTCCGGCTGCCTGCCACGACGGTTAATGACTCGCGCTCCACCATTGGGAAGCTCTGATCGCAAGCCCGCCATCGCGTCCTGTTTCTGTGGCACGATATCAGGAACGATATCCAACCTCAGCGGATCCCGCCTTGCGCGCCAGGCGATCCAGAAACCGTGAGCAATGACGGCCGCGATGAGCAGACCACCACCGATCAGGATGAAATCCTTTATATCCACTTTCGGCTCCTCAGCCGCCCGAGCGGCCACACTTCTTCTGGAACGGGGTTTTCCCGACAGCTAGTTCAGTAAAACCGCGTCTAGACCGCAGCCATGGCCGCAGCTTCTTCCACGTCAACCGATACCAGCCGGGACACCCCCGGTTCGTTCATGGTCACCCCCATGAGATGGTCAGCCATCTCCATGGTTATTTTGTTGTGGGTAATGATCACGAACTGCACATCGGCAGACATTTCCTTAATCAACTCCGCGAAACGAGAAACGTTACTGTCGTCAAGAGGCGCATCAACCTCGTCCAGCAGACACACCGGACTCGGGTTGAGATGGAAGATGGCGAAAATCAGCGCGACGGCCGTCATCGCTTTCTCGCCGCCAGACAGCAGATGAATGCTGGCGTTTCGTTTCCCCGGCGGTCGCGCCATGAGCGTAACCCCGGTATCGAGCAGATCCTCCCCTGTCAGTTCCAGATAAGCGTGTCCTCCGCCGAAAATTTTTGGAAAGAGCTCGCCCAGACGAGCATTGACTTTCTCGAACGTGTCTTTGAAACGCGAACGCGTTTCACGATCGATCTTCTTTATGGCATGCAGCAGGGTTTCCAGCGCCTTTTCCAGGTCTTCGTTCTGCTGATCCAGGTAGGTTTTTCTTTCTGATTGCGTTTCGAACTCATCGATTGCCGCAAGGTTGATGGGACCCAGCCGCGAAATGCGCCGGTCTATCGAAGCCAGAGACTCCACCCAGGCATCTTCCGTTGCCTCGTCCGACAGGGCCGCCTTGACGTCTTCCAGCTCGAATCCCGTCGCTGCGATCTGCTGCAGGAGGTTGCGTTCCTCCACTGCAAGCCCCTGTCGGTCTACCCTGGCCGTCTCGAGACGACTGCGAACATTTCCCAGGGCGTCCTCGGCTGCCAATCGCTCTTCTTCCAGGCCACGAATCTGAGCATCTATCGCCTCGAGATCTTTACGGACCTCCGCGAGTTGCTGCTCAACCGCCAGCCGATTCTGCAACGCGGATTCCAGTTCCTGCTTGAGTTCCGGCAGCGGTCGCGCGCTGCTCTGAATGCCGGCTTTCAGGGTGTCCAACTGCTCATCGAGTTCCCCGCGCTGTCGCAACAGGCGATCCCGAGCCGTTTGACCTGCAGTCAGCTTGGACTCGAGACTTCTAAGCTCGCCGTTCAGCGCATGGTACCGGTCGCGATGGGCGCGGGACGTTTCCCGAGCAAGATCCAGCTGACGCTCGTTGTCTTCGCGGGTGGCTGCAAAGCGCTGACGCTCTGCCGACTTTATCTCACGGGCCTGCTCGGCCGCCACGAGACGCTGTCGCGTTGCGGCCAGGGCCTGTGATTCCTGACCTGCCTGTTCCTCGAGCTCAGCGCGCTCGCGCTGGACACGGTCGCGTCGCGCATCTGCTTCTTCCTTCTGCACACGGCGCACACCGTGATCCGCTTTCAGCTCGCCGAGGCGCTGATTAACGGTATTTATCCGGCTCTGCAGCGATTCGCGCTCTGTCTCCAGCTGTTCAACCCGCTGCCGACACTGGCTCATAAGACCCTGCTGCGCGCCGAGATTGCTTTCCGCTTCCTCTACCCGCATGGACAGCGCTTCGATCTGCTGAGCTCTCTCGATGATACCCGCCTGCTGCTGACCCTCGGCCAGAACCCTTACCCAGTCCGGACCAACCCAGACGCCCTGTCTGGTAATGATGCTTTCGCCCGCCGCCAAGCTCTGACGGCTCATAAAAGCAACCTCGACCGACTCCGCTGCGTAAACGCCATGGAGCAGAGACCCCAACTTCAGGCCATGACTGCGTACCATCGAGGCGAGACCGGGCAGGTCACCGTCCGCAGCTGGTTCGATACGCCCTTCCAACAGGGTGACACCAGCGCCCGCGAGGTCTGCCAGCGCAGCCTGAAAATCGTCTATTCGGGGAACGTGAAGACTCTGCAGATAATCGCCGAGCACGGTTTCCACCGCCCGCTCCCAACCGGGGACAACGGCCAGGGCTTCGCCCAGCCGCTCTGCGGACGTGAGGCCCTGGCTTTCGAGCCAGCCGCCTGCATCAGGCTCTTCCCGACCCAGGGCCGCCTGCTGCAGCGCCTCCAGGCTGGCAAGCTCGTGTCGCAGGTTCTGTAACTGCTGGCGCGCCTCGTCTAGCTGCTGCTCTCGCGTCAGCACCTCTTCCCGGGCCGCCGCGATATCCGCCAGGCAACGGTCGATGTCGGCATTCAGACCGTGACGCTCCGCTTCCTGACTGCCAATCTCGCGAGCCAGGCTGTCGACATCGTCGCTGCCCACCAGTGGCAAGCTGCCGGCATCTTCATCCAACTGCTCGCGGCGAGCCCGAAGACGCAGCAGCAACTGCTCCAGATGCTCGACCCGGGATGCCTGCACTTCGGCCTCCCGCTCGTGCTGAGCAAGATCTGCGCTCAGCGACTCCCAGGCAGTCTGCCACTCGCGATACCGGTTTTCGAACTCAGTCAGCCTTTCTGCCGCCTCGCGATCGTCGTTTTCCGAGGCTTCAACCTGAGGCTTCAATTGCTCGATTTGCGTGAGCAACTCAGCTATCTGGGATTCATCCATCTCCAGCTGACGACCAGCCTCCGCCGAGCGTTGCGTTACCGTCTCAAAGTCGAGCTCCAGCTGCTTAACCCGCTGCTGGTTGAACTGTATGGCTTCCTCGACCCGGGCGATATCCGCACCGAGCTGATAATAGCGGCCCTGCACGCCGTTGAACTGCTCCGAGGTCTCTGCATGCGACTGTCGCTGGGTTTCAATCTCGGTATCGATTCGCTGCTGCTGCGCGGCCGCGCGCTCCAGCTCGACCTCCAGCTCGCTGATTTCCCGCTGCCGTGCTTCCAGTACCTTGTGCAGATTGAGAAAGCGCAGCGTATGCAGCTCTGCAGTAAGTTTCCGCTCTTCCGTCTTGAGCTCCCGGTAACGCTCCGCCGCCCTTGCCTGCCGCTTCAGGCGATCGAGCTGCCGCCCCAACTCCTCTCGCAGATCCGTCAGACGCTCCAGGTTTTCACGCGTATGCCGAATGCGGTTTTCCGTCTCTCTGCGTCGCTCCTTATATCTGGAAATACCCGCCGCTTCCTCCAGATAGACACGCAGGTCTTCGGGCTTCGCCTCCACCAGCTGGCTGATCATGCCCTGCTCGATGATGGAATAGCTGCGCGGCCCGAACCCGGTGCCGAGGAAGATATCGACAATGTCCCGGCGCCGACACCGATTACCATTGAGAAAGTAATTTGACTGAGAATCGCGGGTTACTTGACGGCGCACGGATATTTCAGCGTAAGCGGCATACTCTCCGCCTACGCGGCCGTCGCTGTTGTCGAAGATAAGCTCGATGCTGGCCATCGCCGTCGGTTTGCGGGCGTTGGACCCGCTGAAAATCACATCGGTGAGGTTCTCGCCCCGCAGCTGTTTAGCAGAGCTTTCGCCCATGACCCAGCGCACGGCATCGATGATATTGGATTTTCCGCAGCCGTTGGGACCCACCACGGCACAACGATTTCCGGGGAGGGTTACCGTCGTCGGATCGACGAAGGACTTAAACCCTGCAAGTTTAATATGCTTGAGGCGCATTTAGCGGGGGGAAGATCACCCGGAACCAAGTGCCCCTAGTCTAAAGCAATTGGCAGCCGAGGGTAAAACCAAAAACCCGGGGAAAAACAGCATTTCCCAAAGCTTTTTCGACTTTCAGGGATGCAAACTGCCGACAGGGCGCAGCGCACCTATCAACGGGGCGGAGGCTCCAGCCGCGCCGAAAGCGTGAGCGGCGCCCGCTGCTCGGCAAGGGCGAGCGTTTCCGACCGCCATTCCCAGTCGCCCGGACCGGCCGCCGTAGCGCCGGTTCGGCTCAGTCGCACTACCACCTCCACAGGTCCGGCCTGTGAGAGCCGAACAGCGGGATTCATGCTGACGCTGTCGTCGAGCATCACCGTGAGCGGCAACTGCTCCCCCTGCCGTCGCACCACGGCGTATGGCATCCCGCCACCCGGCGGCCGAGCTATCACGAACAACGTTGAACCCGACGGCACGGGTTCGGCTGCAGAAATGTCCACTTTCACGCTGGGGAGAAAACTTTCCTGTTTGCCCTGGGCCTGTTTATCCTGGGGCTGTCTGATCTGAGCCTGGGCAGGTTCAGACACCGGAGGCTCAAGCCGAGCCGAGAGCTTGAGCGGCGCCTGCTGCTCAGCAAGATCAAGGGTCTCAGAGCGCCACTCCCAATCGTCCGCTCCCACCGCCGCAGCGCCGCTTCTGCTCAGACGCACCACTACCTCGACGGGGCCCGCCTGGGACAGCTGGACCGCAGGATTCATGCTGACGGTATCGTCGAGCGTGACGGAAACCGGCAGCAGCGCAGCAGGTCGGCGCACCACGGCATAGGGGATGCCGCCACCCGGCGGCCGCGCGATGACAAAGAGCGTGGATCCCGGAGGCACGGAATCGGCCGCCGTTATGTCCACTTCGACGCTGGGAACAAGATCTCCCAGCTGACCTCGCGCCTGAGCCAGGCCCGACAGCAGCGCCAGTGAGCGAGCGTCTCCGAGATCGTTCATCAATGCGCGATTGAGATAGGTCACCGCCGTGCGAAAGTCTTCCTTGCGGTAAGCGTCTATGGCTAGAATTTCGAGCACAACGGGATGGTTAGGCTGGCCACTCAGCAAACGCTGCGCGATTGCACCGCTCTGACCGTCCAGCTCCCCCCCGGCCGCCAGGTAGCGAGCCTGCAGCCAGTACAGGTCGATGTTGGGATCGGGGTCGCCCCGAACGGGGCCGTCGAGCGCCTGAGCCCTCGACAGAGCTTCAGCTGCCGCAGGATATTCGGCAAGTTGAAGCCGGGCGATGCCCAGCAGGTACCAGCTACGGGTGTCTTCCGGCTCTCGGGCTACCCGCCGCGCGAGCCGGTCGCGCCAGTCCTCCAGCTGCGGTCGTTCCGCCACAGGGTCGAGCTGCAGCACGACAGACGCACCAGCGATATCGCTGGCTGTTGGCTCACCAACGGAAAAATAGACAGCGAGACCCGCCAGCGGCAGCAGCGCGGCGACCAGCCATCCCGTCAGGAGAGCAGGACGCCCGTTCAGGCTTTCCGACGCCGCCGTCGCCGACCCGTCCTCCCGCTGGTAGTCAGCCAGGAGGTTAGCCCCAAGTTCCGCTTCGACCTCCACGCGGGTTGCGTCATCCAGATGCCCCGCCTGCGCCTCCGACCCCAGCTCCGAAAGCCGATCCTCATAGAGCGCCCGAACCATGGCATCTGCATCCGCCAGCGGGTCCGTCGCTACACCGCTGATTTTCTGGCGCAGCAGCGGCCAGGCCGCGAATATTGCAGCGCCAAGCGCAAGCGCGCACACCAGCAGCCAGAAGGTCACTGATCTTCCAGAATGGACTGCAGGCGAGCAATTTCCTGCTCGCTCAGCGGCTCAGCGGCTGGCTGGCGCAGCAGCCGCCAGACAACCAGGGCGCCGATGATCACGAACACAGGCGGCGCCAGCCAGAGCAGCCAGGTGCCCGGTCGGAACGGCGGGTCATAGAGTACGAAGTCTCCGTAGCGATCCCGCAGGTAATCGCGTATCTGCTGATCGGTGAGTCCCTCCTGGGTCAGCAGCCGATGCACAGTGCGCCGCAGGTCCTTGGCAATGGGGGCATCAGAGCCCGAAAGGTTGGTATTCAGGCATTTCGGACAGCGGAACTCATCGATGAGCGCACGATAGCGCGCCTCCTCTTCCGGCGTCGCGAATCTGTAAACATCTACAGGCCCGGCCGCCCACGCAACGGTTGTGAACGTGGCGCCCGCTACGCATAAAAAGGACGTCAGGAGGGTCATCGGAAGGATCGCGCGAAGGGTCACCAGCAACCACGCGGCCGTTCGCGGCCGACTCGCGTGCGCGCCAGTTGCACACATGCGCGCTCCGCCGCCGCTACTCATTCTTGCCACCGGCCGCCACTCCGTTCAGGCGCGCCAGCGCCGGCGCAAGCTCATCCCGCCAGATGCGGGGATTAATGTCGCCCACCCGCTTGTAGACGATGGTCCCCCGAGCGTCCAGGAGAAAACTCTCCGGCGCTCCGTAAACACCGAGTTCCACACCCAGGCTACCGTCTGCGTCCTGGACGACGAACTCATAAGGGTCGCCCAGCTGGCGGAGCCAGCTTCTTGCCTTAGCCGGATCGTCCTTGTAATTCACGCCAACCATACGCAGACCCGCGGACTCCCGAATGCGCAACAGCTGTTCGTGTTCAGCCTTGCAGGTCGGACACCAGGTGGCCCACACGTTCACGAGCACTGGCTCACCAAGCAGGGCGGTGCGATCTACCACCGTCCCGCTGTCGGCAAGGAGCGGCGCCGCGAACTCTGGAAAAGGTTTACCCAGCAGCGCGCTGGGTAGCTCGTGGGGATCATTGAGCTTGAAACCCGCATAGCCGACACCGACGATGAGCAGGAAAACGCCCAGCGGAACGAAAAGACTGGTGCGACTCATGCGAAGTCTCGTGCAAAGCTCATGGGAAGCCCGTCAGGCCGCGTCCGCGACGGTGGTGCCGACTGGCACGCTACGCCTCAGGCGCCGATAGCGCGCATCTGATACCGCCAGGACACCACCGAACGCCATAAGCAGACCACCAAGCCAGATCCAGCGCACGAAGGGTTTCAGCTGGAGGCGCACGGCCCAGGCACCGTTTTCCAGTGGTTCCCCCAGAGAAATATAGATATCGCGGAATAAACCGGCATCGATGGCCGCTTCGGTCATCACGCTTTCGCGGGCCAGATAGCGGCGTTTCTCCGGGTACAGGAATACAACTTCATTTCCGTCTTCGATACGAAAGGTACCTCGCTGCGCCACGAAGTTAGGTCCGCTTCGATTGCCCACACCTTCAAACAGCACGCCCATCTCGCCAAGAGTGTCACGATCTCCGGGCGACATGCGCTGATCCTTCTCGACCGAAAGCACGCTGGTCAGGGAGATGCCGAACAGGGCGACAGCGAACCCCAGGTGAGCCGCCAGCATTCCCCAATAACCCAGCGTCACCCGGCCGAGACCGCGCCGCGCCCGGAACAGGAGATCCCACAGATGGGAGACCAGCACCCAGACGCCGAACGTCAGCGCGGCGACGACCTGCCAGGCTAACGCGCCGGAGATCAGCAGCGGCAGCACCAGGCCCGCGGCGACGCTGATGGCCAGGGGCCATCGGAGGTCCCGCCAAAGGCGTGTTGGAGAAGTGCGCTTCCACTGCAGAACCGGCGCGATGCCCAGGGCTAACGCGAGTGCCAGCATCAATGGCACGAAGCCGGCGTTGAAGTAGGGCACCCCAACAGAAATCTTATCGCCGCCAGTGAATGCTTCATAAGCCAGCGGATAGAGGGTGCCCAGCAGCACAAGTGCCATGGAGATGACGAGCAGGATGTTGTTGACCAGCAGCGCGGTTTCGCGGCTCCACAGCGTGTACCGAGCAGGCGACCTGATGACCGTTGCGCGGGCGGCATACAAGGCTAAAGAGCCTCCCACGGTCAGCACCAGGAAGCCCAGAATAAACAGCCCTCTCGTGGGGTCGACGGCAAACGCGTGCACAGAGGTCAGAACGCCCGAGCGAACGATAAAGGCACCAAGCAGGCTGAGCGAAAAAGTCGTTATCGCCAACAGCAGCGTCCAGCTTTTGAAGGTACCCCGTTTCTCGGTCACGGCCAGTGAGTGCACCAGGGCAGTACCCGCCAGCCAGGGCATGAACGACGCGTTCTCTACTGGATCCCAGAACCACCAGCCACCCCAGCCCAGCTCGTAGTAGGCCCACCAGCTGCCAAGGGCGATGCCGAGCGTCAGGAAGGCCCAGGCAACGTTGCTCCAAGGCCGCGACCAGCGCGCCCAGGCGGTGTCCAGACGACCGGTCAGCAGGGCCGCGATAGCAAACGCGAACGCAACGGAAAATCCGACGTAGCCCATATAAAGCATGGGCGGGTGTACGATCAGTCCGAAATCCTGAAGCAGCGGGTTGAGGTCAGCACCTTCTCCAGGTGTCATGGGAACCAGACGCTCGAAAGGATTGCTGGTCCACAGTAGAAACGCCAGAAAGCCCATGTTCAGCAGCCCCATGACGCCGAGAACCCGACCTGCGAAGGCAGCAGGCAGATGCTCGCCGCGCAGCGCCACCGCCAGGGTCCACCCCGCCATGATCAGCGTCCAGAGCAGAAAAGATCCTTCATGAGCCCCCCAGACCGCGCTCATCTTGTAGTACCAGGGGAGGAGGCTGTTGCTGTTGTTCGCAACGTAGGCGACCGAGAAATCGTCAGCAAGAAACGCCTGACTGAGCGCCGCATAGGCCAGCAGGATGAAAACGAACTGACCGGTAACCATGCTGCCCAGCGCGTCCAGCCAGCGTTGACGCCGCCAGGCTGCCCCAGCAAGCCCGAAGAAAGCAACGAACCCGCACAGGCAGAAAGCCAGAGCGAGGCTCAGCTGACCAAGCTCTGGAATCAAGGACCACCTCCACGGGCAATGTCCACAAGTTCCGGAGGCATGTAGGTCTCATCGTGTTTTGCCAGCACTTCTCGAGCCTGAAACACGCCGTCGGCGCCCAGCTTACCCTGCACGAGAATACCTTGTCCCTCGCGGAACAGGTCCGGCAGGATGCCGCTGTAGGCAACAGTGAACGCCGAGCCCTGATAGTCCGTCAGGATGAAGGTAACGCCAAGGCCGTCATCGGCCCGCGCGACGCTACCATCCAGCACCATGCCGCCAGCGCGCATGGGCGTGTTTACAGGCGCTTCACCACCCACCACCTGATCAGGCGGGTAAAAGAGGTTGAGATTGTCGTTCAACGCGACCAGCACAAGCGCCAGCGTGGCAGCGCTGCCGGCAACCAGAAACAACACGATGAGCAGTCGATTTCGGCGTTTGGGATTCATAGCCTGCCTGATTCCGTTTCCTGGGCCGCCCGCATTGCAGGGGGGTAACGCTGCATACGATCGGCAGCTTCTCGAAGGTAGCGCCGCCGCGCAAAGCGTACCCACGCGGCATTAAAAAATACCACGAGCAGGGCAGCGCCATAACTCAGCCAGACATAAAGCCCATGCCCGCCCATCGCGAAGAATTCCGGCAGCGAGCCAAAACTCATGTCCGGCCTCCGGCCATCAACTCCTGCACCCATGCGGTGCCGTGCTCCCGGCGCAATATCTCCAGGCGCAACCGGCCAACCAAATTCGCACCAAAGAAACAGTAAAAGCCAAGCACGTTAACCAGCAGGGGCAACCACATCTCAGGCGGCATGCTGGGCGATTCCGTGAGCTTGAACGTGGCTCCCTGGTGGAGGGTCAACCACCAGTCGACCGAATACTTGATGATGGGAATGTTCACAACGCCAACCACGGCCAGCACCGCGCAGGCTCGTCCCGCCGTTTCCTGTCTGGGTACAGCCTGGCGCAGCGCGTAAAGACCAATATACAGGAACAGCAGCACCAGCATGGACGTGGTGCGCGCATCCCACACCCACCACGCACCCCATGTAGGCTTACCCCAGACAGCGCCGGTAAACAGAGCAAGGGCCGTCATCGACATACCGAAGGGCACCGTGGTTGCAAGCACCATATCCGCCAGCTTCATCCGCCAGACGAGCAGAACCAGTCCGGCCGCACCCATGAGCATGTACGCGGACTGGGCGAGAATCGCGCTGGGAACGTGAACATAAATGATTCGAAAGCTGTTGCCCTGCTGGTAGTCGGGCGGCGCTACTGCCAGGCCCCAGAAAGTGCCAATCACAAGCAGCCCCAGAGCCAGCGCGCCAAAGGCCCAGCCAAAGTGGCCGCTGATCTGATAAAACCAGCGGGGCGATCCCAGTCGATGCCAGAATTCTTTCAGTGTCACTACTGCTCCAGGCTGATCCGCAAGGCCGCCTGCACGGCAAAAGGCCCAATGGTCAGCGACAACATGCTGATGGCCATCAGCCAGTAAATCTGCGCACTGGTGCCCATACCCGCGACGGCCTGCATAATGGCGCCGGCGCCAAATATTAAGGTAGGCACGAACAAAGGCAAAACCAGCAGCGCCAGCAGTACGCCACCGCGGCGAAGGCCAACCGTCAGAGCCGCACCCACCGCGCCGATCAGGGTAATGGCAGGGCTACCGGTCAGCAGCGTCAACATGGTAACCCCCAGCGCGTCCAGCGGCAGGTATAACATCATCGCCGCAATCGGAGACAGCAACGTCATTGCCAGCCCTGTCACACACCACTGGGCGCATACCTTGGCCAGAATAGGTATGAACAGCGGCCGTGCCAGCAACAGCAGCTGCTCCAGTGTGCCGTCCTCAAAATCACGGCGAAACATAGCCTCGAGCGAGAGCTGATTCGCCAGCAGCACCAGAACCCAGATAATCGCTGGCGCGTAGGCACCCAGGGTTTCCGGATCTCCGCCTGCGCCTAAAGCAAAGAGAGTTATGGCCAGAAAGAGAAACACCAGCGGGTTCAGCGCCTCCGCAAGCGAACGCAGGATACTGGTCAATTCCCGACGCAATTGCGCGATGAACAGCGTACCGGGCTTGGCGGTAGCGAGCCCCCCGTTCACGGCTCATGGGCCCCATGATTTTCTGCCTCTTTCTTCGCCGCTTCCTTTTCCAAAGCTATATTAGCCTCCGGCGATGCCGGACCAGCGCTCTGGCCTGCCGCCAGATCCATCACCTTTGCACCCTCCAGCGCCAATGGCTGATGGGTTGCGCAAACCACCGCGCCATCCCGCTGGACGTGCTCGACAATGAGCTGACGCACCATTTCCTGGCCCTGGCTGTCCAGGGCTGTGAAAGGCTCGTCCAGAAGCCACAGCGTCGAGTCGCACAGCAGCAACCGCGCCAGGGCGATACGCCGTTGTTGACCGGCCGACATCTGATGGCAGGGCACGCGCTCATAGCCACGCATTCCCACACGCTCCAGTGCCGCAGCCAAGTCCACAGTGCCCGGTTGCAGCGCCTGGTACCAGCGTAGGTTTTCCTCGGCAGTCAGCAAGCCATTGAGCCCCAACCGGTGGCCCCAATAAAGACAATCAGACGTAGAGATCGTTCCTTGAATATCAGGGTAGAGACCTACAATGGCGCGTAGCAGAGTGGATTTGCCGCTGCCGTTAGGACCGCGGAGTTCCAGGCACTCGCCCTGCGAGAGCGTCAGATCGAGATCACCAAACAGCGATCTGCCATCGCGAGTGCAGGAAAGATGTTCAAGCTTGAGCAGGAATTGCGGCAACGGGCTAGATCAATGAGGTGGAGAGGGCGCGCATTATACGGGGTGTCAGCGGCTAAATTCGACGAACCTGGTAGCAGGGCTCATACGCACTGCTTTCAAGCTTCATGCGACCCTGAGCCACAAACTGTCGAAGCAGATGCTCCAGGGCTTCCATGAGGCCGGCCTCGCTGTGAAGCTCGAAGGGTCCTTTCTCCCTGATCATGCGGATGCCGTAATCCTTGACATTTCCGGTCACGATTGCCGAAAAAGCCCGGCGCAGATTGACAGCCAGCTCGTGAGGGGGAAGGTCCCGGCTCAGCCGGAGATCTGCGACCGCCTCGTGACTGACCTCAAACGGCAGCTGATGGTCCAGCGGCACTTTCAGCAACCAGTTGAAATAATAAGCGTCACCGTCCCGACGCCTCTGTCGGCGAACGCGACGGATTTCCGAACCCATCAGCGCGCCCACCGCGGCGGCATCGCCGACGACGATCTGATAGCGCCGCGCGATATCATCTCCCAGGACCAACCGCAGAAAGGCGTCCAACTCGTGAAAATAGTCGGCGCTTTCCGGCGGACCTGTGAAGATGATGGGTAACGCCTGTCGATCGTTGCCCGGGTCCAGCATCACGCCCATCAGATACAGGATTTCTTCAGCCGTGCCGACACCACCGGGAAACACGACGATGCCATGAGAGATGCGCAGAAAGGCTTCCAGGCGCTTCTCGATGTCCGGCAGCACCACCAGGTGGCTGACCATAGGGTTGGGTGGCTCCGCCGCGATGATACCCGGCTCCGAAAGTCCCAGGTAGCGGCTGTCCTTCAGTCGCTGTTTGGCGTGTCCAACGGCCGCCCCCTTCATGGGCCCCTTCATGGCTCCTGGGCCACATCCGGTGCATATGTCCAGACCTCGCAGACCCAGCTGGTAGCCCACTTCCTTGCTGTAATCGTACTCCCTGCGGGATATGGCGTGGCCGCCCCAGCAAACCACCAGGTTCGGCGCCAGATCAGGATTGAGGAGCCTCGCGTGCTTGAGAATGTGGAATACGGCATCGGTAATGCCCTCTGAGCACCGCAGGTTGAAAAGCGGAGAATCGAGAATTTCGGTACCGATGTAGACAATGTCCCGCAGCACCGCGAACAGGTGCTGGCGAATGCCCTCGAGCATGCGGCCGTCCACGAAGGCGCTCGCCGGGGCATTGTGGATAATCAGCTTCAGACCTCGGGTGCGTCTGGCCACCTCAATCGAAAAGTCCGCATACTCCGCGAACACCTCCGCCGCATCGTCCGAAACGCTGCCGGTGTTCATCACCGCCAGGGCACAACGCCGGTACAGCTCCATGAGGTGTCCCTGCCGGGCGGAGCTGGTGAGCGCGGCCACTTCCCGCTGGGACAAAAGCTCCAGGGTCCCACGGGGGCCAATGTGAACTTCCGAGCGGATTTTCTCTGTCATTTGTGTAGTCTAGCGCAGCGGTAGGTCCCCGCCGCCTCTCAGAAAGCCAGGGTCGCCCCGAGATAAAGCTGGCGGGGCATGGCGGGGAAATAGCGGTAGTTGAGGGGGTTGAACACGGTGAAGTCCGCGCGGTCAGCGTAGCTTTTGTCAAGCACGTTTATAACCCGAGCAAAGAGAGACGCCCGCTCCGACAGCGCATAGCTGCCACGCCAGTTGAAGACGACGTGGCCATCGTACTCGGCGGTATTGGCGGCGTTGATCTCGTGTTCCCCCACAAAGACGACCTCGACCTCGCTCTCCACCTGCGCCGTCGGAAACCAGTGCCAACGCGCGTTCCCCAACCAGCGCGGCGCCGTGTCTATGTAGTTTCCGTCCACGATCACTTCCCCACCCGAAGCGCCACCGTCGAAGTCATAACGATGCTTGGCGTAGCTGACGGCCAGCGCCAGAGCGTGGCTGTTCCAGCCCTGATTGACAGACAGCTCCACACCCTTGGATCTCGTTTTGCCGTTGCTGACGTTGAGCCCGGCAGCATCCCGGAAGATGAAATGTTTCTGGCGCTCGATGAACGCGGCTGCTGACCAGCGGCCGGATTTGTAGCCCAACTCTGCGCTCAGCAACTTCTCACTCTTTAGATCAGCCACGTCCTGCCCCCGCTGAAGCCGATAGAGCTCGGTGGCCTGGGGGGCACGAAAGCCCGTGGCCAGAATCAGATAAGCGGATCCGATGTCCTGGAAGCGACGCTGGACGCCAAGACGGCCGCTGACGTTAAAAAACTCGTCGTCCCGATCTCCGGGCCGATTGTAGAGGCACCCGCCGAAGCCGCAGGTGGTGCCGTCATCGCGGGTGTTGCCATCCAGCGTTTTGTTGTTGTAGTCGTAGCCAAGCCACTCCGCACGCAGGCTGTGCAACAGGCTCCACTCGTCTCGGAATTTCCAGTCGAGGTCGTAGCTGCCGGCCACCAGCAGGCTATCCACATCGTAGTGGTAGTGCAGTCCCTGCGGGCGAACCGCATTGTTGAACGCCGACGAATCTGTAAGCGGTTCGGGTTGATACTCCTTCAACCCACCTTGCATATACTCCACCTGGGAACCAACCGTCATGGTCAGATCCCCTTGCGAGATGTCGTAGCTCAAAATGACCCCGGTGCTGCTCTGATCGTTGTCCTCGACGGGTTCACCGGGAATGAAGTGCTGCAGGAACTCCATCGCGGAACGCCGGAAGTAAGGGGTAACCGACAACGCCCCCCGCCGCCAATGGCTGGCCAGCCGGAGCGACCAGGCGTCACGATAGGCCTCCGGATTCGGGTTGGTTCTGCGCAGGCTGCCGCTTTTGTAAGCGTCCAAGCCGTAGACGTAACCGCCGGTTTCCTGATTGAGCAGCGTCGCATTGAGCGTGTTCTTGACCTGCCACTCTCCCACCTCTACCAAATCCACAACAGAAAGTTTCTGCTGGCCATAGCCGGTGTCATCGCGATAGCCGTTGGTACTGGCGCTCTGGACGCTGATGCCCAGACGGTGCTGGTTCAGATCAATGTCCATCTGGCCGCGCACCCGATAGTAATCATAAGGACCGCCCTCGATCGTCAGCTGCTTTCCTTCCGGGACTGCGGTCAGCACGTTGACGGCACCGTGCAGGGCGTTTCCGCCAAGAACCGCGCTGGCCGGTCCGCGCCAGACTTCGATGCGTTCAGCCATTTCGCTGTTCACTTCGAACAGATTGTTGATATTGCAGAATCCCGCCGGGCGGATGGGTATGCCGTCTTCCAGGTAGAGAAACTCGCCACAGGCGCCAGCACCGGTAAAGACGGCCGATCGAATGGCCGTGAGATTCTCCTGCCCTGACCCGCGGGCAACCCAGACCCCGGGAACACGAGCCAGCGCCTCATTGATGTGGGTAGCGCCGATAGCGGTGATCTCATCAGCGCCGAGGACGCTTATGCTGCCTGCAGAACCCAGTCGCTCCTGCAGCGTCGAGTCACCGCTTACCACCAACTCTTCGACAATCGCTTCAGAATTCAGCGGTTGTATCCCCTCAGCCGCGGCGCCGGTCGCGGGGAATAAAAACCACAGCAGCGGCAGAAATAGGAGAGGCAAGGCTACCCGCAAAGCACAGGGGTGACCCAACCGGAGACCGACTGACTTCAGTTTCCACCTCCTGCTTCCATGCGCACGTGAAAGAACAGATCGTGGCTGGCGCCGGGCTCAAGATCCCGCTGGAGCGTCCAGCGGATGTCACGCACGGTAAGCACATCTCCCGGCGCCCCAACTGGGGTTCGTTCATCAGCCTCGGCCGGCAGAGAGCCCTCAGCGGAGGAAGAGCCCTCAGCGGAGGAAGAGCCCTCAGCGGAGGTAGAGCCTTCAGCGGAGGTAGAGCCCTCCGCGGTGCCTGAACCCGCAGCCACCCCCTGCGCCGAAAAAACCTCGCCGTCGCTCGAGAACTCAATCAGGCAATCGGCGCCGCCGGCAGTGCCGGGCAGGTAGACAGTTCCCTCTGGAACTGAGTTCGTCACAACGACCCGTCCGTCAGAAACAGGCAGCGCGCTGTCATTGCTAACCGTAATCGTATACCGCAGCTCTTCGCCCGGCTGAACCCCGTCGGCTGGGATCAACCGACGTTGGACGTTGCCGGACCCGTCCAGGATCGATTCGACCTTCTCAACACGGGTGTTCAGCGTCACGTCGGCTCCCGCCGCTGGGGCAAACAGGGCGCCAACCAGGAGCAACAGGACGCCACCGCCAAAGCTTGAGGGAACCAGGGGGTATCGACGTTCTGTGAATGCGTTCAACATCATGGGATCTGTCTCCTATCGGTCTCGATGGTTGCCGCGTGGTCATCGCAAGCCAGCCCGCATTCAGCGGCATGTGCGCAGAAGCCGGCGGCACGCTCGAATGGACGCCTACTCCTGCAGCCTGAGCGTCGTTGACCCGGTTTCCGGATCAAACCATATCTGCGCCGCGCCCCGCTGCAACTGGCGGCGCACAGTCGCACATTTCTCCTCCAGGCTGTAGTCCCGATGACCATAATCTGTCCCTTCCCGCAGCACGAAGGCCTCAATCAGGCCCTGCAGCGCAGCATCGGAGAGCGCGTCAGGCGGAACTTTGATCAAGACAGCACCCACATTGTGAACCCCTGCTCAAGCTGAGGCATTGGCCTTGAATTTGGCCTACAGAGGTGCGTTACTTCAACCTGCATTTCGAAGTCAGAGCACTTCAGACATTTAACTAGCGTTCCAACAGGATGGGGAACTATGACCGAGCAGGATCACATACTCGTCGTCGAGGACGAGCCCATAACGCGGGAGCAACTTGTCTCCTACTTCGAAGAAGAAGGGTTCAAGGTTAGCTCAACTGGAAGCGGCGATGAAGTCTTGCCCATGGTTCAGAATGGGGATGTCACGCTACTGCTGCTGGACATCAAGCTGCCAGGGAAAGACGGACTGACCCTGACACGGGAAATCCGCACCCAGTCTGACCTGGGCATTATCCTCGTTACCAGCAAGCAGGAGCAGATAGACAAGATCCTTGGGTTGGAAAGCGGCGCAGACGACTACGTCACCAAACCCTTCGACCCTAGAGAGCTTCTCAGCCGGGCGCGTAATCTGATTCGCCGAGTACACATTCAGCGCCAGCAGCGGCGCAAGAATCATATCCGGAATTTCGATGGCTGGACTCTGGACCTGAACAAACGTGAACTGACCTCTCCGGATGGTGAACAGTCGACGCTGTCTGCTGGCGAGTACCAGCTGCTGTTGGCTTTCATGGAGCGCGCCGGAGAAGTCATGAATCGGGATCAGCTGATGAACCGTATCCGCAACCGAGAGTGGTTCCCCGACGACCGCTACATCGATGTTCTCGTGGGTCAGTTGCGAAAAAAGCTGGGCGAACGGGCGGCCAATGCCAAATTCATTACCACCATCCATGGCACAGGCTATCTGTTCACACCGGAAATCACCTGAGTTCGCAAAGTCCGCGGGGGGTAGGTCGAACAGATGAGACCGTGAGCACCTCACGATGAAGGGCGTCGACAAGGTCATTTACGAAAGCGCGTCTACTCAGGTAAAGCGTACGTTCTGGGAAGGCCAGCCAGTCGTCATCAAGTCGCTGAGATCCGACGCCGTAACACCTGGTGCGATCGCCCGCTACCAGCACGAGTTCAGAATCAATCAGTCTCTCACCAGCACCTGCGTATGTCGGGCGCTGGCGCTGGACGAAACGCAGCATCGCATCATATTTGAAGACCTCGGTGGCTTCGCGCTGCGGGATCTGGCCCAGAGTGACAAGCTGTCGCTGGATGAACGGCTGGACCTGGCGATAGCGCTGACGACGGCACTGCAGTCCATCCATGACGAGGGGATCATTCATCGCGACCTGAATCCCGGTAACGTCATCGTCGGCGAAGATCCGTCGGACGTTCACCTGATCGATTTCGGCCTCGCAAGCCTCTCGCCGCGGGAATACCCTCAGCAGGAGCAGATGGGCCACCTCGCGGGGACCCTTGCATATATTTCCCCGGAGCAAACGGGCCGTGTCAACCGCGTGGTCGACTACCGCACAGATCTGTATTCTCTTGGCGCAACCCTCTATGCCCTGTTCTGTCGTCGCCCGCCCTTTGTCAGCCAGGATCCGCTGGAGCTGATACACGCCCAGATAGCCAGCACCCCCAAACCACCCCACGTCATAGACCCTGCCATCCCTCAATGGCTGTCCGACGTCATTCAGAAACTTTTGGCCAAGCAGCCGGAGAACCGTTATCAGAGTGCGGCCGCGGTGCGGGACGATCTTCTGGAAGGGCAGCGCCACGGCAACGTGATACCGTTCCGGCTGGGTCAGACCGACGCGCCGGGCCAGCTGGTTCTGCCAAAGCGTCTCTACGGACGACAGCTGCCGCTGGCCTGCATTCAGGACGCTTTGACACGGACGGCTCGAGGCGAAACGCTGCTACTGGAGATCACCGGCGCCAGTGGCATCGGAAAAACCGCGCTCAGCGAGGTGCTGGTACGTAACGCCGCCGAGCAGGGCATGCTCATCGCCCGCGTGGATGCACCGGCGCTGGTGCTGCAGAACGCGGAGAGTCTCTGGCTGGCGCTGCTCCGTCCCGTCATACGGCAGGCCATGTCCCAAGGCTCCAGCTCTGGCGACGCACTTCTGTCCCGACTGGAACGTCTGCCCGCGGTGACCCTCGCAACGCTGGCGGGGCATCTGCCGGATCTTCAACACGGGCTGCAAGGCGTGGGGGAACGTACGCAGAACGCCGAGCCCCTGCCTGCCGCCATCGATCGTCTGCTGAAAGCCATACATCCCCAAGCTCTATGCCTGGTAATGGAGGACGTGGATCGGATACCGGAAGAATTTCTTCAGCGACTGCTGCAAACGGCTGCACAGCGTCGTCATCTGCTGCTGGCCATCACCCGGGAGCAGGCCGACCCGACGCTGTTCAGCGGCCCGCGCCTGGCAACCAAGCGGCTGGCTCTGGAACTGGAGTTTCTGGACAAAGCGGCCATCAGGTCGCTGCTGGCCGACATGATGTCGCACGGCGAAGCCCGGGTTCGTGAACTCGCCAGCGAACTTTACGACAAATCAGACGGCTTGCCCGGCGACCTGCTGGACCTGATTTTCGAACTGCACAGGGACCAGGTGCTCGCTTATGACCTGAAGGCCGGCGAGTGGATCTGGGATCTGGAGCGCGTGAGAGGTTACTTTTTCAGCAATAACTCGGGGCAGAGAGTACGCGCTCAAATCGCCGCGCTTCCTGCCGAAAGCAGCGAAGCTCTGGAAGTTGCCGCGGCCCTGGGAGAGTCTTTCTCCACAGCCACCCTGGGCGAGATACTCGGCTGCGACGCCACCAGCGTTGCCGGTGCGCTGCGGCCAGCGGTCTCTCAGGGACTGATCCGGCTGACCGATGCCCTGCCGGGCATCGCTGGTGACGTCGGTTACCAGTTCGCTCACCCGAGAATTCGCGCGCAGGCCTACGGCGCAATCGATCAGCAGCGCAAGCCCATCCTGCACGAAATCATCGCAGACCGTTTGAGCGGACATAGTCGGCCAGACAGCGATACCATCATAAGGATCGCCGACCATCTCAACGCCGCAACTGATCCCACGTGTATCGAAAACGAGCGTCGGATAAAGGTCGCGTACCACAACCTTCTGGCTGCCCGCGAAGCCCTCGACCAGGGGAGCTTTGCGGCCGCCTACCGATACTGTCGTACCGGTCTTTCTCTCGCAACCGAATCCGAACGTGCGGAGCAGGCCGTCTATCAGGAGTTGGCGCAGTGCGCGGCAGAGGCGGCGTTTTTCTGCGGCGATTTCGAACAGCTCTATCGTGTCATCCGCGAAGCGCCCTTCCGGAGTAGCACGATAGACGAGGTTCGCGTGCGCGCGGCAGTCGTGCAGAACCGCTTGCGTGAGGCGGAAAGGCTGGCTGCCGACGCTTTGCTCAACCTCGGCGGACCGCACGTGAAGCCGACACCTAATGATCCGGGACGATCAGTTCTGCCGCGGGGTCTGCGTCGAATGACTCGCAGCTTGCAACGCAGAGCGCACCGCAGCCTGCCGACGCCCCTGCGAACGATGGAGGATGTGCGGCAGAATCAGATACTGCGCTTCTATGGCTACATGCTGCACACGGGCTATCACCTGGGCTCTGTCAACTTGACCCGTCACGCTAACGCCGTCATGCGCCAGGCGCGCAGATCCGGCTACTGTGCGGAAGTTGCCTTTGCGTGTGCGGCTCTGGCTGCCGGTGCAGCAGCGGATGGAGATATGGCCAACGCCAGGCGTCTCGCCCAGCAGACCCGGCTGCTGGCATCACGCTTTCCCGAAGCGAGCTTCTCAATTCGCAGCACCACAGTGCTGAACGGTCTGGTAGAGCCATGGTGCGGCAGTCTGGACCAGACGCTGAACGCGCTAACCGAAAACATTGACACAAGCATGGCGCAACAGGACTACGAGTTTGCCGCGGCTGCCAGCGCCTTCTACGCGACCAACGCGTTGCTGCGAGGTGCCGAGCTGAGCGCCTTGAAGCAGGAACTGCATGCACAGATCTCCCGGATTGCCCAGTATCAGCACATCACCGGGGTCAACATCACGCGCTTTGTTCTGCAGATCGTCAACAGCCTGCTGGGCCAGGCGGATGTGGAACCCAATCCGGATCGGGGTTACTCGCTGGGCGTCAGCAACGAGGAGGACCGGGTCGCTCACGGGGTGGTCTATGTGCTTCGTCTCTACTACGCCGTTCTGTTCAACGACCACTCCGGAGCCATCAACATTCTCGAGCTGGCCAATCGCTACGGCGAATCGCTGGCCGGGTCTCCCCTTCTGGCCCTGTTGAAATTCTCCGAAACCATGGTCCACATCCGGGCGCGAGAAGCACTTGAGAGCAACGAGGCGGGGCCTGCCGGTCCGCGCAGCGCCGCCGTCATCCGGCGCAACATCCGCTGGTTCGAACGCTGGCAGAAGCGCGGCGCTTCGAATCTACAGCCCAAGCTGCTGCTGTTGCAGGCAGAAATGGCCTGGCGGCGAGGCGCTACGACTCGTGCGCTGGAGCTGTACGAACGGGCCGCAGAGCGTGCCCGTCGACAGGGTCTGGCAAATGATGAAGCGTTGGCCTACGAGCTGGCCGCGAGATCTTGCGACCGAGCCGGGCGAACAGACTTCGCGCGTCTGTTCGCACGCAGCGCCCATCAGACATATCTGCGCTGGGGCGCGACCGCAAAGACCAATCAGCTGGAACGGGAATTTCACGCCCTGCTCCAGGACGGTCGGGCAACCAGCCGGCCCAGCTCGCTGTCCATGGGAGATCTCGCGGAGCTGACGGTTCGCGATCTCCACGCGCAGTCGGTATCGATGGAAAGCACGGAGTTCAACGAGCGCATTCTGGATACCACCACGGTACTGCGGGCAGCGCAGACAATCTCCGGGGAGATTCTGCTTGACCGCGTTCTCACCAAACTGATGCATCTGGCGTTGGAGCATGCGGGCGCTCAGAAGGCCTGCATGATGCTGGCCCACGAAGGACGACTGTTCGTGGAAGCCATCGCTTCGGTTGACGGAGGCCGCACGGAGCGTGTTGTCCCACCGCAGCCGCTGGAAGCCTCAGATGAAGTGCCGGAAAGCATCGTGCAGTTCGTGGCACGCACCAAACAGGCGCTGGTCATTGGTGATGCAACGGCAGAAGACGTGTTTACGCAGGATCCCTACGTCAAGCGGCTGCAGCCGCTGTCGGTCATGTGCCTTCCCATCATCCATAGAGGTGAGATCACGGGAATACTCTATATCGAGCATCGCTGGCTGACCGACGTTTTCACACAGCAGCGGGTTGAAGTGCTGGCGCTGTTGTCATCGCAGGCCGCCATATCCATTGAGAATGCCCGCCTGTACGCGGATCTGCAATCAACCCAGGACGAGTACCGCACGCTCTACGACAACGCGATCGAAGGGCTGTTCCGAATCAGCCCCCAGGGAGTGCTGCTGTCGGCCAACCCGACTCTGGCAAGAATTCTCGGTTTCGAAAACGTGCTCGCGCTGCTGGACGAGTATCGCGAGTTGCTCGATCGAATTTTCCTGTCCCAGGAGCAGGTCGGTCAGTTCCTCTCTCAGCTGGAGGAGCACCGCCTGGTGAACGGCTTCGAAGCCCAGGGGGTCGCCCGGGACGGCCGCACTTTCTGGATGGCGCTGACCGCGCGGCTCAACCGGGATGCAGATCAGGGCGACTACATCGACGGTTCGCTGATGGATATTTCCGAACGCATCGAGAGGGAGCAGGCGGACAAGCAAAGACAGATTGCCGAAGCAGCAACCCTGGCCAAGAGCGATTTTCTCGCCAACATGAGCCACGAGATACGGACCCCAATGAACGCCATCCTGGGCTTCTCCAAGCTTGTCATGGAGACCTCCCTGGATCGCAAGCAGCACGAATACGTTACCTCGATCAACAACGCCGCCGGCAACCTGCTTACCCTGATCAACGACATCCTGGACTTCTCGAAAATCGAAGCCGGCAAGCTTAATTTGGAGCACCGGCCCTTCAAGCTGACTGACACCCTCGCCGAGGTGGAAAGGCTGTTTCGGACAGATCTGCGCAAGCGTAATCTGCATCTGGTGGTTGAAGACACGACCGCCGAACATCCCGACTTCCCGGAAACCGGGATACTGATAGGAGATTCTTTACGTCTCCAGCAGGTGCTGGTGAATCTGGTGGGCAACGCCCTGAAGTTCACCAAAGTCGGTGAGATCCGATTGAGCATCGAAGTCCTGGAAGTCTGGCCTGAGACGGTAACGCTGCAGGTCACCGTAGCGGATACCGGAATCGGCATCGGCGAGGAACAGCAGGCCCGCCTGTTCGAATCTTTCGAGCAGGCAGAATCGTCGACCACCCGACGCTTCGGTGGCACCGGGCTTGGCCTAACCATATGCCGTCGACTGGTCGAGGTCATGGGCGGGGAAATAGGTGTGGAATCCGAACCCGGCAGAGGCAGCACCTTCCGCTTCACGGCCAGGTTCGGACTGCCCGACGCCGGGACAGCGTTGCCGAAGCCAACCGGCACTCGAGATCGCGACGCTTCTATTCTGCAGGGCCGCCGGATACTGGTCGCAGAGGACAACCCCATCAACCAGCAGCTCGCTCTGGAATTCCTGCAACGCTCGGGCGCGCTGGTGCAGATCGCGGAGAATGGCAGAGCGGCTGTCGATGAAGCCACCGCCGACGACTACGACGCGATCCTGATGGACATTCATATGCCTGAACTCGACGGTCTCGAAGCAACGCGCACTCTGCGTGAGCAGGACCTGAAGGTGCCCATTATCGCCGTTTCAGCGGATGCTCTGTCGACGCGGCGCAGCGCCGCCCTGGAGGCGGGTTGCGACGCTTATGTAACCAAACCCATCGACTTCGAAGAGCTGTTGGGCGAACTGGCCAGGCTGCTGCCCGATGTCGATGCCACAACCCTGCGGCGCCGCGCCAGCGATCGCCTGGCCGCGACCAATGCCAGCGCAGCAACGCAGCCAGAGGATGAACCAGTTGCGACGGATAACGACGCGCCAGCGGACAAGGCGCTGGAACAGACGCTGGCAAATCTGACCCTGAGGCGGCTACCGGGGATCGACATCGCTGAGGCCATCAAAGGCCACAATGGCAACGTGCGTCTCATGGTCAAGCTGATGGGCGATTTCGGTCGCTACTACGGCGATGCCGGCGCCCGCATGCGGCTTCTGGTCACCGAAGATCAGCGTGAAGAAGCCGAACGCCTGGCCCACAATCTGCACGGGGTTGCCGGAAGCTTCGGCGCTCAGCGCCTCAGAGAAGCGTCAAAAACTCTCGAGCTGGCGCTGGCCGACGCGGCAGATCAGAACGTGCTGGGCCTGGTGCAGAGCTTCGAGGTCGCGCTCACCGAGGTGCTGGAATCTGCGGATGCGCTGGCCAGCGACGAGGTCCAACTCAGATCGAGCGACTTCAGCGAGGGCTGACATCGAGCAGCGGAAGCAGCTCTTCGTCCCTGTGGAGCCCGACAAAATCGAACAGCTTCGCATCGGAAAGATGAGACGGCACCACGCGTGAGAGGCTGCGTGCAATATTGCGAACGCGGCCCGGGGTTTCCCGATCCCAGCGCAGGAGCATTTCCTTGACCACCTGACGCTGCAAATTTTCCTGCCTGCCACAGAGGTTACACGGGATGACGGGAAAACCACGATGCGACGCCCAGCGTGCCAGATCCCGCTCCCGACAGTAGAACAACGGCCGTATCACAACGTTGTGACCGTCGTCACTCTTGAGCTTGGGAGGCATCGCCTTCAGCCTCCCGCCGAAGAACATGTTGAGAAACAGCGTTTCAACGACGTCATCGAGGTGGTGACCCAACGCCACTTTGGTCGCCCCGATTCGGCGGGCACAGGCATAGAGAATGCCCCGCCTGAGTCGGGAACAGACTGGGCAGGTAGTTTTGCCCTCCGGCGTCAGCGTCTGCACCAGGCTGAAGGTGTCCTGCTGCAAAATGTGATAGGGGAGCCCCAGTCCTTCCAGGTAGTCGGGCAGCACCTGAGGGGGATACCCGGGCTGCTTCTGGTCCAGATGTACCGGAATGAGATCGAAACTTACCGGCGCTGCCCTCTGCAGGTTCTGCAGTATATCCAACAGCGCGTAAGAGTCTTTGCCGCCGGACAGGCAGACCATGACCCGGTCGCCATCTTCGATGAGATTAAAATCCGCGATCGCCTTTCCCACCTGGCTCCGCAGGCGCTTATGCAGCTTGTTGATCGCATATTGGTGCTTACGGTCGTCGACGTGCTCGGGGCCGCCAGCTGGCGCTTGAGAGTCATGAAACTGAGCGGACAAGTGTACCTCCCGCGGAGTCAGCGAGGTGCTTTTCTACCGCGCTAGCCCACTTCGCGCAACTCGCCAGCGGTAACGAAGCGGAGGAACTCGCCGGCGGGCAACGGCTGGGAGAAGTAGAAACCCTGGACGTAATCGCAGCCGATTTGCTTGAGCCGGTCTACCTGATCCGCCGTCTCAACGCCTTCGGCCACGACCCGCATACCGAAAATCCGACCCATGCTGACAATCGAGGCCACCAGGCCGTAATCCCGCGTATTGGACAGCTCGTCGATGAAAGTTTTGTCGATCTTGAGCACGTCGAATTCGAACCTCCGCAGATATCCCAGAGATGAGAACCCGGTGCCAAAATCGTCCAGGGCAACGGAGCTGCCTAGAGAACGTGCTCGTGCCAGAAATCTCGAAACGCCTTCACTGTTTTCCATCAGAGCGCTTTCCGTGAGTTCCAGCGTGATGCCGTTGTCCTCAGCCGTTTCCAGCAAATCCAGAAGTTCCTCAGCGTCCTCATCATGCCGCAGCTGCACGGCGCTCACATTCAGGGATACTCGCAGCTGATCCAGGCCTATGTCCTGCCACTCTCGCAGCTGGCGCTGACTTTCCGACACCACCCAGCGGCCGATGTCGACGATGAGACCCGTATCCTCCGCCACCGGGATAAACTCATCCGGAGAGACCATGCCTAATTCCGGATGCTGCCAGCGCAGGGACGCTTCAGCCCCGCACACAACGCCGCGTTTGATATCCACCAAGGGCTGATAGAACAGAACCAGCTGGTTGCTGGTTATCGCCCGACGCAGCGCCGATTCAAGCTCGAGCCGGCGCTCGGCGCGGGCATTCATACCTGGCTCGAAGAAGGCCAGGCTGTTACCCCCTTGCCCCTTAATCTGGGTGCGTGCAGCATCCGCCTTCTGCAGCAGCTCGCCGGTTTCGACGCCATCCTGCGGGACGATGGCTGTGCCGATGCTGGACGTGATAAAGAGTTCTTTCTCGCCGAGATGGAAAGGTTTATTAATCTCTGCAAGTATGTGTCGAGCCAGCCTCTCGATGTCACCATGATCAGACACCTCCGTCGTAAGCACCACAAAGTGGTCGCTGCCCAGCCTGGCTACGGTATCGGACTCGTCCACGCACATGGCTATGCGTGAAGCAGCCTCCATGAGGATCTGATCGCCCCGTGCGGGCCCGACAGAGTCGTTGACGATCTTGAAGCGGTCGAGGTCGATGCTGATGAGCGCGCCCATGAAGTCCTTGTCGTGCGCCCGCAACAGGACACGGGTCAGCCGCTCCTGAAACAGATTCCGGTTCGGAAGTCTGGTGAGCGTGTCGTGATGCGCCTGCCAGAGCAGAAGGCGTCTGGATGCGTCGGTACCTACCAGATCCATGGACAGCGTCAGAAATCCAGCCACCTCGCCACTCGGGCCAGCAAGGGTCATCCGGGTTACCTTGTCGGCAAAGGCCTCGCCATGTTTGTTGCGCAGCCGGAATTCACCCACCCAGCGTCCGTTACTGTCGAGCGCGGTGCGCATAGCATCGTAGAACTTGAAACCCGGCTGGCCCGAGTGGTTGAAGGAGATCTCCTCGCCCGCCACCTCGTCCTGTGTATAGCCGGTCATCCGGCAATACGCATCGTTGACGGCGAGGATCCGGTCCTGAACATCTGATACGACGATGGGACTGGGGGCGTGGTCAAACAGCTTCTGATCGAACCCGTTGAAGTCAAATCCGTCCAGTGCGTGCCCGGGCTCGTCACGCTCTCGAGGCCGACGATTTACAGAAACTCCGGCAAGGATCAGGCCGAACAGAGTCATTAACGCCAACAGGGTCTGCTGACCGCTGCTTGCGAGCAGCGTCGGACCCTGGGACCAGTAATAGCCGGCGACGAACGGTGGCAGCCAGCAGAGAATGGCCAGCCAGTTCGTGCCGCGTGCGCGCATCCCCGACCCACCGAACACCTGGATCGACGCCTTAAGCTGCGCTCCTCGCCTCTCCAAGCCATTCGTGCCGATCATCAAGCCCATGAATCCAGCCGCGTTTCCCAGAACCGTCACCTAAAATTAGTTGACCGCGGAGAAACCGCAAACCGAACTCGCCAGCAGGATTCAGCTCAGCCCGCGCAGTACAAGAATGGGAGGAGACGCCACTAGGGTGCGGGTTCCAAGGATGCCTACGACGGAGATCAGCAGAGCGCCTGCCAAGGGTCCCACCACCCAGAGCACCGGATGTATTTGCGCGCCCAGCTCGAACACCTGATGCTGCAGAACGGCCACGGTAATTTCGGAACCCACTACCGCCACGATTCCGGCAAACAGCCCCAGAATGGCAAACTCGGCCGCGAGCGAGCTGGCAATGAGCCGTCGCGAACCTCCCAAAGTCCGGATCAGAGCATGTTCATGCATGCGCGTGTCCCGGCTGGCCTGAATGCTTGCCACCAAAACCAGACAACCTGCTGCCACAACCAGGCCCAGCACCAGTTCGACGGCCTGCGTGACCCGACGGATGATGCTCTGAACCTGGGTAATGATGGCGTCGACCTCGATCACCGTCACCGTGGGAAAACGGGCGAGCAGCTCGTTGAGAAATGTTTTCTGCTCCGGCTTGAGATAGAAGCTGGTCAACCAGGTGGACGGATAGTCCTCAAGGACCCCCGGTGAAAATATGATGAAGAAATTGGGCCGCATGCTCTCCCAGTCCAGACGGCGCAGGTTGGCGACTTCGACTTCTACGAATTCGCCGGCGATATCAAAGACCAAAGTGTCGCCCACGCTGAGGCCAAGATTCTCAGCATAGTCCTGTTCCAGCGACACCAGTGCCCGGGGGTCTCCCTCGGACCACCAGCTGCCGCTGACCAGACGGTTATCCTGCGGCAGCTCAACTGCCCAGGTAAGATTGCGTTCGGACTCCATGCGCGGCCCTTCCACTGCCTGGGGAGCCCGGGCACTTTCCCAGGCCTGCGAATCCAACCCATTCGCCCGCACAATGCGTCCCCGGATCATAGGGAAAAAACCGCCGTGACCCTCGGCCACGCTATCCAGCATGGCAGACAGCTCGTCCACCTGATCCGGGATGATGTTCATCACAAAGTGATTGGGTGCGTCTTCCGGCACCTGGTCCTGCCACTCGTCGAGCAGCGCTGTTCGCAGCAGCGTCAGGATCAGCAGCAGCATGATCGCCAGACCGAAGATCAGAATCTGGCCGACGTTTTCCCGTCGCCTGCGTTGCAGCCCCGCCAACGCCAGGCGCCATCCACTACCCGCCTGCATGCCGATGACCCGGCCACCGCGCAGGAGCAACAGGGCAAGCCCCCCGAAAAGCAGCAGCACCGCCGCGCTGCCGACCAGGGTCCAGAACGTGAGGGCAAGGCTGCCGCTATACCAGATCAGCAATCCGAGACTGCCCAGCGCGGCGCCGGCATAGCTGGCAATCTGCGACGGGGGCGCGTTGCCCAGATCTCGGCGGATGACACGCATCGGCGATATCTTGTAAAGATGCAGAAGCGGCGGTAACGCGAACGCGAGGGCGCAGATCAAACCTGTTGCGGCACCGAGCAGAAATGGTCGGGCAGTGGGTAGCGGCAACGCCATAGGCACGACAGAACCCAGAACAGCCACCATCGCCAGGTGCAACCCTGAGCCGGCCAACATACCGAGGACAGCGGCCACGACACCAACCACACCGAGCAGGAGCACGAAAGCTCGAAGAATCTCTCCGGGCGTGGCGCCCAGGGTTTTGAGAATGGCGACGTGATCGTAGTGGCGGCGGGCATAGCGATGGGCCGACAGAGCTACGGCAACCCCCGCCAGAAGCACTCCGAGAAGCCCCCCCAGCAGCAGGAAGGATTCTGCGCGATCCAGAGCCGCGCCGATGGACGGACTACTGTCCCGGATACCTCGCCAGCGATAGTTGGGGGCCAGCGGCAGGGCCTCTTTCAGCGCCTCCAGATCGCTTTCTTCGCCTCGCAGCAGAAGTCGGTAGGAGATGCGGCTGCCAGGTTGTACCACTTCCGTGGCCGGCACATCTTCCATGTTCATCAGAACCCTAGGGCCGAGATCGTACACGCTGCCGCCGCGATCCGGCTCCCGGACCAGAACCCGGGTCACCTTCAGGCGGGCCAGACCGACCTCGACGTCGTCGCCAACGCTGAGTCCCAGGGCCGGGAACAGACGGGCATCCATCCACAGCTCCCCCGGAGCCGGCAGCGCCTTTGTCGGCTGCCCGGGGGTAAAAGGCACGTCAGCCACAATCAGGGTACCCCTGAGGGGGTAGCCGGGGGACACGGCCTTCACGCTCACCAGTTGGTTCCCGTCTCCAGCGTATATCATGGAGGCGAACAGCATGGTATCGGTGGTTTCCAGGCCTCGCTCCCGGGCCGCGTCGCGGAAAGTGTCGGGAACCGGCCGACTGCCGCCGATGTAGCGATCGGCAGCCAGGAAATCGGAAGACTCGGACAGCAACGCCTGCTGCAGTCGGTCTACCAGCAGCGCCACTGACGTTACCGTACCCACGGCGACCAGCAGAGCCACGAGCAGCAACCCGAGTTCGCCGCTACGCCAGTCACGCCAGGCCAGGCGTAAAATCAGTCGGAACTTCATGTCCGCACGCTCCCTGCCACCAGCTCTACCACCCGCTGGCAGCGCTGCGCCAGCCGGTCGTCGTGGGTAACCAGCACCAGCGTGGTTGCAAACTCGGCGTTGAGCTCGAAGATCAGGTCGATGATTTTCTGTCCGGTTACGGTATCCAGATTGCCCGTAGGCTCATCGGCGAACAGCACGTTAGGCCGGGACGCGAACGCGCGAGCGATGGCAACCCGCTGCTGTTCTCCTCCCGACAGCTGCCGCGGATAGTGGCCCATGCGCGCGCCGAGCCCAACCTTATCCAGCAGCCTCCGCGCTTCATCCTGAGCGTCATTCTCACCGTGAAGCTCGCCGGGGAGCATGACGTTCTCCAGGGCTGTCAGGCTGCCGAGCAGTTGAAATGTCTGGAAAACGAAGCCTACCTGCTCGCCGCGAATACGCGCTCTGGCTTCTTCATCAAGGCCGGTGATTTCGTTGCCTACCAGAGTCACGGATCCGCCGGTGGGTAGGTCCAACCCCGCCAGAATTCCGAGCAGAGTGGTCTTGCCGGAACCGGAAGCTCCAACAATCGCCACGCTCTCTCCTGCATTGATTTCCAGATCTACGCCGTCCAGTATGACAAGCTCACCTTCAGACGTAGCGACAATTTTCTCAACAGATTTGGCTTCGATGATCCGCTGGCTCATACCAACTTACTTCCTGCGACTGCGTATGGGCGCCTTGGCGCGCCTGACGGCGCTGTTCGCGCTGTTCGCGCTGATGTCGGCGTCGCCAACCGCTCTGGCGACCGCTCAACCAACGATTCTTGTGCTGGGCGACAGTATCAGCGCCGCCTACGGTATTCAACGCGAACAGGGATGGGTGTCCCGACTTGCCGAACGGGTGGCGGGTCTGAGCCCGCCGTGGCGCGTCGTCAATGCCAGCATCAGCGGCGAGACCACCGGCGGTGGCCTGGCCCGATTGTCCGCCAGCCTCGAGACTCACGACCCGGAGGTGCTCATCATCGAGCTCGGCGGCAACGACGCCCTGCGCGGCTACCCCATCGAGCGGATCCGCGAAAACATCCTCGAAATGGTTGCTTTAGGCTTGCAGGCCCGCAGCCAGGTTCTGCTGGTCGGCATGCAGATCCCGCCCAACTATGGGCCCCGGTATACCCGGGAGTTTTCCAACCTTTTTCGCAGCGTATCGGACCAGACCGAGGTACCTCTGGTTCCTTTTATCCTTGAGCCCGTCGCGCTGACCCCAGAGATGATGCAGAGCGACGGCATTCATCCCACTGCCGAGGCTCAGCCGCTGATGCTAGAGACCGTATGGCCTCATCTGGAACCTCTGCTCACCCCGCCGTCCTGAGACTCTCTCTGAGGCCGGCCTAAGTGCTGTTCACCCCGAGCCTCTGCCAGCCGCACCTGATGGCGGCGCTCCGCAAACCCGGCGCGCTGAGCGGGGCTCTGCTCGTGGACGCAGTGGGGGCAGCTGATTCCTTCCCGGTATTCGGAAGAGACCAGGTCTTCGTCTGAAAGCGGACGACGACAGGCATAGCACTGCTGGTAACCGCCTTCTGCAAGCCCGGCGTCTACCGAAACCCGCTGATCAAACACGAAGCATTCCCCCCGCCAGCGATTTTCCTGCGCGCTTACCGTCTCGAGATAGCCAAGGATACCGCCATCGAGCTGATACACCGATTCGAACCCCTGTTCGAGCATGAAAGCCGTGGCTTTCTCGCAGCGAATGCCTCCGGTGCAAAACATGGCAACCCGGGGATGCCGTTCCGGATCCATCTGCTGCCGGACATAGTCCGGAAACTCTCTGAACGATCGAGTCTGCGGATTCACGGCGCCCGGGAAAGTACCGATATCGATTTCGTAACTGTTGCGGGTATCGATGACCAGCACGTCGGGATCATCCAGCAGCTGGTTCCAGCGCTCGGCGTCAACCCGCTGTCCTGTTAGACGGGCCGGATCGAGCCCGGGCTGACGAAAACTCACGATCTCCGGCTTGATGCGCACCTTGAGCCGGTAGAACACCGGGTTGTCCGGGCTTGCCGTCGAGCGCTTGAATGCCATGTCCACGAAAGCATCCTGGGCCACCAGGATCTGACGAAAAGCTTCCAAGGCAGCCGGCTCGCCGCTCAGCGTGCCGTTAATGCCTTCTTCAGCCAGCAGGATGGTCCCTTTCAGCGCCAGACCTGCAGCGTTGTCATACAGCGAACTGCGCAGTGATTCCAGGTCATTGAGCACAACGAAACGGTAGAAGGTGATTACCGCAGACATCAGCGCGCCTCCTGATCGCCTGTTTTTGGCTGCTCGGACGCCTTACCGCCCAGACAGGGCGGAGACAGGGGAGCCTCTCCAAAGCGATCCCGCCACTCCCCTTCCGTATAGGTGTGAACAGCAAGGGCGTGCACACCTCCCGCAAGCTCAGCGCTCAGCGCCTCGTTCACCTGCCGGTGACGCGCCAGAAGTCGCTGGCCCTGAAAATCTGACGCTACCAACACCACCTTGAAATGAGTCTCGGACCCTGGGGCTACGTTATGCCCACTGCTCTCGTTGATTACCTCCAGGTGCTGAAGGTCGAAGCGACCGGCAAGTTTGCGCTCTATGATGTCCTGAACCTGCATCTAATTTTCCGCAGCTGGATGTCTTCCACGTTGCTCTCACAGACCCGCCTGAAAGGCCAGCGGCAGACTGTCTCAACAGGCCTTCCAGTGGGCATATGAGGTAGCGCATTATACATAAGAGGTATCTCAAGGCTTTGACCTCCAAACTCGGGGCGTTTCATTCGCGCGGCCGCCACCTATCAAGCCTGCATCAGAACCACCGAAATGTTGTCCGCACCCCCGGCAGCATTGGCGGACTGAAGCAGGGCGTCCGCACAGGCTGCTGCATCCAGCGCGCCTTTAGAAAGGCGCATCAGCTCTGCCGCGATGAGGGTATCGGAGAGCATCTCCGAGAGACCGTCGCTGCACAGCAGGACAAGGTCTCCGGGCCGAAGTGCAAACTCCAGATGTTCCAATGGAATATCGACCTCGAGACCAAGCGCTCGGGTTATCACGTTGCGGTCCGGCGCGCGATGGGCCTGCTCCCGGCTCAATTCCCCCTCATCTACCCGCCGCTGAACCAGGCTGTGATCAACCGTGAGCTGTTGCAGGGTTCTGTCACGCAGCCTGTAGGCACGAGAATCCCCCACATGGCTGACCAGACAACGGCCATCTTCAGTGAAGGCGGCTACTACGATAGTCGTGCCCATCGTCGCACCCGGTCGATTCCGGTGCAGCGACCAGACCCTGTGATTGGCTACCCGAACAGCCTCCACCAGCATTGCCCCGCTGACGCGTTCACCCAACAGCAGACGCCCACCCAGTTCCTGCAGCACGCTGCGCACGGCTTCGCCACTGGCAACATCACCCGCGCGCAGCCCGCCCATACCGTCAGCCAGCACAGCCAGACCGAGATCCTGCCGCCAGCCGATAGCATCTTCGTTTCGCGAGCGCACCAGGCCCGTATGAGTGCGGCCAACGATTTTCAATGAATCTCCGACCCGTAAAGCTACCGATCCTCTACTGGGTGGCCCGATCGTTTCCGCCCACTAGGTCGGCAAGTTGCGCTTTGCGAAGTTGCACGTGATCTGCACGCGACTTCTTGGCGCGTATGTTGAGCATCTCCACACCGAATGAGAAAGCCATGGCGGCATAGATATATCCCTTGGGCGTATGCAAATCCAGCCCCTCGCCGATAAGGGTAAAACCCACCAGAATGAGAAAAGACAGCGCAAGCATCTTTATCGTCGGATGGTCCTCGACGAATCTGGAGATCGCACCTGCCGCAAGCATCATCACCAAGACCGCGGTGATGACTGCCGCCACCATGACCTCGACGTCCTTGACCATACCGACAGCGGTGATCACCGAATCCAGCGAAAACACCACGTCGACAACGGCTATCTGAGCCAGCACGCCGCCCATGCTGACAGCGCCACCCGTGGAATGCTCGTGTGTTTCACCCTCCAGGCTGTTGTGAACCTCGCGAGTGGCTTTGGCGATGAGAAACGCGCCGCCGAACAGCAATATCAGATCTCTGCCGGATATCCCTTCCCCGATGATGACGAAAAGGTCCGTCGTAAGTTGCATGATCCAGGCCAGCGAAAGCAAGAGCAGGATGCGCATGATCATGGCAAGCGCAAGTCCCAGAAAGCGGGCCCGGGCCCGCTGCTGTGGGGGCAGGCGTCCCGTGAGGATGGAAATGAATATGATGTTGTCTATCCCGAGAACGATCTCGAGCACCGCAAGGGTCGCGAACGCGACCCAGATCTCCGGACTGGACACCCATTCCACAGTGCTTCTCCTGGTTTGCCTTAACGGGGAAATTGAAGCACAGCCCGCCGGTTCTCGCATGATTTCTAAACGTCGGCGCTGCAGAGTTTGAGCAGAACCCTGTATCAGCAGATCGATGTCTCGTTTTGCCGGAGCCACGCTTTAGTTAAGATGTACGAAGAGTAGAGTTGAATTCTGAGCAAAGGATATCCACAAATGAATCAGGACCAGCAGACCGAGATTGAGGCAGCGGTATTTCGTCGGCTTCTGGCGCATCTCGGAGAACGAACCGATGTGCAGAACATCGACCTCATGAATCTCGCCGGTTTCTGCCGTAACTGCCTTTCGAAGTGGTTTAAAGCCGCATGTGACGACGCTGGCATTAAAATGGACTACGAAGATGCGCGCGAACGGGTCTATGGCATGCCGTACGGCGAGTGGAAAAGTCGCTATCAGACAGAGGCTTCGCCAGAACAGAAAGCGGCTTTCGACGACCAGCATCGAGCCTGACGAACCGAACAGCCAACCTGATCATGAACAACCGAGTCAACACAATGTGGCGCGAGTGGCGCGGGTTTCTGGCCTTTATCGCCGTCATGCTGGTGTTCCGCTCCGCGGTGGCGGACTGGAATCAGGTGCCCTCGGGTTCCATGCTGCCGTCGATTCTGGTTGGTGATCGAATCGTCGTCGACAAGCTCGCCTATGACCTTCGAGTCCCGTTCACACTTCATCGACTGGCCCGCTGGCATGAACCTGAACGCGGAGATGTGGTCACGTTCACCTCGCCGGAGGATGATCGACTGCTGGTAAAACGCATCGTGGCCCTCCCGGGTGACGAGGTGACCCTGCGGGACAATCGGCTCATCGTCAACGGTGTTGCCGCAACCTACGAACAGGTACCTCCGATCGAGCAGAGACCGAGTTTATTCGTTCCCATGCTGGGCTACAGTTTGTTTCGCGAACAGCTTCTCGGCAGCGAGCGTTACGTACTGCTCCGTTCCGACGGCAGTTCAGGCTTTATCGGAAACTTTTCTCCGACCCAGGTTCCCGAAGACCACTATCTGATGTTGGGCGACAACAGAGACAACAGCAGAGATTCGCGGGTCATCGGCTTCATCGCGCGAGATCGCATACTCGGACGGGCAAGAACGGTGGCCTTTTCGCTGGACTACGATAACTACTACGCGCCGCGCATGGAGCGCTTCCTGGCAGATCTGCCCTGAGCAGACCCTATCGGACGACCCGGTCAGGCGACCCGGTCAGGCGACCCGGTCAGGCGAGACCCGTGATGCGACCCCATCAGGGGCCCGTTTCGGTTGGACGGTCGCATTACCGCAAGAAGCGACGGACCAGGCCGATCAAGCCCGCCATCAGGACTGCAAGCAGCACCACAGCCGCCACCAGCAGCAGGCTGGTTATCAGATAACCACGGAGTTCGGCGGTATCCAGTTCCAGCTCTCTGGCCAACCAGGCGATCGCTAGAAATACGACTGCCGAGCCCAGCAGAACGGTTCTCGTAAGCCGCCGGGAACGGTTACCCGCTAACGCGAGTTTACGTTTGCTGACCGAGTCCGAACTTGGAGAGGAACGTCTATCGGGGCCACAGCTTGACGTCGGGTTCATTGCCGGTGGTTACCGTCGTTGATCATCAACTGGGCCTGAGGCCAGATCCCCATCACTGCCGTCCTTCAACCAGGGCCTGACCAGCACCTTGGCATGGCGCTCCGGATCGGCGAGATCGCTGAAAGCATCGGCAACGCCGTCAAGACCAACGGTCCCCGTAATGACCGGCTCAACGTCTATCCGTCCTTCAGCGATGAGGTTCAGCGTTTGGGCAAATTCCTCCAGGCTGTAGCCAAGCACATACTGCACGGAAAGCTCTTTGTTGATGGCAATGAGCGGTCGGCTCTGGTCCATTTCGAGACAGACGCCCACCACCACGATACGAGCATCCTGCGGAGCACCCAGAAAGATCTGATCCAGCATGCCAGGAATGCCGACGCACTCGAAGATCACCGTTTGCCCTTGCGCGGGAAATTCCCGACTCTCAAAGGGGCTCAACTGCGCGGGATCCATAACCTCGTGCGCCCCCATCTGCTCTGCCAGTTGGCGGCGTCGCGGAGAGAAGTCCGCCGCGATCACCGGTCCCGCGCCCTCCGCCCGCAGCGCAGCGATTACCGCAAGGCCGACCGGGCCGCAACCCATGACGAGGATAGTTTCCCGACCACTCAGCCCCGCCTTGGCAACAGCGTGACGTCCCACAGCCATGGGCTCGGTCAGGGCTGCATGGGATGCCGGCAGGCCGTTGGGCACGGGGACCATCAGCGAACCTGACAAAACCATATATTCGGCAAAGCCACCGGGAACCTCTTCCGAGTAGCCAAGCCCAAGGGCGCGACCGCGCAACAGCACAGGTACCGAACAGACTAGAGTCCCCGGAGCCAGTTCCCGCGGTGTGCCCGGGCCATAATCAACGACTTCCGCGCAGAACTCATGCCCGAGGATTACCGGCGCGAGGGTCGTCAATTTGAACGCGCCACCGGCCTCACGACTCGTTGCTACGAACTGCTCGGTGTGACGAGCAGCGTGAAGAT